>NZ_JABERD010000003.1 GCF_013044505.1 Streptomyces sp. S3(2020) | reverse complement strand
CACCCCGACTGGCTCGCCCCCGAGCAGCCGGACCTGCCCCTGCCGGAACTGCGGTACACCTTCGAACTCACGGCGGCGCCTGTGCGTGCCCGGCTCGCGCTCGCCGTCGAAGGCGTCGCCACGGTCGACATCGGCGGAACCCCCGCACTCGGATCGGCGCTCGACCCCGGATACGGAACGCCCGGCGGACCCGTCCCCGCGATCGTGCGGGATGTGACGTCCCTGCTACGGCCCGGCGCCAACGAGATCGCCATCCGGCTCGGCGGCGGAGTGTCGTGGGTCCCGCGCCTGGCCGACCGCTACACCAAGTTCACCAGCTACCGGCAGCCCTGGGTCGCGGCCCGACTCCTCGTGGAGACCGCCGACCACCGCACCGTGGACGTCGTCACCGACAGCACCTGGGAAGCCCGGCTCGGCCCTACCGTCGTCGCGCACTGGTACGCGGGCGAGGGCTGGGCCGAAGACACCGTGACTCCGTGGACCCGCGCTGCTCCGATCCCCCGCCCCTTCACCATCCGGTGGCGCGCCGCGCCGCCGATCCGGGTCGTGGACCGCCTGACTCCGGCCACCGTCACGCACCGAGCCGACGGCAGCCGACTGTTCGACTTCCGCGTCAACGCCGCCGGCCGACCGGTGCTGACGCTCTCCGCAGCGCAACCCGGACAAGCCGTCACCCTCCGCCCCGCAGAACTCCTCGACGCGGACGGCGCGATCAGCCAGACCTCCACGGGCACCCCCATCCGGGACCGGGTGACCCCGGCCGGGACCGCGGCGGCCTGGCACCCTTCCTTCGTCTACCACGGCGCCCGCTACTGGGAGGTTAGCGGACTCAGCCCCCAGGAGCCCGACACCGCGCTTGCCTTCGAGGTCATGCGTACCGACAACACCAGGGTCGGTGCCCTGCGCAGCTCGGACCCGTTCGTCAACCGCCTGCACTCGATGATCGACCGCGCCATCCAGAGCAACATGTACTCCGTCTTCACGGACTGCCCGCACCGCGAGAAGCTGGGCTGGCTCGAACAGGACTACCTCTGCTTCGAGCCCTTGGTGCGCGGCTACGACGTGGCCGCCCACCTGCGCGAGACCGTCGACCTGATGCTGGAGGCACAGGCCGCCGACGGCATGGTGCCCAGCACGGTGCCCGAACTCGTGGTCTTCGACTACGACAAGCACAAGGACGACCAGACCGCGTTCCGCGACGACCCGAACTGGGGCCGCGCGCTGATCGAGGTCCCCTGGCGCCTGTACCGGCACACCGGAGACCCGGCGGCACTGCGCAGGGCCTGGCCTGCCGTCGGACGCTACCTGGACTATCTGCGGGGCCGGTCCGTTGACGGGCTCCTGGACCACGGCCTGGGTGACTGGATCGAACTCGACGACACCACCCCGCGCGGGCTCGTCGCCAGCGCGGGATGGTGGGAGTCACTGCTCACCGCGGCCTCGACCGCCCGCGTGCTGGGCGACTCGGACGCGAGCCGACGATACGAGGAGGAGGCGCGCAGCGTCCGGTCGCGCATCGTCGACGCCTACGTCCGCGGCGGTCGCTGGGGCTCCGGGAGCCAGGCGAGCTGGGCCTTCGGGTGGCTACTCGCCGCCGACGGGGACGCCCGCCGGGCGGCGGCAGACGCGCTCGTCGCGCGTATCGCCACGGACGGCGGAGCCCTCACTGTCGGCGAGAACTCCCTCCCGCACTTCCTGCGGGCCCTGAGCGAGTCCGGCCGCAGCGATCTGATCGACCGTCTGATCCGACGCGTCGACGCCCCGGGTTACGGGCACCAGGTCGCCTCCGGGGCAACTGCGCTCACGGAATCCTGGACCGGACCCCGAGCACCCCAGGGGCAGGCCTCGCAGAACCACTTCATGCTCGGCGTGATCGGCGAGTGGCTGCTGGGCGATGTCGTCGGCCTGAGGCAGCGGAACGACTCGGTGGGCTGGGCCCGGGTCAAGGTCGCGCCGACGTTCCTGGGATCCGTCGACTGGATCGAGGAGACATTCCTGTCGCCGCGCGGACGGATAACTGTGGCCTGGCGGCGGACGGACTCCGGCATCGCACTGGACGTGACAGCACCGCCGACCGTCGAGGTCGAGGTGGACGTCCCCGACTACGTGGTCCACGAGGTACGGCATTGCTGAGCTTGGTGTCTGACCTCGGCAATTCATCTGACCTGCCGCGCTTGGCTTCTTCGCGAGACAGCGGGGCGGCCGTTCAGGCCGACGGCCTTGTCGGCGCCCATTCGGCCAACAGGAAGCCGAGAGTACTCTTCGGTGGTTCTGTACTTGAAAGGGCGGGACGGCGCCGGAGGGGGAGCCCGACGCCGCCCCGCGGCGCAGGGGCGGTCAGTCCTCAGCCGAACAAGGCCACGAGATACCCCACGACCAGCACAGCGCACACCACAGCGGGTGCGAGTCTGGCAACCGGGTCGCCCTTGCGCAGGTGTACGACCGCGGCACCGACGAGCAGCAGGAGAAGCCCAGCCCCGGCGAGGCCGCCGAGCGGCGGAACGGCCGGGCCGAGCGCCACACCGGCGACTCCCGCCAGCTCCAGCAGGCCGACGCGGCGGTAGGCGCCGACGGAGAAGCCGGCCTCGGCAGCCAGCTCGCGCATCTTCGGCACGGCCAACGCCTTGGCCAGTCCGAGCGCCCCGAAGACCAGGGCGATGAGGCAGGCGAGAGGCACGGTGAGGATCATGAGGTGTTCCCGGGGGTTGTCGACGTGCTGTCTGTGTGGAGGTTCTGCGCGGCCCGCCGCTCGGCGCCCAGACGGGCGAAGTAGTCGATCAGGTCGGGGTTGTCGACCGATCCGGGGCTGACGACCTGGGCGAGGGGCGCGCCCTGGAGCAGCCGTTTGACCGGGACTTCGAGCTTTTTGCCGGTGCGGGTGTGAGGGATGCCGGGTACGGCGAGGATCTCGTCGGGGACGTGGCGGGGTGAGACGCCGGTGCGGACGGCGTCACGGATGCGCTCGCGCAGCGCGTCGTCAAGCACAGCTCCCTCGGCGAGGACCACAAACAGGGGCATCCAGTACCCGCCGTCCGGCTCCTCCGCGCCGATGACCAGCGCTTCGGCGATCTCCGGGAGTTTCTCCACGGCGTCGTGGATGTCTCCGCTGCCCAGCCGGACACCGTGGCGGTTCAGCGTGCTGTCGGAACGGCCGTGTACGATCACCGAGCCGTGCGAGGTGAGCGTGATCCAGTCGCCGTGCCGCCACACGCCGGGATACGTGGTGAAATACGCGGCCCGGTAGCGGGTGCCGTCGGGATCGTTCCAGAAGTACAGCGGCATCGACGGCATGGGACGGGTGACGACCAGTTCGCCGACCCGGTCGAAGACCGGCGTGCCCTCGCTGTCGTACGCCGCGAGCGCCACGCCGAGATTGGGCGCGGACAGCTCGCCCGCCCAGACCGGGGTCGTGGCGGAACTGCCCGCGAAGCCGGAGGCGACATCGGTTCCGCCGCTGGTGGAGGTGAGCTGGACGTGCGCGCCGACGTGGTCGCGCACCCAGGGGTAGGCGGAGGCGGGCAGGGCGGAGCCGGTGCAGCCCATGGCGCGGATGGCCGACAGGTCGTGCGCGGAGGGGTCGATGCCGAACTTGTCCATGGCGAGGAGGTATTGGGGGCTGGTGCCGAAGACGGTGACGCGGTGGCGCGAGGCCAGTTCCCACAGGATGTCGGGGCGGGCGAAGGGGGCCGGACTGCCGTCGTATGTGCAGGTCGTGGCTCCGGTGAGCAGGGTGGAGACGACCAGGTTCCACATCATCCAGTGAGTGGTGGTGTACCACAGCAGGCGGTCACCGCGGGCGAGGTCGGAGTGCAGACCCAGGGTCTTGAGGTGTTCGAGCAGGACGCCGCCGTGGCCATGCACGATGCCCTTGGGCAGACCTGTGGTACCGGAGGAGAACAGGACCCACAGCGGGTGGTCGAACGGCACCGGGGTGCAGCGCAGTTCCTCGTCACGGGTCGCGGCGTCCTCCCACGAAACGACCGTCGACGGGTAAGTCTGCGACGGCCAAGGCAGGCCCACGTGTCCGACCAGCAGGGTGGCCTTCAGGGTGGGAAGAGCGCGGGCCAGTTCGAGGGTGGCGTCGCGGCGGTCGTGCGTGGTGTCGTTGAACAGGTAGCCGTCCGCCGCCACCAACACCGTCGGCTCCAGTTGGCCGAAGCGGTCGGCTGCGGCCTTCGGGGCGTAGTCCTGCCCGCAGACCGACCACACCGCGCCGAGGCTCGCGGCGGCCAGGAACGCGACGATCGCGTGCGGGGTGTTGGGCAGGTACCCGACGACCCGGTCGCCCTTGGCGACGCCCAGGTCGCTCAGGGTGGCGGCGACGGAGGCGACCTGGGCGCGCAGCTGGCCGCCGGTCACCTCGTAGCCGTTGCCGGTCTCGTCCAGCGCGGTGATCGCGGGGTGGTCGGCGCGCAGGTTCCGCAGGGCGTGGTGGGCGTAGTTGAGCGTGGCGCCGGTGAACCAGCGGGCTCCGGGCATGGTCTCCTCGGCGAGCACCTGCTCGTACGGGGTCTCCGCGTCGACGGCGAAGTACTCCCACACCGCGCTCCAGAAGCCTTCGAGGTCGGTGACGGACCAGCGATACAGGGCCTCGTAGTCGGTCGGGTCTACGCCCACGGCGGCCTCGTCGCGGTAGCGGACGAGCCAGTGCCCGAAGTCCACTATGCGGCTGCCGGCGGCGGTGACGGGATCCGGCGTCCAGAAGGGCTGAGAGTTCGTCGTGGTCATCGCAGGGTGCTCCTCAACGAAGGTGCGGGGGTGGGCTGTCGGGCGGGAAGGAACCGACGGGACGTGTGCAGCAGTGGCGCCCAGGCGGACGTACCGGTGAACCCGCTCCCGCCCGTGGGAACGGTGCTCATCACCACACGGTCGGGACGCAGCAGAACAGCGTCCGCCCGGCCGGCGCGCAGCCAGGCGGCGAGGCTCCCGTCGTCGATGACCGCCATGTCCCCGTGGGCAGCATCGTCGAAGGAGGTCAGGTGGAGGACGCGGGCGCCCAGCGCCTGCGCCACGGCGCGCATGGCCGGAGCGGGCGGTACGGCCGCCAGGACCGCGAAGGAGTCACCGAGCACGTCGTCGAGACGGACGCTCCCGCTGCCCGTCGTCACCCGTGGCTGGGGAACGAGGGTGCCCGCCAGGCGGCGGCCGGTGAGGCGACGGCCGTCGTACGCCAGGGGGCCGCGCGGCAGAGCCGGGCCGAGACCGTGCCCGGCGGCGTACGAGGTGATCGCGGGGATGCGGCAGACCACACCGAGCGCGGTGCGCCGTAGGGCGGCGGCCCGGTCCTGTCCGCCGGTCATCGCCCAGCCCATCGCGACCGCCAGGCGGATCATGTGCCGGGCGTGGGGCTTGCGTTCGCTCTCGTAGGAGTCGAGCAGGCGGTCGTCCGCGCCCTGTTCCAGCACCCGGGCCAGCTTCCAGGAAAGGTTGTGGGCGTCCCGCAGCCCCGAGCACAGGCCCTGCCCGATGAACGGCGGGGTCAGGTGCGCGGCGTCGCCGAGGAGGAAGACCCGGCCCCGGCGCCAGCGGTCGGCGATGCGGGCCCTGAAGGTGTACCGCGCCTGCCGTATCACCTCGAAGCCGTCACCGTCGGCCGGGACGTCCACCCAGGGAGCCACCAGTTCTCGCAGGTCCTCGGAGGCCACCCCGAGCCGGAACTCCCAGCGGTAGCGGTCCTTGCCGATCCGCATGAAGGTTCCCGGGCGGTCCGGGTCGCAGACCTGGTCGACTCCTTCCCAGGTACGCACCGGCAGGCTGGTACGCGCGTCGAGGACCGTCCACTCCTCCTCGAAGTTCAGGTCCTCCCACGCGGCGCCGATCGCATCCCGGGTGAGGCTGCCCGCACCGTCGCAGCCCAGGACGGCGTCCGCCCACACGTGCTCCACCACGTCCGTGGCCTCGTCACGCAGCGTTACCCGCACCCGGCCCAGACCGTCTGCGAGTTCCTCCTGCTCGACGGAGACAACCTCGACTCCACCCCGCAGATCGCACTCGGGATGGCGGTCGAGGGCGGCACGCAGCAGCCGTTCCAGTTCGGGCTGGTCGAAGAGGGTGGTCTGCGGAAAGCCGTGGTAGCCGTTCGGATCGTCCCTGCGGAACTCGGCCATCACCCGGTGCCGGGCGTCCAGCAGCCTCAGACCGTTGGCCGGGCGGGCGATTGCGGTGAACTCCTCATGGATGCCGACGGCCTGGAGGATCCGGCGGACCTCGTCGTCCATGGCCACGGCGCGCGGCAGCGGGTAGACGTCCCGGTGCCGCTCCAGCAGGATGCTGCGCACCCCACGCTGGGCGAGCAGGATGGCGGCGGTGACACCGACCGGGCCCGCCCCGACGATGACCACCGGCGCCGTCCGGGCAGCACTGTCCGGGGCGACCTCATTCGACTTCATGCGCGGCTCACTTCTCCGGTCACTTGGCTTACTTGGCGTCCGCGACTGCGGTTCGCTGCTCGCCGAGATCGATCCGCCCGTCCGGGGTGGTGATGGTCGCGGTGATCAGGTCGCCCGCGTGCAGGTAGTGCGGGTTGCGGGCCTGGCTCCTGAAGAACGCCTTCCACTTCACCGCGGGCGGCAACAGCGCGGCGATCTTCTCCACCGGCTTGGGCGGGGCCTTCAGCGCCGTACCACCAGGGGTACCGGTCAGGAGCAGGTCGCCCGGGTCGAGGGCCTGGAACCGGGACAGCAGGGTCAGAGCCTCGGCGGGTCGGACGATCATGTCGGCGAGGGTGCGGTCCTGGCGCAGGTCGCCGTTGACGCTCAGCTTCAGCCGCAGGTTCAGCAGGTGGGCGAAGTCCTCCGGCTCCAGCAGGGCGAGGAAAGGCCCGGTGGGTGTGAAGGTCGGGTACGACTTGCTCTCATAGAACTGCGTCTTGGTCAGCTGGACCTCGCGGGCGCTGACATCGTTGGTGAGGACCAGTCCGGCGACGTACGAGGGCAGGTCCTGCTCGGTCACGACGGTGCCGACGGGCAGCGGTGCGCCCAAGACCAGGCCGAGTTCGATCTCGTAGTCCAGAAGCTTCACGTGCGAGGGCCGAACGATGGTGTCCTCCGGGCCGCTGATGGAGCCCGACGCCTTGCGGAAGAAGGCGGGCGGGATCTCGCCGGTGAAGCCCGAGTCACGGGCGTGGCTGCGGTAGTTGACCATCTGGGCGACCACGCGGCACGGGGTGGTGACCGGGGACAGCGCGACGAGGCCGGCGACGGGCATGCCGAGCTCGCCGGAGTCGGCGGCCTCGCGTACGGCGGCACGGTCGGCGATCAGCTCAGCGGTGGTGGTGGCCTTGGTGTCGACGGGGATGGCGCGGTCGCCGCGGACGACCCACCAGCCGTCCGCGGTGCGCAGTACGTTGTTACTCATGTTGTTGCCTTTACGGAGAGGTTGAGGGGGCAGAGGTTGAGCGGGTCAGGAGTTGGCGGCCTTCAGCAGACCCAGCAGCCGGGCCGGGTCGAGTTCGCTGTCGTCGCGCAGCGCCTCCATGACCTCGCGGAGTCGCTTGGGTGAAGGGCCGGCGCCGAGGAAGTCTCGCGTGGCCGGCGGACCCCACTGGGCGAGGCCGCTGGTGGACATGGGCGCCCAGCCGGGCTCGAGGTCGCAGGAGAACAGGTCTCCGTCGGCGAAGTGCTCCAGCATGAGCTGGTCCGGGTCGCGCCAGTAGTCGAAGAGCTGGCTGCCGTGGATGTGCCGCCCGATACCCCAACTGCGCTTGTAGCCGCGCTCCTTCAGGTACTCGCCGCCGGCCGCGATGGAGTCCAGGTCGGTGACCTGGTAGGCCGAGTGGACATAGCCGTTGCCCGGTCCCAGGTGCATCGCCAGCGTGTGGTGGTCGACCGGCACGCTCCCCAGATCGCAGCGGAGGAACGCCATGGTCGGACCCCGGCCGCGCTGCCCGTCCAGGAACAGGAAGTCGGACACGATCATGCCGAGGGTGTCCAGGTACCAGTCCAGGGCCCGCGCGAACACCTTTGTCTCCAGCACCAGATGCCCCAGTCGCTGGACGCGGGACGGCTCGCGCGGCGGGCGCTGGGTGGCGTTCGTACGACGGTGGTCGGTGCCGAAGTTGAGCAGCAGCGGCCGCTGCCCCGGCAGAGCGGGCAGTTCCCCGCCGCAGTGCACAACCCGCACCGGGAAGCCCGAGGGGTCGAGCAGGCTGACGACCTTGCCGCCGACGGGCATGTCCGCGTCCCGTACGTCCGTCCCCGTCGCCCGTGCCAGCCGGTCCAGATCGGCCCCCTCAGCCGCGCGAAACGCCGGGCCGATGAAACGGGACGTACGACCGCGCCGGATCACCATGCAGGGCGAGCCTGCGAACGTGCCGCGCAGCCACAGCTCCCGCTCGGTGCGCGCGGCGATACCGAAGCCGAAATCGCGGGCGAAGACCTCGGCCCGGTCCAGGTCGGGCTTCTCGAACTCCAGCCAGGCCAGGTCGGCGACCTTGATCACCGGGTTCCGGGACCGGCCGGAGTGCTCGCCGAGCAGGGCGCCCTGCTCGCTATGCAGGTCCTGGTGGGCCGTCTTCACGTGGTACTTGGTGCTGTGGGGGTCAGGCATGGGTGCCTCCATGGCTTGTACGGCAGGACCACCGACGGCATCGGGGCGCTTGTGCCGGCTCCCCCGTCCCAGGGGGTTCGACCCGGTGGCGGCCGAATCACGGCAGGGCGCGCCAATCAGCAGGCTTACCACTTGAGGAAATCATCATGTTTGACCGACTCCCCGTCAATGACTTTCAAGATGATTTTTGAGGAATCCATCATCTCTGGGGAGTGTTGCTAGACTCGCCCCATGCCGACGTCAGCCCCACCCAGCAATCGCTTCGAACGGCGCCGCGCCGCGACCCGGCAGGCACTCATCCGCGCCGCCCGGCAGATCCTCTCCGAGACGGGCGACACCGACGTGAGCATCCAGGCGATCGCCGACCGGGCCGACGTGGGCTTCGGCTCCTTCTACAACCACTTCGAGTCCAAGGCCGCCCTGTTCGACGCGGCGGTACTCGACGCCCTCGACGAGTACGGCCAGGTGATCGACGAACGGCTGGAAGGCGTCGACGACCCCGCCGAGCGGGTCGCGTTCGGCGTGCGGCTAAGCGCCAGGATGGCCGAGACGCACCCCGAGATCATGCGAATCCTGCGCCACCGCGGCCTCGGGCACATCCACTCCGACCGCGGTCTGGCCCCTCGCGCCCTGAGTGACCTGCAGACCGGCGCGGCCTCCGGCCGCTTCACCTTCACCAGCCCCGAGATCGCCCTGTCCTCGCTGGGCGGCAGCCTCCTGGCCCTCCTCGACCTACACCTCACCAGGCCGGACGCCGACACCGACGAAGCCGCCGCGGCCATGGCGGAGATGATGCTGCGCATGCTGGGCGTCTCCACGGACGAGGCCCGGAAGATCGCCGAGCGTCCCCTTCCTACCGGCGGCTGACGCCTCGGGTGGGCTCAGCAGCCAAGAAGAGGCAGACCTTCTTGGCATGGAGACGTTACGTCTCGCCCCTCCTGGCGCGTACTCGATCAGCTTGCCGGGCAACACCGCCGGGGCAGCCACAGCCCGCACCGGTTTCTACGACAGGCCCTCCTGCGGCGTCGCCCGCAAGATCGAACGCGGCAACGCTGCGGTCTTTGCCGCAGAGCGCGGGTGCCGTCACCTGCACCGCCCTCTGGAAACTGATCCTGACCCCAGTAAGAGCAGCCCAAGACCGAGTGGCGAGCGTCGGCCCGCGGTTCACCCGGGCCTTGTCCGGACCATGAGCAGTGAGACGCCAGCGTCCCAGCGGTGATGCGGGCGAACCGGTCGAACCGGGTACCTGACGGGAAGATCTCGACCGGTGCGACGCATGAACGCTGGGCCTCTTGGCAACTTGTTGTTGCCAGCTCGATCGATCACTGGTCAGGCTGGCGGCACAGTCAGCGGTATCCGTCCTGGGTGTCTGGCGGCTCCTGAAGGGTTACAGCCCGGCCGGACCGGCCCGCGCGAGAAGGAGGCCTCCACCCATGCTCGCTCCATGGATCCAAGAACTCACTCCGCGCGACCGTAACGCGGTGACCCGTTCGGTCCTGCCACAGGCCAGGGTCGCGGAGCTTGTCACGCGCGTCGGAGCCGGCCCGTGCGGCTGGGCTGTCGAACTCGGCCGGGCCATGGCAGAGCACATCGCCGACGAGGTGCCCTACCTGGCCATCGACGGAATCGTGCAAGAACTGCACAAGGGATGTGAGGCTGTCGCGCTGGCCGCGATGGCGGCGCTCCACGACGAACAGGACTTCGTCATGGCCGACGTGCCCGAGGTGCTGCTGGGGCCCGCCGAGGTGGTGAGTCGCGGCGTGGGCGTCGAGCACATGCTGCGCGCGATCCATGTCGGCCACACCTTCGCCACCCGTGAGCTGTGGGACCTCTGCGAACAGTTGCCGGACGATGAGCGACGATTCGCCGCGATGCGGCGTGCATCGGAACTCATGCTCGGGATCGTCGCCGACCTGTCGGCCGACATGGCCCGCGAATTCGGTCAGATAAAGCAGGCATGGCTCGCCAGCGCCAACGCCGCCCGGATGGAAGTCGTACGGGGCATTCTCCACGGTGACGCCGTGTCCGTGGAACGCGCTTCGCGTGTCCTCGGATACGACCTGACGAGGCATCACGTGGCCTTCGTCGCCTGGGCCGACGACTTGTCGGAGGCAGGGGCGACCGAGTTGGAGGGTGCCGTCGCGGAGCTGCTGCGGGCATCCGGCTGCACGGCGAGCCTGGTGCTGCCGGTCGGTGATCGAAGAGTCTGGGCGTGGGGGTCCGGCGTCCGGCGTCCGCCTGCCCTGCCGGTCGGCGGCACACACCGGCCCTCCCCTGAGGTGCGGGTCGCAGCAGGGCTGGCCGCGCCGTCGCTCGATGGATTCAGGGAGAGCCACTACCAGGCGTTGGAGGCCGCCCGGGTCGGCATGATGTCCCCAGGTCACCGCTGGCTGTTCGACTACGGCGAGTTGGACGTGGTGGCCCTGCTCAGCTACCGGATCGACCTGGCCCGCGAGTTTGTCCGGCGCGAACTCGGGGCGCTGGCGGGGTCCGAGGAGGCCATCGTCACCGTCCGGACCACCCTCAAGTGCTACCTGGACGTGGAGCGCAGCCTCAACACCGCCGCCGAGCGCCTGCACGTCGCCCGCAACACGGTCGCCTACCGGGTTCAGCGGGCGGAGGAGCTGCGCGGGGAGGGCATCCATGTCCGGCGGATGCAGCTCCAGGCGGCCCTCACCCTGGTCGAGGAGCTGGGCGAGACGGTCCTGCCCGGAAAGTTCACAACGCGCTGAGACCGAGCCGGGCGGCCGGGCCTGAGAGTCGGACCTTGGACTGGAGTGCAAACAGCCCACTCGCGTTTGCACCACAGCCCAAGCCGTTTCTCCATCGCGGGAGGCTTCATGGAGTGCGTTCGTTCCGCTGCCTCGGTGCCGCTTGCCGCGCTTCCGGGGCTGTCACCGGGAGCCTTGCATGCCGACCGCTACACCTCCGCCGCGCCTTCCGACCGATGTGCTCGTCTCCATCGAGCGGCGTGTTCTGTGGCTCGCGGCTGCGCTGGTCGATCACGCCAACAACGTCCGGGACAACTCTTCCGGCATGAAGGTCGGAGGACATCAGGCGTCGAGCGCGTCGATGGTCTCGATCATGACCGCCTTGTGGTTCCAGCACCTCCGCCCGCAGGACCGGGTCTCGGTCAAGCCGCACGCCTCCCCGGTACTGCACGCGATCAAGTATCTCCTCGGCGACCTCGAGACCAAATACCTCACGACACTTCGTGAGTTCGGCGGCCTGCAGAGCTATCCCAGCCGCACGAAGGACCCCGAGCCGGCCGACTACTCGACCGGCTCGGTCGGAATCGGTGCCACTGCTCCGGTCTGGGGCGCGTTGGCACGGCGTTACGTCAACGCACGATTCGGCGGCGCCGGCGACGGACGCCAGTACTCACTGATGGGAGATGCCGAACTCGACGAGGGCGCCTGCTGGGAGGCCGTGGTCGACCCGATGGTCGCCGGCCTGGGCGAAGTCGTATGGATCGTCGACCTCAACCGCCAGTCGTTGGACCGCGTGGTACCCGATATCGCCGCCCACCGTCTCCAAGGCATGTTCGCTGCCGCGGGCTGGCAGGTCATCACCGTCAAGTACGGCAGACTCCTGCAGGATCTCTTCAGCCGCCCTGGCGGCAGCTCCCTGCGCGGCCGGATCGACGCGATGACCAATCCGGAGTACCAGCGCATGCTGCGGCTGCCTGGCACCGACCTGCGTGAGCGGCTGCCAGGCACCGGCGCCGACTCCGAACGGATCCGGTCCCTGCTCGTCGACATCCCCGACGAAGACGTTCAGCGAGCGCTGCGCAACTTGGGCGGCCATGACCACGAGGCGTTGGCCGACGCCTTCGACGCCATTGACGACACCCGGCCCACAGTGATCTTCGCCTACACGGTCAAGGGGCACGGCCTGCCCACCGAAGGCCACCCGCAGAACCACTCCTCGTTGCTGACCGCCGACCAGTTCAAGGGCCTTGCCGGTCGGCTCGGTGCGGATCTCGCAAACAAGTGGGCCAAGTTTCCCGCTGCCAGCCCCGAAAGCATCGCGTGTGCCGAGGCGGCGGCCCGTCTCGCCCGCACTCCCACTCCGTCGGCCACGCCCCCGCCTGTGCCCACCGACTTCGGGCGGAACGTCTCCGGAACCCGATCGACCCAGGCGGGCCTCGGCAGCACACTGCTCGACCTGATGCGGTCGGCCCCCGAGGCCGGAGCCCGTGTGGTCACAGTCAGCCCGGACGTCACCTCCAGCACCAACCTCGGCGGCTGGGTCAACAAGGTCGGCGTATGGTCCACCGACGACCGGCCCGACTGGTTCGCCGACGACCCCGAGACCATCCTGCGGTGGCGGGAGAGCACCCAGGGCCAGCACATCGAGCTCGGCATCGCCGAGACCAACCTCGTGTGTGCGCTGAGCGAACTCGGCTCCACCTGGAGCCGCTGGGGACAGCCCCTGCTTCCCATCGGGGTGCTGTACGACCCGTTCGTCGAGCGTGCCCTGGAGCCATGGTCGTTCGGCATCTACTCCGGCGGTCAGTCGATCCTGGTCGGCACCCCCTCGGGGGTGAGCCTCGCCGCCGAGGGCGGCGCACACCAGTCGATAAAGACTCCTTCGATCGGGCTGGAGCAACCCGGATGCACCATGTACGAGCCGGCCTTCGTCCTGGACACCGAATGGGTCCTGCTCGCCTGCCTGGCCCGCCTCGGCCGATCCGACGGCCACTCCGCGTACCTCCGGCTGTCGACCCGGCCCATCGACCAGACGCTCGCCGCTGTGCCCGCCGACCCCGTGGCACGCGAACGGCGCCGGACGCACACCGTGGCGGGCGGCTACCTGCTGCGCCGGTCCAACGACGCCGTGGTGACAATCGCGGCGATGGGGGCCGTCACGCCCGAAGCCCTCGCGGCGGCCGACCGCCTCACCGCCCTGGGACACCCCGCGGACGTTCTCTGCATCACCAGCCCAGGCATGCTCTTCGAGGCCGTCCAGGCACGCCGCGGAATCGGTCAGGCCCCCGACTGGATCCTCGACGCCCTGCTGCCCGCCCCGGCGGCAAGGCCCCTGGTGACCGTACTCGACGGGCATCCGCACACCCTGGCCTTCCTCGCGGCAGTTCACGGCGTGCCCGCCACCCACCTCGGTGTCAGCGAGTTCGGGCAATCGGGCGACCTGGCGAGCGTCTACCGCCACCACGGCATCGACGAGGCCGCGATCGTGTGCGCCGCCCTGGATCTCGTCGACTGACGGATCCACCGACGTTCTTCCCTCAATTCCTGCCCGCCGCACGGAGGTTCTTTCATGGCCACCCACCTCGCCCGCTACCGCGCCGACGGCGCCGTACAGTGGGGCGTCGTCGTGGACGGCGGGCTTTCCCCGCTCTCCGGCAACTACCGGACCACCGGCGACCTCATCCAGCAGGGGACCGAGGACTGGCGCTCAGCGCGCCGCCTGTCCGCGCGCCACCCCGTGGGCGAAGTGGAACTGTTGTCTCCAGTGACACGGCCCTGCCGTGTGATCTGCCAGGGCGCCAACTACCGGCAGCACGCCATCGATTCCGGTATGGACCCCGACGCCCGCGCGTTCAATCTCTTCTTCGACAAGACCGACGCCTCGGTGACCGGCCCGCACGCATCGGTCACCCGACCGAGGCACGTACACCTGCTCGACCACGAGATCGAACTCGCCCTCGTCCTGCGCAAGAACGTCACCGAGGCGGAGGAAGTCACCGACGAGAACCTCTCCGAGTACGTCTTCGGCGTCACCATCGCCAACGACCTCTCCGCCCGCGATGTCCAGTTGCCCCAAGGCCAGTTCCTCAAGGGCAAGAGCTACCGGGGATTCTGCCCCGTGGGCCCCTTCCTCGCCGTACCCGAGCCCGAGGAGTTCTCTCTCCTGGACCAGCTCGACCTGCGTCTGGAGGTCAACGGCCACCTGCGACAGCAGGACAGCACCGCCAACATGCTCTACCGCCCCGCCGAGACCCTCACCGAGCTGACGACGTTCTGCGACCTCAGCCCCGGAGACCTCCTGCTCACCGGTACCCCCCACGGCTGCACGGCGACCACTCCTCCGGCCGTGCTCCGCCGGATTGCCACCGCGCTGCTGCCCGAGGACAGGCTCTGGTCCCTGTTCATCCGCCAGAACCGCAAGAAGCCCTACCTGGCACCCGGTGACGTCGTCACCGCCTCCATCCGCAGCGCGGACCGCTCCATCGACCTGGGCACGCAGCACACCCTCATCACCGCCCCCTGAGCCGCCACCGAGCCGACCGGAACGAGCACACATGGACCGCATGAACTCCGCCCCCGCACATGCCGACTCATCCCCCGCCGGGAACCGAGCTGCTCCTGAGTTCCTGGCGCACTGGGTCGTCAAGACCGCCCGCAGCAAGGAGATGATCGCCTGGTACGGCACCGTCCTCGGCGCACGCGTCGTCCACGAGGACCAGCAGATCGCTTTCCTCGCCTGGGACGAGGAAAGCCACCGCCTCGCCCTGATCAAGGTGCCGGGCTTCCTGCGCTACGCCTTCCCCTTTGCCCGGTTGCGCCGCAAGGTGTATGGGATCGACCACCTCGCGTTCGCGTTCCCGGACCTGCAAAGGCTCCTGGAAAACTACGACCGCCTCAGGAAGGCCGGCATCGCACCGGTTTGGGCGATCAATCACGGCCCCACCACCTCCCTCTACTACGAGGACCCCGACGGTGTCCGACTGGAGTTCCAGACCGAGAACTTCCCCACGGCCCAGGACACGGCTGACTACTTCAGTAGTACCGCCTTCGCCGAGAACCCCATCGGGACCGACATCGACCCCGGCTATCTCCTCGAACGGCTCCGTGCGGGGGAACCGGTAGCGGAGCTGCTCAAGCCAGGAGCCGGCACCCGGCCGGGCAACGCACCCCGGTCGGGCCGACGCACGATCACCTGGAAGACCCTCTGAGCCATGTACGCCGAACCTATTCCGATCACGATCGTGGGAGCCGGGGCAACCGGATGCACTCTGGCGCTTCTCCTGGCCCGCCACGGCATACCCAGCACGGTGGTCGAACGCCGGACGCAGCCTCTGTTGCATCCCGCGGCCCACGTCGTCAACGCCCGGTCCTTCGAGATCTGGCACCACGCGTCGCCCCGGCTGGCGCAGGACATCGCCGCCCTCGCTCCGCCCATCGAGACCGTCAACATCATCCGCTGGAGCTCCCGGCTCACCGACGAGCCACTGGGCGAGATCGACCTTCTGTCGGAGCCCGGGATGCTCGCCCATGTCCGCACCCACAGCCCGTTCTTGATCTCCCATATCGGACAGCACTTGCTGATGCCCGTCCTCTGGGACGCGCTGGACCAAGAGCCCTTGGTGCATTTCCGGCGCGGTATCACCGTGTGTGACGTCACCGCCGCGACCGACCGCATGACACTGCACACTCTTACCGCACAGGCGGGAACCACACAGGACCTGACCACCCGATACCTCATAGCCGCCGACGGCGCCAACAGCATCGTCCGGGACCGCGCCGGAATCCGTATGCGGGGCAAGGTCCTGGCGAACATGGGAAGCGTCTTCTTCAACGCCCCGGACCTCCACCCCGTGGGCAAGGACAGATCTCTGCTCAACTGGATCTACGAGCCGAACTTCTGCGGCGTACTCATCGCCCATGCCGACGACGACTACGTCCTCATGACCGCCTACCTCCATCATGCGCAGCAGATCGCCCGCGACGGACTGTCCTACTGGAAGCGCACCCTGCCCCAGGTCTTGGGCCCTGACGTACCGGTCGAAATCCGTTCCACCGGCACGTGGACCATGACGTCCCAGACTGCGAGCACCTTTCGCCGTGGCCGGCTTCTCCTCACCGGCGACGCCGCACACCGCTTCCCGCACACCGGAGGATTCGGCCTCAACAGCGGTGTCCAGGACGCCCATAACCTCGCCTGGAAAATCGCCGCCGTCCTCAACGGTTCCGCGAGCGACACCCTCCTGGACACCTACGAAACAGAACGCCGCCCCGTCGTCGAGCGCTTCGCCGAGCAGAGCGTCGCCAACCACTTCCGCCTCGACGAGGTCACGCAGTCCGTCGGCATCACCAACCGCAGTCTCCATGGCGCGACCACGACCGCCGCGCACCCCCTGCTCTCGTGGATTCCGGACCGGCTGATGGCTACGGCCGCTGACCGCCTGACACACCTGCAGATGCGACGCACCCGAGCACTACGAGGGGACACACCCACGACACGCCGCCGGCGTGCACAGATCGCCTCCGCGATCCCGGCCCAACTCGAGCACTTCGTCTCCACCGGACTCGAGTTCGGCTACACCTATGCCAGCCCGCTCATCCACCCTGAACCGGGCTCCCCGACCGACGAAAGCGACGAGGTCGTCACCTACCGCCCGACGACCAGGCCCGGGGCGCGCCTCCCGCACTCCATGGTCCTGCACGAGGGTTCCCCGCACCCGATCCACGACCTGCTGTTGCACAACGGAGTCACGGTCGTCACGCCCGACCCCGGGAGCTGGGCGGCTGCGCTGCGGGAGCGGTGGCCCGAGGACACGCTTCCCTTCCAGGTCGTCGGTCTGATCACCGCCGGCATCGAGGACACAGACATGCTGGTCCATCTCTACGAAGTAGGAGAAGGCGGCGCTGTCCTGGTCAGGCCGGACGGCCATGTCGTCTGGCGAACCCGAAAGGCGGCCCCCGGCGCCACGGACGAACTCATCTCCCGCTGGGCGAGGATGTGGCGGGCGTTCTCCGGCGTTCCGAACCCGGACCGCGACGACGCCTGACACCCCCTGCTGTGGCGACTCCCGCCTGCACTTCAGCCTGTTCCGCTTCCTTCTGCGGCGGATCAGGCATATCGCTTCGTCGCTATGCAGCTTCTCGGGCCACCGGCGCCGCGGGCCTCGGTGCAACCAGCGCCATTGAATTGACCTTTGCATCCGGCAACACGCCCTGAGATCCCCCAAGTTGAAGAGCCGACCACATTCGGATACGTTACAACCGAAACGGATCGGCGCCCTTTCCGCCGAAGACGGAAACGCGTCACTGTTGCATTTCTTCTCTTTCTGACGACCAGGAGGTCTCATGAAATCAAGCAAAACGACATACAAGTCCAGGCGACTCGCAGGCGCGGCCACGGCAGGTATAGCAGTGGCCCTGTTGGGGCTGGGCGCACCCAGCCAGCCCGCTGCGGCAGCAGACGGGGCCGACTGCAGTAGTGGCGTTTGCCACATCCCTATCTATACCGGCGACGGATCCACCCTGCCCCGACCGCATCACGCATAAGGCGGACATGTGAAGATTCCTCGCTGGTCTGTGATGGTGGAGATGTAAAAGAATTCACCGACAGAACAGCGAGGCATCCCCTTGTTGAACTCCCCTGCAAATCACTTCGACGGTCTGCAGCGGAGTTCGGCGACGCACATCTGATCGACACTCATATGAGGAAGGCCCGGGAGCACCACCGGCCCGGGGGCGGGGCGTGTGGACGCGACAGGCGACGACAGAACCGCCCCCGTCGCGGCACCCTCTCCCGGGAAGGGCGATACCCGCTTCCAGGCTCGCGCCTGCTGAGACCCTTCACACCAGCGGCGACTCGGAACCAGACGGGCGCCTCAAGGGGCTTCGAAGGCACCGAGATCCGGGGCCTGCCTCTTGTACGCCAGGCCGACATCGACGCCCTGGTCGATCAGGGTGCTGTTCTCCGCGAGGTGGAGGTTGGGCAGCACGGGCAGACTCCCGTCGGCCCCGCGGGGCGCATCCCAGCCGGACGTCGACACGCTCTGGAACTGTGCGTCCGACAAGGTGATGCCCAGGTTCCACGAGTTGTACGCGGCGCTCGTGCCGGTCATGTTCGACGTCAGGGTGCCGGTGTAGGCGAGGTTGTTGCGCAGGTTGCCCCGGCCGACGTCGGCGCCGCTCGAGTCGACTCCCAGCATGTTGAAGTCTGGGTGGTTTCCGTAACTCGTGTTGTTGAAGTAGTCGTTGGCGACCGGGTGGTGGTTGGCATAGAAGCCCGACGCCCTGTTGGCGAAAGCGACCGATGTACGGACGGTGTGCTTGACGGCGCCCGCGTCGTAGTCGCCGCCATACCCGCCCGCCTTGAAGCCGGTTCCGTTGCCGGCCGCCGTGGTCGTTCCCGGCACGTACCCGCTGCGCCAGGCCCAGGAGTTCTCGATGGTCACGGACGAGTAGGCGCTGATCAGGTCGAACCCGTCGTCGCCGTTCCACCACGCGCGGCAGCCCCGGAACACGTTCCCGGGGTTGCCCGCCGGGATGTGCGCGCCGAATCCGTCTGCGTTCTCCCCGGCGCCGTTGGAGGAGTTCAGGTCGTAGTTGTCGTGCGAGTCCGTGTTGAGGACGAGGTTGTCACCTCCGTTCTGGATGAACAGGCCGGGCCCCATGTGGTGATGGGTGTTGATCTGCTCGAAAGTGTTGTTGCTGCCCGAGATCCAGATGCCCCAGGACTCGTGGTTGAGGCTGTTGTTCTGCGGTACGCCCGTGACGTCCAGGCCCTTGAGGTGGATCCAACTCCCGGTGAGGTCCATGCCCTTGATCCGGCAGTCGTCTGTCATGCCCGAGAAGTCGAAGACCGGGTTCTCCCCCGGGTAGGCCCAGTAGCGGATCGGGCTGCCCGAACTGCCGCTCTTGTTCAGGGTGATGGCGTCGACTCTGCCCGTCTGGCTCGTGCAACTGGTGTTCGCGTGTGTGTAGCGGTAGGTGCCGCCCCGGAAATACACCGTGTCACCCGGCTGCGC
Organism: Streptomyces sp. S3(2020); assembly: GCF_013044505.1. GTDB lineage: Bacteria > Actinomycetota > Actinomycetes > Streptomycetales > Streptomycetaceae > Streptomyces. Next base: position 141,463 of record NZ_JABERD010000003.1, on the reverse strand, counting down.
GACTGCCTGCGCATGGGCGATCGTCGCCCAGGGAGCAGCCTGCGTCCCCGCAGCGCCGTCGTCGCCGCCGGGGGCGACGTAATAGTCGGTCGCGGCCGCCGCAGCGCTCACGGCCCCCGAACTGGCGGGGATCGCTAGGGGGCTCACGGTGACCACCGAGATCAGCAGGGCACGTCCAAGCATCCTGGCCGTTCTCATCATTCACTCCAGATGTCGTCGCTCTGCTCGGCGACCGCGCGGTCACGTCGGTGTCGCAGCCGCGCAGTGGCCGGCACGGTCACACGTCGAGGAAACCGTCCATCGCTGCCGTGGGTTGCCAGGTGCTCTCGTCCCAGGCTGAGCTGTTGTAGCCGGCGAACGACGGGTAGCCTTCGGGCTCCCAGAAGAAGGTGCCGAGGCCCCCGAAGCTCTTCAGCCCGGTGATGAACGCCCGCAGCGAGTCGCGCACCTGGGCGGGCTTGCCCACCGGCCCGCCGTACTCCACCTGCATGACCGGCCTGCCGTAACTGGACTGGATGGTCTCCATGTTGGCCAGCACGACGGGCACGTTGCCGCCCTGCGCGTAGGAGGACAGTCCGGTGATGTCCCACTGCCCGCCGTTGTCCTGGTAGGCGTCGAGGAAGGTCTGGATGCTGGTGTAGTTCTGCGGCTGTGCCAGGTGCACCATCACCGGGGTGCTCGGGAAGACATGCTTGGACATGTCGTAGGCGGCGTTCAGCAGGCCCGTCATCTGATCCGGGTTGCTGATGCTGCCGATGGGCTTGCAGATGCCGGAGTTGGTCTCGTTGCCGATCTTCACCCAGGCCGGCGTCACGTCGTAGTACTTGATGATGTTGCAGGAGTGGTAGACGTAGTCGTACATGGCGTCGAGCATCTGGCTGTAGCTCATGCTCGCCCAGGCCGCCGGCGGGGTCTGCTCGCCGACCGAGTTCCACTCGTCGCCGAAGTGGAATCCGATGAGGACCTGCATGCCGGCGTCCGCGGCCCGTTGGGCCATCTGCGCGGTCTCCTCGATGCTGCAGTGCCCGTTGGCCGGATCGCTGGACGGGTTGACCCAGGTCCGCAGGCTGACCGCGGTGATGCCGTACTCCTTGAGGATGGTGAACAGGTCCTGCCGCACACCCGCGCTGTTGTTCCAGTAGTAACCCTGTGCCTCCATCTGCGGCATCCAGCTGATGTCCGCACCCTTGGTGAACGTCGTTGCCGCTTCCGCTGAGGTTGTCAGGGTCCCGGCACCCAGGGCGAGCGAGCCCGCACCGGCCGCAGCACCCAGCAGCACGGTTCGGCGGCCCACACCGGCCTGTCGTTGCTCTCGTTCCTGTCTCGTCCCCACTTTTCACACCTCACTCGGGTAGTTGACGGACATGCCACAGGTGCGGGCTGCCGTCCTATCGTTCTGGTGCCGTGTTCGCATGGCGCGCTCTGCCGCGAGCCGCCGCCGGGCCACGGACCACAAATTGCAGGTTCATGACAGATCCAGCAATGCGGATCCAGCCCGAATACAACTCACGCCAGTCCGCGCGAATCCATCGGGCGACTGCGCCTTCCGGTTCCGGTCACGCCTTTGCCGTTCTGAAGATGTAGTGGCCGCTCGGCACCGTGTAGAGCTTGTAACCGCCGGCCGACCGTCCCGGGATAGCTCGGGACGGTGCGATCACCTTCTGGCTACCCGTCATGGGCACGTAGATCGTGCCTGTCCGGTTGACCGGCACCTCTACGGTGAGCGTGAGTTCACCGTTCTTGCGTTTCCAACTGACCGAGACCGTGCCGCCGTTGGTCTGGAACGAGGTGGAGGCTCGTTGGAGACTCGTCGGCATGTGCGGCTTCACGACGACCTCGGTTGTTGCTCCGCCGGTCTGAGCGAGTCCGGCGATGTCAGCGAGCAACCAGTCTTCCGCTGTACCGAGGAAGGGATGACCCTTCGATCGTGGGCTCGCCGTCCATTGCTCCCAAAGGGTGGTCGCACCGTTCACCATCCACTCGCCATAACCGGGCGCGGTCCGTTGAGTGGCGGCTTCGTAGGCGGTGTCGAGGTGTCCGTACCGGGTGAGCACGCGGAACAGCCACTTGGTGCCCAGCACGCCAGTACCAAGGTGGTTGCCCCGGGCCACGACGTCGGCAGCCACGGCATCGACCACGGCTCGACGGTTAACCGCGGGCGTGATCCCGAACGCGACTGGGAGCACGTTGTTGGTCTGCAGGAATCGGGCCTCGCTCGTAGTCCGGTAGGTCGAGGTGGCGGTGCTGAAGTAGTCGTTGTTGAAAGCCGTCCGTGCAGAGGCTGCGTAGCCTGAGAACGTCACGGCGTCGTCGGTATGGCCGAGCTGCTTGGCAATACCGGCGAACTGGTCGAGTGTTCGGTACGCGTAGGCGCGCGCCACCAGTTTCTTGTCGTCAGCGGTGTTGCACACGCTGTCTCCGTCAGGACATACCCAGTCGCCCCAGAGTTCGACGGGATTGTCGGCTTCGGACCACTCGTGCTCGGCGTATGCCCTGAGCTGTCCGTAACGGGCGGCGACGGCCTGTTCGGCGTCGTAGTTGCGCAGGAGCAGGGCGGCTACTTCGGTGAAGGCGTTACCCCATGCGGCGCTGGACAGGTCCGCTGCCTTGGTGGGGGCTGGGGCCCAGGCAGGCAGGTCGCCGTCGTCGCGCTGGCTGTCGGCGATGTCGTTGTACCACTTGGTGTAGAGGGCCTTGGTATCGAAGTTCCGCATCGTCGCATCGGCCATGAGTGCCCCATCGCCGAGCCAGGGCAGTTTTTCGAGGTAGGACCCGTCGGTGGGTGCTGCGAGCACGAAGTTGTTCAGGACTGTTTCCCGGCCGGCGTTGTGGACGAAGTTCAGCACCTCGTCGGACGAATCGAAAGTTCCTACGCTCCGAACGTCGTTGTGGATGCGCAAGGCGGTGACCGGGGGTGCGGTGGCGCCGTTCGGCAAGCCACTGACTTCGATGTACTGGAAGCCTTTGTGGGTGAACGACGGGGTCCAGGTTGCCGGACCCGAGCCGTTACCTATGAAGGTGTCGTCCTGCAGGCGGTTCCCGGCGACCACTGCTCGCCCGTTGCTCCCGAGCGACTCGGCATAACGGATTCTGACCGCAGTGCCGGCGGTCACGTCGAGCGTGATGCGCGCGTTGCCGGAGATGTTCTGGCCGACGTCGTAGACGAACACTCCCGGGGCCGGCGTGGCAGGTCTTCCTAGGTTGATTTCACCGACGACGCGCGAAGGCTCGATCGGGCTGGCCTGCAGGCGTGCTGTGCCGTTGCCGACGGTGACGGCCGACGCCCATCGGCTGTCGTTGAATGAAGGGGTGTTCCAGCCGGGCTGCTCCAGCCGGGCGTCGTAGCCCTCCACTTCCGGGAGTACTGTGCCGTTGGCAAAGGGCATGGATGGTCCCAGTGCGGCGGTCCAGCTGGTGTTGGTGGGGACGGACTTCGTTGTGCCGTCCGCGTAGGTCACCTGGAGCAGCGCCTTTGTCCGGAGGACGCCGTCCCATGCGCCGCGGTTGTCGGGCGTGGCCCAGGCGTGGATGCCGTTGAGTGTTCCCTGACCGAGCGCGATACCGATGGTGTTCTCGCCCTGCCGCACCGCAGACGTGACGTCGATGCCGTCGTAGTAGGTGACCTTGTCGTACTTGGTCCATCCGGAGCCGAGCACGATGGTTCCGACCGGTGCGCCGTTGAGAGACGGCGCGTATGCGCCGAGACCCGAGATGTAGAGGGTTGCGTTGGCGATCTGCTTGGTGGCGGAGAAGTTCGTGCGCAGAAGCGGCAGGCCGAGCAGCGTGCTGCCACCCCGAGCGGGGGCCGTCTCATGGGCGTACGTGGCGACGGTCGTCTGCGGTCTGGTTTCTACGTACTGCTTGGTAGTGACCCGGAATTCGGTGGGGAACCCGGCGCTGCGTCCGTCTACTGCCCCGACGTCGGTGCGCGGGTAGAGGACCACACGGTCCACGCTGCGTTCGGCGCCGAGGTCGAGGTCCAGGACGATCGGCTCTGCGGAGACGTCGGCCGACGGATGCAGGGTGGAGGAGTACCCACGTCTGCTGCTGTTGGCGGAGTCTGTCGTCCCGTCGACCAGATAGCTCGGGTTCCACCCCGACTTGAGGAGCGTGTCCGCGGCCGTCACGTGGGCGCCTGCGGCGACGTTCGTCCCGTCGGCTCCGTCTCGGGCTTCCACTTCGGCCAATTGCAGCCTGCGGCCGGTCTCACCGACGGCCGGTAAGCCCAGGCGGGTTACTTCCAGGCTGAGGATTCGCGCCGTGGTCGGCGGGAAGGTGACCACGACCGGCTCGGTCTTGTCGGTCACAGGTACTCCGTGACCCGCCGCCCAGTCCCTTTCGGAGATCCAGGTGGCCCCGTTCCAGTCCTGGTCGCGGAGCATCCCCGTACCGAATCGGTAGTCCGGGCTCCATCTGCTCCAATCACCGGCGGCGTCCTGTACCCGCACGTGCCATACGTAGTGGTGCTTCGCCGTGAGTAGTGGCCCGCCGTAGGTCATGGAGGCGGCGCCGCCGGTCTCGGCACGCCGGGTCCAGATCGGATCGGCGGTCCGTCCTGCATCACGCACCTCGACCTCGGCCGCCTTGACGGCAATGTCAGGCAGGCTGGACTCGACGCTCCAGGCGAACTCGGGTTTCGTGGTGTCGACCGCGAGCGGGGCGTTCAGCCCCTGGGTGATGCCGCGGACGACCGTGAGCGGCGATGTGCGGTCGGGCGCAGCCACCGCCCCCGACGGCGTGATCGCCGCCACGGTGGCCAGGGCTACGAGTAGTGCATAGGCCGCTACTGACGCGATCGCATGACGTCGAAGTCTCACACCCACTCCAATCGTTTTATTCGCCAAGTCGACGAACTCGAGCTCTGCGGTGTTGAACGGCTCAGCAGAGTGGGTGAGGGAAGGCTCCCGGACCTGAGGCGGCTGACAGTTACGGGTGGTCACCCGCAAAAGGCGTCCAGCGGATGTCCCTTTCGAGTTCTCTGGCTGGTCCTTTTCAGCGCCCGTCAGCAAGGCGTGAGGACGCGTGCAGGGTGCAGCTATTCGGCTAACACGACCGCCACCGCAGAGTAGGCAGGGACGTCGACGGCCTTCACGATGACGCTCCCGTCGTGGACGGGCACCCGGTTCACGCGGGTGGGCCTGACAGCGGTATTGGTCCCCGTGTCGGCTGTGAACGTGGTCGCCTTGACGTTCCTCTTGGTGCAACCGGTGGCGTTCAGAGTCGCATTGACACTGACCTGGCCAGCGGTGTCATTGACGAGGATGACGCCCTTTTGCCCCCGCGCGTTGGTGAAGGCCATGGCGTTGGTCAGCCCGCCGGCGTCGGTGGCCGCGGTGGAGAACTGACCTTTTCCGAGGCCGGCGGCGACGGACATCAGCCGGTAGGCCCGGGTCTGCGGCCAGAGAGTCGCGCTCGTTCCGTCCCAGTCGTAGATCGCCTGGGCGATGACGCACCCCGGGCAGTTCTCTGCCGGGTCCAGTTCGACATTGCCCGGAAGGGCCGACATGAACGCGGCTCCGGTGATCATCGGCTGGTTGGCGAGGTTGATCAGTGTGTTGGCGACAAAGGTGGTCGCCCGGTTCCCGACGACCTGCGGGGCTGTGGTGTCGCCGTGGTAGTTGTGGTTCCACTCGTTGAGGTACACGGGTATGCCTGAGTGGCCCGTGGAGTCGAGCAACGCCTTGAGCTCGGGCAGCTTGGCGTTCCCCACGATGTCGTCGTAGTAGGCGTGATACGAGACGAACTGGATGTCCGTCGCAGACAGCCTCGGGTCCCGGAGGATGGTTCCCATCGCCCCGAAGTCCCCGCCCTGCTCGTTGTCTCCGTCACCGCCCACGACGACCTTCTCGTTGACGTCCCGGATCGCCCGCACCGTGTAGAAGTACAGGTCGGCGGCGGCGGTCCGCTGGGATCTGTAGGGGCTGCCCGTGCGGTCGACCATGGAGGAGGTCATCGGCTCGTTGAGGATATCGATCTGGTCGATCTTCGACGAGTAGCGCGCGACCACCTTGCGGATGATGTCCTGCCAGACACTCCAGTCCTTCGGGATTCCGCTGTAGGTTCCGCTGTAGGTCAACCAGGCGGGCGCCTGAAGAATGTTCAGCTGTGTGGTCATCCCGTTCGCCTGGGCGTGACCGAGCCAGGAAAGCACACTCCAGTCCCAGTTGTCCGGGTTCTGGATGTCGTCGACGTTGTTCACGTAGTCCTGGAGGGTCATCCCCGGGAACTTCTCGACGAAGAGCCGGTCGACGTGCAGGGTGCCTCTCTCGAGCTTGACGCCCACCTTGCGGAACTTCGGATAGACATCGTCCTGGTGCTCGCGGCTGGGCTCGTTGGCGAGCCCGAACAGAGCGGGCTGCGCGGCGGGGTTCACTGTCTGGGTGAAGTCGGCGGTCACGGTGACCGCTTCGGCAGATGCCGGCGCGGCTGCCGTCAACGTGCCGGCCACGGTGAGCATTGCGGTCGCGGCTGCGGCTGCGGCAAGTCCTCTGAGTGTTCTCACAGATACGCTCCGATCTCGACGCTGAGACAGAGGTGACTAAAATCGCTTTCAGGTGCGGTTCCGTGTGGAGAGTAGTTCAGGTGCGGAAGTGCAACAAGAACTGGGACAGGATCCAGGCGTGTAAGCTAAAACCGATTGCAGGATGGGCCTCGAAGGCTGTTGATCGACCCACTTGAGTGCCGTCAGGGTGCTGGGCCCATCGCCTGTGGTCGGGACTGAAAGGAGAGCCGAGCATCATGGCCGACGGGGACGCCAAGCCGCTGTCGAAACCGAGGCGGCGAAGGCCTGGCCGAGCCGTGACGATCGAGGATGTCGCCCGGGTCGCGGGCGTCTCGAAGGGCACTGTGTCGCGCGTCCTCAACGGACATGACTGGGTCAGCCCCAAGACCCGGCAGGCGGTCGCCGAGGCGATGGCGTCGACCGGCTTCGTCGCGAATGCCAGCGCGAGGTCGCTGGCCACGAGCCGCACGGGCAACATCGCCTTCGTGCTCGGCGCACCGCCGGTCCGGCTGTTCGAGGATCCCAACTACGCGGTGCTCCTCCAAGTGATCACCGAGGAGCTGGCCCAGCTCGACTACGCGTTGATGCTGCTCACGGCGAGCACCCGGGAGGAACAGGCGCGAGTCGCCAAGTTCGTCAGGGAAGGCCATGTGGACGGAGTCATCCTCGTCCTGGTGGGCGAGGCGGGTACCGACGAACTCATCTCTCTGCTCCGCAGCAGCCGCATCCCGGCCATCGCCTGCGGTCACCCCTTCGTCGGGGACGATCCCCTGCCTTTCGTCGCTGCCGACGACACGCCCGGGGCTCGGCAGCTGGCCCGTCATTTCCTGGCGCGCGGCTACCGCTCGACTGCGGTGATCGCCAGTCATCTTGAGACCAGCGGCGGAAAGTCACGGGTCGCGGCGTTCACCGGTGAGGCTCCCGGCCTCGTCCGGGATGACCTGATCATCGAAGCACACGAGTACTCCAGGGCAGCCGGCCAGCACGCGATGCGGACTCTGTTGGAAACCCGCCCCGACATCGACTCCGTTTTCGCCGCTTCCGACCTCCTCGCCGCCGGGGCCATAGACGCCCTGCATGAGGCAAGAATCGTGGTACCCAGGCAGATCGCCGTGGCCGGTTTCGATGACTCGGCCATCGCGCAGCAGACCGACCCGCAGCTCACCACAGTCCGGCAGTCTGTGGCCGATGTTGCCCGCCAGTTGGTCGCGCAGCTGAGGATCGGCCTCGACGCGGGCGTCATGGCTTCCGTCACCGTTCCCACCCAGCTTGTGGTCCGCGAGTCCGCCTGACACACCTCCGCCTGCTCAGCGTCCGGGGCGGTCGGCGGGCGGCCTCCTCAGGGCTGTCGGCGGATTCCGTCGGTGGCACGTACGGCACCCGTGGTGCTTCGGGCAACGCTGCGTGACGGACCGCGGACACTGTACGGAAATGCGGTGTTCCCAACGGGGGGCTTGGCCCAAGGCCCCCTCTCCACGCCATTCATGCGACGACTGGCACAGACGGGGCCCCTGGCGGCATATTGACGGGCGTGACCACCTGAATCGCCGAGGGCAGCGAAGGGCCGTCGTCGGGCAATGCCTTGTGAGCACGCATGATGATCTGGCAGGCGCGGCGCATGTCCTGGCGCAGGTCGTGGTAGAGGACTGCGGACAGGCGCCGCTCGCGCAGCAGAAGCGTGTTGTCATGGTCCAGGTCGTGGGCGATGAAGACCGCGCACTCACGCCCAAGCGCGTCGAAGGCGTCGAGGGTCGCGAGGTTGCCTCCTCCAACCGAGTAGACGGCGACGATGTCTTCGTCGCGCTTGAGCGCTTCGAGCACGAGATCACGCTGGGTGGCGTCCAGGCCATCACTGTCGGTGACCTCCACCAGATATCGCCCAGGGTGTTCGAGGCGCATGGCGCTGCGGAAGCCCATCTCACGCTCCTCCTCGCCACGGAAGGAGCCCCGGCTGATGGTGGTGAGCACATTGCCGGACCGATTGCCGAGCCACTGACCGAGGAGGTAGGCGGCGGTGGTGCCCGCCGCGCGGTTGTCGATGCCGACGTACGCCAGGCGCGCGCTGTGGGGCAGGTCGGTCACCAGCGTGACGACGGGAATGCCGACCGCCACCAGTCGGCCCACAGCAGCGGAGATGTCCGGCACATCGGGGGCCTTGAGGATGACACCCTGCGAACCTCGCGTGGCGATCTTGTCCAGGGTGCCGATCAGTTCGTCGGCGGGGCACGTCTCTCGGAAGTGGAAGCGCGAGCGCACGACGGCTGGGTGCAGGGAAGGCAGTTCGGCCTCGAGCGCCTCGCGCACGGCAGTGGAGAATCGCTCCGGTGCCTGCATCACAATGTCGATCATGAAGGTACGGCCCCCGATGCGAACCTGGGTCTGCTGACGGTCCAGGTCCTTGATGGCTTGATGCACCTCCCTGATGGTGCTCTCCCGCACGTTGCCCCGGCTGTTGAGCACCCGGTCGACCGTGGCCGTGCTCAGCCCGGCCTGGCGGGCGATTTCCCTGATCGGATAGGTGTGGCGCATGACTGATCCCTAAGGACAATGATGGACTTTTGATGTGGTTGTGAGGATTGAATGATGGGTCCGCGTTATCAAGACTGGCAGAAATACAAGGACTGCGAAAGGACCCGGGATGTCCCCCATGGCCGCGGGATCACGGACTTGGATGACCGAGGCCGACTGCGATCTCGACGCATTCCGTCGGCTGGTGGAGCAGCACACCGAGCCTGGCGATTACCCCTCTGCCGAAGGGGTGGAACAGGCGGTGCTGATCTATCACAGTGACCGGCTCCGTGGCCTGGTGACCACCCGCGAGGGACGTCGGGATGTGCAGGAAGAGCTGGTTGGGGCGCTGCTGGACGGGCCCGGCGTTGTCGTCCTCAAGCGCGCGTTCACCGAGGCGGCCGTCATGGACCAGGCGTCGGAGGTCTTCCACGCGCTGATCGAGGAGGAGCGCACGAGTGGTACGGCCCGCGGCGACCACTTCGCCGGTCCGGGCGCGAACGACCGCGTCTGGAACGCCATCGACAAGGTCGCTGTGCGGGTACCGGAGGTGTTCGCCGACTACTACTCGAACGACATGCTGGAGCTGGTCGCCGAAGCCTGGCTGGGCCCCGCCTACCAGGTGACCTCGCAGGTCAACGTGGTCAACCCGGGCGGGGCCGCACAGAGTGCGCACCGCGACTACCACCTCGGCTTCCTCACCCAGGAGCGCGCCGCCGCCTACCCGGCACACGTGCACCGTCTCTCCCCAGTGCTGACCTTGCAGGGTGCGGTGGCCCATGGCGACATGCCCGTCGAGTCGGGCCCGACGCTGTACCTGCCGCACTCGCAGAAGTTCGAGCCCGGCTATCTCGCCTGGCGACTGCCGCAGTTCGTCGAATACTTCGACACTCACCACGTCCAACTCCCGTTGGAGAAGGGCGACGCGGTGTTCTTCAACCCCGCGCTCTTCCACGCCGCCGGGCACAATCGCTCCGCCGGCATCCGGCGCATGGCCAATCTGTTGCAGATCTCCTCCGCCTTCGGGCGCGCCATGGAGACGGTGGACCGCGAGGCGATGGCCAACGCGCTCTTCCCGGTGCTGCTGCGCCGCAAGGCGGAGGGCGCCTCGGAGTACTGGCTACGTCGTGTGATCGCCGCCACGGCAGACGGCTACCCCTTCCCCACCAATCTGGACCTCGACCCGCCGGTCGATGGTCTCGCCCCGCCATCTCAGGCGGACACCGTCTGGCAGGCCGTTGTCGAGGGCTGGGCCCCCGAGCGGCTGCGCCAGGAACTGCAGGCGAGCGCCAAGCGCCGCCGGAGCTGAAGGGAACACAGCATTCATGGGACTCCTTGAGGACAAGGTCGTCCTCGTCAACGGCGGCAGCCAGGGCGTCGGCGCGGCCGTCGTACGAGCGGCCGTACGGGAGGGCGCGAGCGTCGTCTTCAGCGGCCGCCGGGCCGACGTGGGCGAGAAGCTCGCCGCGGACACGGGCGCGCGCTTCGTGCGGGCGGACCTCTCCGATCCGGCGCAGGCGGGCGACGGCGTCGTACAGGCCGTGGACGCGCACGGGCGCATCGACTGCGTGGTCAACGCGGCCGGACTGACGTCGCGCGGCTCGCTGCTGGACACCACACCGGAGCTGTTCGACCAGCACATGGCGATCAATCTGCGTGCGCCGTTCTTCGCGATGCAGGCGGCGGTGGCCGACATGACGGCCCGCAAGGCGCCGGGCACCGTCGTCAACATCATCTCCAACTGCGCCCACGGCGGACCGCCCCATCTGGCCCCGTACTCCGCGGCAAAGGCCGGTCTGGCGGGCCTGACACGTAACGCCGCCCACGCCCACCGCTGGGACCGGATCCGAATCAACGGCCTCAACATCGGTTGGACGGACACCGAGGGCGAGGACGCCACGCAGCGCGCCTTCCACGACGCGGGCGACGACTGGCGGGAGAAGGCCGCCCAGTCGCAGCCCATGGGAAAGCTCGGCCAGGTCGACGAGATCGCCGACTTCGTCGTCTTCCTGCTGTCCGACCGCAGCGGGGTGGTGACCGGTTCGGTCATCGACTGGGACCAGATCGTCTTCGGCGGCCAGGACTGAGCTGCCCTCGGGCTGAAAGAACGGGATTGTCATGCGTATAGGCATCATGGGACTGGGTCGGATAGGCGCATTCCACGCGGAGACCCTCGCCGGACTGGACGCGGTGGACTCTCTGGTGGTCACCGACCCGGTGGCCGCAGCCGCCGCCTCTGCAGCCGAAAGATTCGGGGCCACCGCGGTGGACTCCCCTGAGGCCGTGTTCGCCTCCGGCGTCGATGGCGTCGTCATCGCCGCCGCGACCGACGCACACCCCGACCTCATCCTCTCCGCCGTGAAAGCGGGCGTCCCCGTGTTCTGCGAGAAGCCCGTGGCCCGCGGCGTCGAGGAGAGCCTGGAAGTGCTGCGAACGGTGGAGGGCAGCGGCGTCGAGGTGCACATCGGCTACAACAGGCGCTTCGACGCGGGCTGTGTCGCCGCGCGCCGGGCCGTGGTCAGCGGTGAACTCGGCGACCTGCACACCGTACGGTCCACCACTCTCGACCCCGCCCCGCCGCCGCCTGCGTACGTGGCCGTCTCCGGGGGCATATTCCGCGACTGCAGCGTGCACGACTTCGACATCGTGCGCTGGGTGACCGGCAGCGAGGTCGCCGAGGTGTACGCGACCGGAGGCAACCGGGGCGCGGAGTACATCCGCGAGGCGGACGACGTCGACACGGCGTCCGCCCTGCTCACCCTTGACGACGGAACCATCGCCGTCGTATCCAACTCCCGTCACAACGCCCGCGGTTACGACGTACGTCTGGAACTGCACGGCATGAAGGACAGCATCGCCGTCGGCCTGGAGGACAAGTTGCCGCTGCGCTCCGTCGAACCGGGCACGGCATTCCCGGCCGGCACGCCGCACACCTTCTTCATGGACCGCTTCACCGCCGCCTACCGCGCCGAACTCACCGCGTTCACCGAGGTCGTGGCGGGCACCCGTCCGTCCCCCTGCACGGTGGCGGACGCCATCGAGGCGAGCTGGATCGCCGAGGCGTGCGCTCTGTCGCTGCGCGAGCACAGGCCCGTACGGCTCGAGGAGGTGCGCAAGGGGTGACGAACGAACCTCTGCGGATCGGTGTCCTGGGGGCCGCCCGGATCGCCGAACTCTCGATCGTCGGACCCGCCCGTGCGGGCGGTCACCGCCTCATCGCGGTGGCCGCCCGCGACCGGCACCGGGCGGAGGTCTTCGCCACCGCCCACGGCGTCGAACGCGTCGTCGACTCGTACGCCGCTCTGCTCGCCGACCCCGAGATCGAGGTGGTGTACAACCCGTTGGCCAACGGCCTGCACGGGCCGTGGAACCTGGCCGCTCTCCAGGTCGGCAAGCACGTGCTGACCGAGAAGCCGTCCGCGAGCAACGCGCAGGAGGCCGCCGAGGTGCAGGAGGCCGCCGCCAAGGCGGGCACCGTGTTCATGGAGGGCTTCCACTACCTGTTCCATCCCGTCACCCGGCGCCTGCACGAACTCCTGGACGGCGGGGAGTTGGGCGACCTCCGGCACATCGAGACCATGGTCGCGATGCCGGCGCCCCCGGAGGGCGACGTACGGTGGTCACTCCCGCTGGCGGGCGGTGCCCTGATGGACCTGGGGTGCTACAGCCTGCACGCCCAGAGCTTCCTCGCTCCCTGGGCGGGTGGCCGGCCCGGGCTGGTCGCCGCGCGCGGTGGAGAGCGCGCCGGTGCTCCAGGGGTCGACGAGTGGCTGTACGCCGATCTGGAGTTTCCGAACGGCGTCACCGGCAGCGCCCGCTGCCACATGGGCTACCACAGGTGGCGGATGAGCTGCCGCATCGTGGGCTCGCGCGGTGAGGCGACGGCCGTGAACTTCGTGCAGCCCCACTTGGACGACCGTGTGGTCGTCCGCACGGCCGCCGGTGAGCGCACCGAGGAACTGGGCCGCCGGTCCTCGTACACCTACCAACTCGAGGCCTTCGCTGCCCATCTGCGCGACGGTGCGCCGCTGCCGCTCGACGCCGACGACGCGCTGACCACCATGCAGCTCATCGACGAGTGCTACCGAGCCGCGGGGTTCTCTGTCCGGCCGCGTACGGCGCTACTGCCCGTCGGCTGAGAAGCACGGGTGAGGGCGGTACCGGACCGGTACCGCCCTCACCCGTCTTGTGTACGGCCTACTGGTAGAAGGCGGGCTGCTCGATCAGCTCGACCTCGACGCGCCGTCCCTCCCGCTGGGACATGACACCCGCCTCGCACACCGCTGCGGCCGCATAGCCGTCCCAGACACTGGGGCCGATGACCTCCCCACGCCTCGTGGCGTCCACCCATGCCTGAACCTGACGGTCGTACGCGTCCTCGAAACGCTCGACATAGTCAGGTGTGATCCGCCCGCCCCAACGACCGTCCGCGCTGACCCGCGGCCCGTGCTCGTCACCGATGCGTACAGTGCCCCGTTCGCAGACCGCTTCGGCATGCACCTGATAGCCGTAGCCGCAGTGGCCGAAGATCTCGACGTCGACGAGTGCTCTCGACTCGGTTTCGAGAAGGACGAACTGAGGGTCGTTCATACCTGCCGGGGCGTGTGCCGACGGAGCCGGCTTGTACACGGTGACCGCTGTGATCTCCTGATCGAGGAGCCAGCGGGTCACGTCCATCTCGTGCACCACCGAGTCGTTGATGAGCATCTCCTCGGTGAACGACGGCGGCATGGCCAGGTTGCGATGCCGGTGATGCAGCATCAGTGCCCTGCCCAGCTCCGCCTTGTCGAGGAGGCGCTTGAGGTTTATGTACTCGGCGTCGTAACGCCGCATGAAGCCCACCTGGATACGTCGGTGCCCGAGCTTCTGTTCCGCCTCGAGGACACGAAGTGCCGAAGCCGCATCCGGGGTGAGCGGCTTCTCGCACAGCACCGGCAGGTCATAGCCGATGGCCTCGAGCAGGGCCGCCTCGTGGGCGGGTCCCGGGGAGGCGATGAGGACGGCGTCCACGTCCTGCGCGGCCATGGCGGCCGCGGGTTCGGTGTACGCCGTGCAGCCGTCCATCGCGTCGGCGAGCGTCTTGGCACGCTCCGCCTCGATGTCGACGACAGCGGTCACGCGTGCGCCGCTGACGACATGCTGGAGTCTGCGCACATGGTCCGTACCCATCTTGCCGGTGCCGACGACGGCGACGCCAAGTGCTCGCTGAGATGGCATGTTCTGATGTCTCCGCTGCTGGTGAAGGTCAGTTGGCTTGCGGTGCGCCTACCTGGAGGTCTGCCGCCTCGGGCAGTTCCTCGACGTCGACGCCGCGGACCTGCGACAACTCGTGCTTGAGCGCGGCGAGTTCGGCACCGCCTGCCATGTGGTTGGTCAGCTCCTCCAGCGTGATCTCGCTCCGGTCGGCCGACAGTTCCATGGTGCCCAGGCGCAGGACGCTGAAATGGTCGCCCACCATGTAGGCGTGGTGCGGGTTGTGGGTGATGAAGATGACGCCCAGTCCACGGTCGCGGGCGGCGGCGATGTACTTGAGCACCACTCCGGACTGCTTGACGCCGAGGGCGGCGGTCGGCTCGTCCAGGATCAGGACGCGGGCGCCGAAGTAGACGGCGCGGGCGATGGCGACGCACTGGCGCTGGCCGCCGGAGAGGGTGCCGATGGGCTGGTCCAGGTTGTCCAGGACGATGCCCATGTTGCGCAGTTCCTCGTCGGCGGTCTTCTTCATCGTCTCGATGTCGAGGCGACGCGCCGGCCAGGGGCCCTTGGTCATCTCGGAGCCGAGGAAGAAGTTGCGCCACACCGGCATCAGCGGGACCACGGCGAGGTCCTGGTAGACGGTGGCGATGCCCTTGTCCAGGGCATCGCGCGGGGTGGAGAACCGCACCGGTTCGCCGCGGACGAGGAACTCGCCTTCGGTGTGCTGGTGCAGACCAGATATGATCTTGATCAGTGTCGACTTGCCGGCGCCGTTGTCGCCCAGGACGCAGGTGACCCGGCTGGGGAACACCTTCAGGTCCACGCCATGCAGCGCATGGATGTTGCCGTAGGACTTGCCCGCGTTGCGCAGTTCGGCGAGGACGGTGTCCTTCGTTGACACGCTCTCACTGAGGATCGGACCGGGCGTGCCGGTTCCCTTGGTGCTTGTCATTCCGATCACCTCCGAGTCGCCGTGCGGCTGACCCACAGATTGATGAGGACGGCGCCGAGGAGCATCACGCCGAGGAAGGCCTTGAACCAGTCGGGGTTCCAGCCGGCGTAGACGATGCCCTGGTTCACCATGCCGAACATGAAGGCGCCGAAGACCGGGCCGATCGCGGAGCCGGAGCCACCGGTCAGCAGGCAGCCGCCGATGACCGCCGCAGCGATGTAGATCAGCTCCTGGCCGACGCCTTCACCGGACTGCACGCTGCTGAAGGAGAACAGCTGGTGCATGCCGACGAACCAGGCACCGAAGCCGACCAGCATGAACAGCGAGATCTTCGTGAAGGTCACCGGAACACCGACGGCCCGCGCGCTCTCCTTGTTGCCGCCGACGGCGAAAATCCAGTTGCCGTACTTGGTGCGCAGCAGCACCCACGTCGCCAGCGCCGCGAAGACTAGCCACCAGACCACCGTGATCTTCACCTCGACACCACCGATGTCGAAGGTCGAGGCGAAGACGGACTTGGCCTGGTCGAAGCCGTCCATGTCACTGATGCTGTCGGTGGCGACGTTACCGGTGACCAGTTTGGTCACCGCGAGGTTCACGCCCTGGAGGATCAGGAATGTACCGAGGGTGACCAGGAAGCTCGGCAGGCTGGTCTTCGTCAGCATCCAGCCGTTGAACAGGCCGACCGCCAGCGACACGAGCAACGCGACGAAAACACCCACCCAGACGTTCGCCGTCAGCTGGAAGCTGACCATGCTCGCGGTCAGCGCCGAGGTGATCACGGCTACGCCCGCTGACAGATCGAACTCCCCTCCGACCATCAGCAACGCGACTGGCAGGGCCATGATTCCGATCGTCGACGACTGGTACAGGATGTTGGCCATCGAGCTGCCCTCGCGCACCGGCGGCGCGGAGATCAGGAAGAACACGTACACCGCGACGGCACCGAGGAAGACGCCGATCTCCGGTCGGGCCAGCAGCCTCAGCGCCAAGGAGCGTTCGGCGGTGCGGCCATCCTTCTGACCGGCCGGCGGGGCCGACGACGAGGAACTCGTCGCCGGTGCCGTTGTCTGAGTCATGCCGATCACCGGGTCCCCTTCGCGGCGAACTTGGCAATGGTGTCGATGTTGGTCTTGTCGACAAAGGCCGGGCCGGTCAGCACTGGTGCCTCGCCACCACCGCTGTAGTTGCCGTTGGTCTTGTACAGCCAGATGGCGTCGACCGACAGATAGCCCTGCAGGTACGGCTGCTGGTCGACGGCGAACTCGATGTCGCCATCCTGGATGGCGCCGACCAGGTCCTTGTTGAGGTCGAAGGTGGCGAGCTTGGCCTTGCTGCCCGCGTCGGCGATCGACTTCACCGCAGTCAGTGCGAACGGGGCGCCGAGCGTGACCACCTGGTCGATGGAGGAGTCCTGCTGGAGCTTGGCCGTGATCGTCGACTGCACCGACGGCATGTCCGTGCCGTTGACGTAGAGGACGTCCGTCTTGCCCTCGAAGCCTTCCTTGACGCCCTTGCAACGGGCCTCCAGGGCAACGTGCCCCTGCTCCATGATCACGCAGATGTCGTGTTTGACGCCCGCGTCGTTGAGCTTGCGCCCGAAAGCCTTGCCGGCGACGTACTCGTCCTGCCCGAAGTACTCCAGAAGGCCCTGCTCCTTCCAGTCGTCCACACCGCCGTTGAAGCCCACGACGGGGATGCCGGCGGCCTTCGCCTTGGCCACGACGTTCTTCATGGCGTCGGGCTTGGCCAGGGTGACCGCGATGCCGTCGACCTTCTGGTCGATCGCGTTCTGGACCAGGTTGGCCTGGTTGGAACCGCTGGGGTCACTGGAGTAGATCAGCTTGACGTTGTCCTTGGCGGCGGCGGCCTCGGCACCCTTGCGGATGGTGTCCCAGAAGGTGTCACCGGGAGCCGCGTGCGTGATCATCGCGACCGTCATGCGGGGAGTGTCGGCCTGGCCGGCCGAGACGTCGTTCTTGGCGTCCTCGGCCTTCTCGCCTCCGGAGCTGGAACAGCCGGCGACGAGCAGGGCGGCCGCCACTGCTGCGGCAAGCGCGGGGGCGATTCTGCGGGAGCGGGGGAGGTATGAACGAACCATCTTTCCGGCACCTCACTGTGCGACGGGAGAAAGAGAGAAGCGGCTGACCGAGCGAACGCTGCGGATCACATGCCGTTAACACGGCTGTTGCCTATGACGAGATAGAACCGTCACGGCACTCCGGGGTCAACGCTTGTAAATGCATCATTTATCCATCAAGGAAAGATGTCAGAACAATTGCTTGACGCCGCTTGCGCATGACCTCTAAACCTGAAATGGCCGGGACCCCGGTCTTTGCCCTTCAACTTCCTGGTCGCGACGGGAAGATGTCTGCCCGCATGCAGGAGAGCCGCGAATGAAAGATCCTTTGATGCAATAACCATGGGTCGGCCCGGCGTCGACATATATCCGCTCCAGACCGGCGTCCCCTTGGAAAGAGTCGAAAGCTTCGGCAACTTCCTGGGCTGGTCCGCCACCGAGGCACAGGCCGCGTACGAGAAGTGTCGCAAGGCCCTCCAACTGCCCACCGTGCAGGATCTGGTCGTCGGCCGCTCACTGCTCCACCCCGCCTCCAGCAGCGTGGAGGCCCCAGTTGACTCGACTTCAGGCCTGCTGTGAACCACTCCCTCTTGAAGGAGCTCACATCATGATCCTCGCGCCTGAGCCACGCGGTCAGGACCACGCGTGTCACCTCCCTGCGGGCAGGGCCGCAGGCGGCTTGTACGCCCTTGACGTCACACCCTCGACAGTCGGCTGGGCGTTCTCCAGTCTGCGCGTCCCGACCTGCCGCCCGGGCCGGCAACGGCCGCCGCAAACGCCTCCTGACCAAAGTCCGCGACGGCGACATCGTGCTCATGCCCGACGCCTGGCACGGTCCGTCAGTCGTCGTGCCCGGCCACGACATGTACTACGTCAACGCCATTGCCGACTGGCACGGACCGCGCCCGGCTGATCTGCGACCACCCCGGCCCTGCCGGGGTTCACGACACCTGGGCCGACCGACCTCGTCTGCCCCTCTACACCTCGCAGAACAGCCGCCGCGACCGTTCCTGAGTCCGGCCGCCCGAAAGGAAACCCGCACCCGATGAAGAGCCTCGACCACTGGATCAACGGCAGGCCCAGCAAGGGTTCGTCCGAGCGCTACGGCCTCGTCCACAACCCGGCCACCGGTCACCAGGAGAAGCAGGTTCCCTTCGCCTCTGTCGAAGACGTGGATGCCGCTGTCGCAGCGGCGAAGGACACGTACGCGACCTGGGGCAAGTCGTCCCTGGCGAAGCGGAGCACTATCCTCTTCAAGTTCCGCGCGCTGCTGGACGCCAACCGCGACGCGATCGCCGAGCTGATCACGGCGGAGCACGGCAAGGTGCACAGCGACGCGCTGGGCGAGGTCGCGCGCGGTCTGGAGATCGTCGACCTGGCGTGCGGTATCACCGTGCAGCTGAAGGGTGAACTGTCGACGGAGGTAGCGAGCCGCGTAGACGTCTCTTCCATCCGTCAACCCCTCGGCGTCGTCGCGGGCATCACGCCGTTCAACTTCCCGGCGATGGTCCCTATGTGGATGTTCCCGATCGCCATCGCGTGCGGCAACACCTTCGTCCTGAAGCCGTCGGAAAAGGACCCGTCGGCGGCGATGAAGCTGGCCGAACTGCTGTCCGAGGCGGGCCTGCCGGACGGCGTCTTCAACGTCGTCCACGGCGACAAGGTGGCGGTGGACCGTCTCCTCGACCACCCCGACGTCAAGGCGGTGTCGTTCGTCGGTTCGACTCCCATCGCCCGCTACATCCACACCACGGCCTCGACGAACGGCAAGCGCGTCCAGGCCCTGGGCGGCGCCAAGAACCACATGCTGGTCCTCCCGGACGCGGACCTGGACGCGGCGGCGGACGCCGCTGTCTCGGCCGCCTACGGCTCGGCGGGCGAGCGCTGCATGGCGATCTCGGCGGTGGTGGCGGTAGGCGCGATCGGCGACGAGCTGGTGGAAAAGATCCGCGAGCGCGCGGAGAAGATCAAGATCGGCCCGGGCAACGACCCGACGTCCGAGATGGGCCCGCTCATCACCGCAGCGCACCGCGACAAGGTGGCGTCGTACGTCACGGGCGCCGCGGCGGAAGGCTCCGAGATCGTCCTGGACGGCAGCGGCTTCACTGTCGAGGGCTTCGAGGACGGCCACTGGATCGGCATCTCGCTCCTCGACAAGGTCCCGACCACGGCGAAGGCCTACCAGGACGAGATCTTCGGTCCGGTCCTGACGGTCCTGCGCGTGGACACGTACGAGGAGGGCCTGGCGCTGATCAACGCCTCCCCCTTCGGCAACGGCACCGCGATCTTCACCCGGGACGGCGGCGCCGCCCGCCGCTTCCAGCTGGAGGTCGAGGCCGGCATGGTCGGCGTCAACGTCCCGATCCCCGTCCCGGTGGGCTACCACTCCTTCGGCGGCTGGAAGGACTCGCTCTTCGGGGACCACCACATCTACGGCAACGACGGCACCCACTTCTACACCCGGGGCAAGGTCGTCACCACCCGCTGGCCCGACCCGGCGGACGGGCCTTCGGGCGTGGACCTGGGCTTCCCCCGCAACCACTGACCATGCCCGGGCACCGGAAGGTGATCGGCGGTACGGCAGTGCTGGACCTCGCCATCGACCGCAGGAGCCCTGTACCGCTGTACCACCAATTCGCCCAGCAGTTGGAGCAGGCCATCGAGCATGGCCTGCTCCTTCCGGGCGCCCTGCTCGGCAACGAGATCGACCTCGCCGAACGGCTCGGCCTGTCCCGACCCACCGTCCGGCAGGGCATCAAGGCCCTGGTCGAGAAGGGACTGCTGGTTCGGCGTCGCGGCGTCGGCACTCAGGTCGTGCACAGCAGGGTCAAACGTCCTCTGGAACTGACCAGCCTCTACGACGACTTGGAGGAGGGCGGGCAACAGCCGAGCACACGGGTGGTACGCAACGACGTCGTGCCCGCGTCTGCCGAGGTAGCCGCAGCTCTGGGCATGCGGAAAGGCGACAGCGTGGTCCGGCTGGAGCGGATCCGCTACGCCGACGGACTCGCCGTGGCCGTCCTACGCAACCACCTGCCGACGGACCTGCTGCTGGATCTGGACACGGCACGGCTGGAGGCTACGGGGCTCTACCGGCTTCTGCGCGCTGCCGGCATCGGCCTGCACAGCGCGCATCAGGCGATCGGCGCCCAAGCAGCCAACGCCGAGGACAGCGCATACCTCGACGAACCCGAGGGCGCGCCGCTGCTCACCATGCGGCGCACGGCGTACGACGGCACCGGGGAGGCTGTTGAGCACGGCACGCATCTCTACCACGCCTCGCGGTACGTCTTCGAGTTCCAGGTGCTCATGCGGACGTAGGGGTTCGGGCATGCCCCGATCTGCCCGAGGCAGATGGAAACAGGGGTGGTGGGGATGAGCGTGGTTTCGTCCCCACCACCCCGGTGGCGCGTTTACTTCAGCAGTGCCGCAGCACTCCCGTACGCCGCCTCGGCGGCCTCCGCGACCGTCAGTGAGCGGTGTGCGTCGGAGAGGATCTCCACGCCCCAGGGGCCGGCCCAGCCGGCCGTACGGAGCGCGGTGATGATCCCCGGGAGGTCGAAGGAGCCTTCCCCGCACAGGCGGCGGCGCCGGACGGTGTCCTCGAAGAGAGTGCCGAGCACCTGACTGTCGGCGTCGTTGAGTTCCACGCCCACGATGCGTGATCCGGGCACCTTGGCCAGGTCCGAGGGTGGGGTGTGGGCGCGCTCGGTGTGCCAGACGTCGATGATGAGGCCGCCTGCCGGGTGGCCTGCGGCCTCCACGAGCCGGAGGCCGTCGTGCACTGTCTTGATGTTGGACCAGGGCAGAAACTCGATCCCGAGCCGGGTGCCCACGCCGTCGGCCTGCGTCGCCAGCGTGGCGAACTCCTCGGCCCAGACGTCGAGATCCCACGGCTCGTCCTCCACGTCCGGCCCAATCTTGATGTGACGCGCGCCGAGTACCTCGGCGGCCCGGAGAAGGTCCCGACGGACGTTGTCCGACTCAGCGCGCCGGGGTCCGTCGGTCCACCAGTCGGTCAGGAACTCCAATTCGATGTGGACGAGGCCGTTGTCCTCGAAGAGGGATCGGACGCCCGCGAGCCCGTGCTCGCGCTCGGCCTCCGTCAAGTCGGCGTACAACAGCCCGAACCCCTTGAACCCGGCGGCGCCCGCTGCTTCGGCCCGATCTCGCAGGTTCAGCGGACTGCGCTGGTCCTTCCGGTCTGGAGCGGTGTCGCCGGCGGTCGTCCAACAAGTAGCCAGCACATCCTCAGCAGTCATTTCCATTTCCCGTATTTCTCAAGTTCGGAATGATGTCGACACGCGACGAATGACCGCTCCAGAAGAGAAACGAAGTCGCCTCGAATTCTTTGGCGACCCGCACTCACTGGTCAATCATCCAGAAGCCATCAAGAACACCTCACAGCGGTATACGATCACGCGATTCCGCGCAGTACGGAGCGAAGGTGTTCGGCACTGGCCCACACGTCTTCGACCGGACCTCTTTCCTTGGGTTCCTCAATGAGGATGGTGTCCTGCTCCAGGACGTACCAGCCGTCGTATCCGCGGGTGGTGAGATGGGTGACAATGGCCTGCACGTCGACGTCGCCAGCGCCGAGTGGGCGGTACATACCCGCTCGTACGGCCTCGGAGTAGGTGAGGCGGCCCGACTGAACCTTGGCGGCGAGTGAGGCGTCCACGTCCTTCAAGTGAGTGTGGGCGATCCGCTCGGGTACCTGCCGGGTGAGTTCGGCGGGGTCGGTGCCGCCGATGAGCAGGTGGCCGGTGTCGAGGCAGAGGGAGATCGACGAGTGCTCCAGGACGCGCCGGACGTCGTCGCCGTTCTCGACCATCGTGCCGACGTGCGGGTGCAGGACGGCGCGTACGCCGCGCTCGGCGGCCAGCGAGGTGAGCCGATCGAGGTTGGACAGCAGCAGCTTCCAGCCGTCGGCGTCGAGTTCGGGGCGGGAGTCGTAGCCGTCCTGGCCGGTAATGGCCGACAGGACCAGGACTTCCGCGTCGGCGGCGGCGTAGTTCTCCAGGAGCTGTTCGACCTCGGCCAGCGGGTCGTGTCCGGGCACGTGCAGCAGGAGCGGGGTGAAGCCACCTACCGCGTGGAGGTCGTGGTGGGCGAGGACCTGAGCCATGGCGTCCGGTGCGGCGGGGAGGAAGCCGTCGGGGCCGATCTCGGTGGCGGCCAGGCCGACCTCGCGCATCTCCCGAAGTACGCGTTCGGGTGTCAACTGGTAGCCCCAGCCGGGCACTTCGCACACACCCCAGGAAATGGGCGCGCCGGCGATCCTGTTCAACTGCGGGGTGTTCATGCCGTGGCCTTTCGGTGGTTGAAGTCGGGGTCGGCGACCGCGGCCGGCGGCCGGCCGGCGAGGACGTCCGCGACACCACGGGCGGCGTCGACGAAGGTCAGGGTCATGGCCCGGCGCGTCATGCCCATCAGGTGCGGGGTGAGGACGACGTCGGGGTGGTCGAACAGCGGGTGGTGGAGGGCCGGCTCGGGGTCGAACACGTCCAGTCCGACACCCGACAGCCGGCCCGACTCCAGGGCGGCCAGGGTGGCGTCCGGATCGAGCAGGCCGCCCCGGCCGCAGTTGATGAGGACCGCTCCCGGCTTGACCCTGACCAGGAGTTCCTCGTCCACGAGGTGCCGGGTGCTGTCGGTCAGCGGGGTATGCAGGGTGAGTACGTCACTCGCCTCAGCGAGTTCACCGAGGTCGGCGCGGGCGGACTCGGGCGGCGGCGGGCTGAAGGGGTCGTACGCGAGTGTCCGCATGCCGAAGACGGCGGCGAGTTCTGCCACCCGGCGCCCGATGCGGCCGTAGCCGACGATCCCCAGGGTGGCACCGTCCAGGTCACCGACCGGTACGGCGTTCCGCTCGGCCCAGCGCCCCTCCCGCACCAGCTCGGTCAGCGGGTTCAGCCGCTTGGTCAGGTGCAGGGTCATGGCGAAGACACCCTCGGCCACGGCCCGGCTGCCGCTGTGGGGGGTGATGACCACCGGGATGCCGCGGCCCGAGGCCGCCGCCACGTCGACCAGATCGACGCCGACGCCGGTACGGGCGATGACCCGCAACCGTGGTGCCCGCTGGAGGAGATCGGCGTCGACTCTCCGATCGGCGCGGACGATGGCGCCTTCGGCGACCGCCAGCTCTTCCGGTGTCGGATCGGTGACGAAGGTGACCCGCTCGCCGAGAACGGGACCCACGGTGTCGGCGTCGACGGGGCCGAGAGCCACTACGACGTGCTTGGACATGCGATCAACTCCGTCCCGGATGACCAAAGTCGGCACCCGGAACCTTGGGCACCTGCCGCCAGGAGCCGCTCTCCGCGGAGGCCGCTGCCGCCGCGATCACCTCGGCCACGGCGTGCGCGTCCTCGATTGTCGAGTTGTGGTGCTCGATGCCGGCTACGGCGGCCAGGAACTTCTTGGCCTCTATGACCTTCAGGTCGTCGTAGCCCATACTGTTGCCCGGTCCGGGCTGGAAGTTGGCGTAGTCGCCCATGTGCCCGTTGCCGAGGACGGTGGTGTAGCCCTGGTGAGGCCCGCTGCGGTCGAGGGCGACGCGCAGCTCGTTCATTCGCTCGAAGTTCCAGGTGACCGAGCCGTCGGTGCCGTATATCTCGAAGCCGATGCCGCACTGTGGGCCCACGATGACGCGGGACGCCTCCAGGGTGCCGACGGCACCGCCGCTGAAGCGCACCAAGGCCGCTGTGTAGTCGTCGTTCTCGACGGTGGCCATCTCGCCGTCCTCGATCACCGCGAAGTGCGTGCCCGAGCCCATGGGCAGGATCGGGCGCTCGGTGTAGACGGTGCTGGTGAGCGCGGAGACCTCGTTGATCGGGGCGACGACGTAGCTGACAAGGTCCACGACATGGCTCATCAGGTCGCCGAGCGCTCCGTGCCCGGCCAGGTCCCGCTTGAAGCGCCAGGAAAGGGCGCCCTTGGGTTCGGAGGCGTAGCCGGAGAAGAAGGTGGCGCGCACGTTGGTGACACGCCCAATCCTGCCCTCGGCGATCAGCTGGCGGGCCCGCTCGACGGCGGGGGCGTGCCGGTAGTTGTAGCCGATGGAGGTGACGACTCCGGCTGCGCGGGCCGCGGCGGCGACCTCGGCGGTCTCCTCGGCGCTGCGTCCGACCGGCTTCTCGATCCAGAACGGCTTTCCGGCCTTGGCGGCGGCGATGCCGATCTCGTGGTGAAGGAGGTTGGGCGCGCAGATCGAGACGACCTCGACGTCCGGGTCGTCGAGGACGGCTCGGTAGTCGGTGCCGGCCTTCTCGTAGCCGAGGACGTCACGGGCGTATGCCGCGCGGTCTTCGGCCGTGTCCGCAGCGTGGACGAGGCGGGGCTTGATGCCCAGCTCGGGGTAGACGGAGGGCAGTGCCTGGTAGGCGCGACTGTGCAGCTTGCCCATCCAGCCGACGCTGATCAGACCGACGCCTGTCTCACGTGCGGCGCCAGGGGTGGTGGGGGTCATCGATGTCTCCTGATGGTGCTAGGCCCGGGCCTCGCCGAGCGCGGCGGACAGGGCGGCTGCGAGCAGGGTGGAGTCGGAGCCGATGGCGATGAACGTCCAGCCCTCGGCACGTTTGGCGGCCGCGGCCGCACCGTCGGGGACAAGGAGACCGCAGGCCTTGCCGTGGTCGGCGGCGGCCTTGCGGACACGCTCCAGTGCCTCCCGGTAGACCGGGGCCGTGAACTCGCCGGGCACGCCGAGGTCGTGGCTGAGGTCGCGGGGGCCGACGAACAGCACGTCGACGCCGTCGAGCGCCGCGATGGCCTCGACCTCCACCAGGGCACTCGCCGACTCGATCTGGACCACGCCGAGGATCTCGCCCTCACGGTCCAGTGCTGCGGAGTCGAGCCCGAAGCGGCACGCGCGGTTGTAGGTGGCCACGCCCCGATCCCCCGCGGGCGGGTACCTCAAGTGCCTTATCGCGTCGCGGACTTCGTCCGCCGTGTCGAGGCGAGGCAGCATGATCCCAGCGGCGCCCAGGTCGAGGGCTCGGCCGATACGGATGCGAGCCACGGACTCGACGCGTACGACGGTCGGAACACCGTAGGCAGCCGCGGTCGGGACGGTGGTACGGACCTGTTCCTCTCCCCCGGCACCGTGTTCGAGGTCGAGCAGCAGCCAGTCGGTTCCGGCGGCGGCACACACCTCGGCCGCGACCGGAGAAGCGGTGCCGACGAAGGTGCCCAGGGTTGCGTTGCCGGCGAGGAGGCGCCTGCGCAGGCCGCCGTGGTCCAGGGGCGAGCGGTTCATCCGTACCACCTCTGGGACGCCAGGCCCTGTTCGTACTCGCCGCGCAGCTGGGCCACGGTCTCCTGTTCGGAGACTTCGGCCGGGGCCACGTCCCACCACACCCCGGCGCCGGGCAGGTCGGCGTGCGGGATCACGGGGACGACCAGGACGACGGGACCGTCGTGGTAGCGGGTCTCGGCGAGGGCGGCACGCACCTCGTCGACGGTGGTGGCGCGAAGCGCGCGGGCGCCGAGGCCCGCCGCGATCTGCACCAGGTCGACCTGAAGGTAGTCGCCCTCCAGACGGGCGGGCTTGCCGGAGCCGATCTCCAGACTGCCGTCGCGGTAGCGGAACTCGTTGCCGAACTCCCTTCCGTTGCGGCCCATTTGGAGGCGGTGGATGACCTGGTATCCGTGGTTCTCCGGGATCACAATGGTGACCGGGAGCTTCTCCTGCGCGGCCGTGACCAGTTCGGTCGGCGCCATGAGGAAGGTGCCGTCGCCGAGCAGGGACAGCACCCGCTTCGACGTATCGGGCTCGGCGAGGCGGACGCCGATCGCTGCGGGCAGCTCGTAGCCCATGCAGGAAAAGCCGAACTCCAGGTGCGCGAAGCGGCCTTCGGTGGCGTCCCACACCTTCTGCAGGTCACCGGGCGGGCCGCCGGCGGCGGCGATGATGGTGTCGCCGAACTGCGCGTGTTGCTGGAGCAGGCCGATCAGCTGCCCCTGGGTGAGGGCCGCGTCGGTGTCGCGGACGACGTCGGAGTCGTCGGGCAGTGACGCGAAGTCAAAGGCGGTCTCCGGGTCGAGGACGGCGGCCCGCTGTGCCTGCCACTGCTCGTCCAGGACACGCGCCTGCTCCTGCCAGGACGGCGAGATGGTGGTGCCGATCGCGCGTACGGCGGCGGTCAGCGCCGCCAAGGCCCGCTTGGCGTCGGCCACAATGGCGGTGGCGCCGAGGCGGTCCGCATCGTGGACATTGACGTTGATGCTCGCGAAGCGCACGTCCGGGTTGTGGAAGATGGAGTGCGAGGCGGTGGCGAAGTCCGTCAGCCGGGAGCCCACGGTGAGCACGAAGTCGGCTTCCCGGGCGAGAGCGTTCACCGCAGGGGTGCCTTCGAGACCGATGCCGCCGAGCTGCCACCAGGCGCGGCGCTGAACCGCGCCCTTGCCCGCGAAGGTCTCGGAGACGGGAACGCCCGCCGCCTCGGCGAGGTCCTCAAGTTCTTTGGTGGCACCGGAGTACACGACACCGCCACCGGCGATGATCAGCGGTTTCTCGGCCTCGGCGAGCATCTGTGCCACCGCGGCGACCTCGTCGGCGTCCGGCGCCGGACGGCGGATGCTCCAGTCGCGCTCGGCGAAGAACTCCACCGGGAAGTCGTAGGCGTGGGACTGGATGTCCTGCGGGAGGGAGACGACGACCGCGCCGGTGTCCACGTCGGTGAGCGCCCGCATCGCGGCGGGCAGCGCGGTCAGCAGCTGCTCGGGCCGCGTGATGCGGTCGAAGAAACGGGAGACGGGCCGGAACGCGTCGTTCACCGTGGTGTCGGCCTCGATCGGGTGCTGCAGCTGCTGGAGTACGGGTCCCTGATGACGGGTCGCGTACGTGTCGCCCGGCAGCAGCAGGACGGGCAGTCGGTTGACGGTGGCCAGGCCCGCGCCGGTCACCATGTTCAGGGCACCTGGGCCGATGGAGGCAGTGACGGCCAGGGTGGCGTGCCTGCGCGTCGCCTTGCCGTAGGCGGTCGCGATGTGGACAAGTGCCTGCTCGTTGCGGCCCTGGATGAAGGGGAGTTGGTCGCTGAGCTGGTCGAGGGCCTGGCCGAGCCCGGCCACGTTGCCATGGCCGAAGATGCCCAGCGCGGCTGGAATGAGGCGGCGGCGATGGCCGTCGGCCACGGAGTACTGCCGGGAGAGATAGGTGACGACGGCCTGGGCGACGGTGAGGCGCACCGTGCGCTGTTGCGTCCGGTCAGTCATGAGTCGGCTCCTGATCGGGGCTTGTACGAGAGGGGCAACAGGATCACCAGGGACGGCCGTGCAGGATGACCGTCTTGACCTCGGTCATCTCGCTGACCGCAGCCCGGGGGCCCTCCTTGCCGTAACCGCTGCCCTTCAGGCCGCCGTACGGCATCAGGTCGGCGCGCCACAGCGGCGTCCAGTTGATGTGGACGGAACCGGCGTCGATCTCCCGGATGGCCCGTACCGCTCCGGCGATGTCGGCGGTGAAGATGCCGGCGCCGAGGCCGTAGGCGGTGCCGTTGGCCTGCGCGATGGCGGACTCCCAGTCCTCCGCCACGCTGACGGCGACCGCGGGACCGAACAACTCCTGCTGGCTGAACGGGGATTCAGGGGCGACGTCAGCGACCACTGCGGGCTGCACCACCGCTCCGTCGCGCGAACCGCCGGTCAGGACGCGGGCCCCGTCCGCACCGGCCTGGGCGATGGCCCGTTCGACGCGCTCCGCCTCCGCCGTGGTGATGAGAGCGCCCATGGTCGTATCCGGGGAGGAGGGGTCGCCGGTGCGGATGGCCTCGACCTTGGGGACGAGAGCGTCCAGGAAGTCACCGGTGACGGCGGGGTGGGTGATCACTCGCTGGACGGAGATGCACACCTGTCCGGCGTTCACGTATCCACCGGCGGCGACGGCACTCGCGGCGGCCTCGATGTCGGCGTCCGGCAGCACGATGACGGGGCAGGAGGCGCCCAGCTCCAGGGACAGCTTCTTCACTCCGGCGACGCGGGAGATGTGTTCTCCGGTGGCTGTCGAGCCGGTGAAGGAGATCTTCCGGACTCGGGGGTCGGTGACAAGGGCGTCGCCGAGCACCGCCCCGGAGCCGACGAGCACCGAGAGCACGCCTTCCGGCAGGCCCGCGTCCACGAAGCACCCGGCCAGTTCAAGGGCGGTCAGCGGGGTGCTGGTGGCCGGCTTCAGGATGACCGCATTGCCGGCGGCCAGGGCCGGGGCGAGCTTGTGCAGGACCAGCAGCGCCGGGTAGTTGAACGGCGTGATGGCCACGACGATCCCGCAGGGCTGGCGCAGGGTGAAGCCGACCTTGTCCTGCCCGGTGCCTCGGTTGGCGTCGAGCGGGAGCGTCTCACCGTAGAGCTGTGTTCCCTCGAAGGCTGCCAGCCGGATCAGGTCGCCGGAACGGGACGCCTCGCCGGTGGCCTCCGTGATGGTCTTGCCGGACTCCGCGCTGATGGTCTGGGCGGTCTTCGAGGCCCGCTCGTCGGCGAGTTCTGCGGCGCGCAGCAGAATACGCATCCGTTCATGGGCGGGCGTACGGCGCCAGACCGCCGCGCCGCGCTCCGCCGCCGCGAGGGCAGCCTCGACGTCCTCCGTTCCGGCGAGCGCCACGGTGCCGGCCGTCGAACCGTCGAACGGTGACCTGACCTCCCGGATCTGTCCGGTTCCCTTGGCCGACTGCCACCGGCTGCCGATCAGCAACTCCACAGGCGCCATTGCCCTCTCCCTTCAGCAAGCCGTCAGAACACGGCCGTGGCGCGCCTCAAAGGGTGCGGCACGGCCGACGGCAAGGCCGTTTACGTGCTCGCAACGCTAGGTCCACGCCGAGGGATTGATGAAGCCCTTGAATCAATCATTTGGCCATCAAAGAGGACATCTTTTTTCCATCATCATGAGCGAGGGCGTACTTCCTCCACGGCCAGTCATGGACACGGCTCACGGAGAGGTTCCGCTCCATCGCCTTCATCGGTCCCGACGCCATGGGAGGCCTCCTGGCGGCCAACCTCCTCCTGGCCTTCACGAAGAGGTCACGGGCCACAACCGCAGTCGTCGCAACGGTCGACCGTCCTGTCTCGGCCGGTGGTCCCGCAGCGGGACCACAGCGGAGGGCTTCGCCGAGGTCGTAGTTGGCGATGACGGCGTGCTCCAGCGCACCCGGCCCAGGGCGCCGCTCATCGACATGAGCACGGTCATCCCGCGTCCGGCCGCCGAGCTCACCGCCGTGGGCCAGGAGTGGGGAAGTGTGCGTCCTGGATGCTCTGAATCTCCAGCGGTGACGTGGGTACGGCCGAAGCCACGCTGCCAGTCCTCGGCGGGGGACTCTGCCGTCTGGAACGCAGGAAGGAGAACAGCTCAGCCGAGACTTCAGCCTCGGCTTCAGCATCGACCTGTAGGACAGGGACCTGGGCGACGTCACGGACACCGCCCGTGACGTCGCCGTGGACCTGCACGTCGGCTCCTTGGACGCCCGACTCCTCATGTCCTGCCGTGCCAACGGTGACCGCGGAGCGCGGCACGCCTCCCCGGTGACACGCACATCCGGCCTCGAAGGCCGACGCAATGGAGGCCGTGGTGAACGCGGATGCGCCCGCACCATGCCCGAGGCCACCCGCACCGGCAACCGGCCTGGAACGCGTCCCGTGCCCCCGTCTCGATCACCGGGCTGTCCCCTGGCTGCTTGAACGCTACGGATCCCCCACCCCGTATCCGATTCACCCGTTACTGGTTCAGTTGAGGGCTGACCCCCGATGTCCAGTTGTCAGCCATGTACTCTCGTTCGCCGGTCACGGTGACGGCGTCGAGGCGTGCGATGTCGTCCGCGGTGAGTACCACGTTGACTGCCTGGGCGTTCTGCTCGAGGTAGGCGATGCGGCGAGTGCCTGGGATCGGGACGACGTCGGGCGCCTTGGCCAGCAGCCACGCCAGCGACACCTGTCCGGGCGTGGCCTCGTGGGCTTCCGCTATATCCCGCACGACGTCGAGAGTGGTGAGATTCTTGTCCAGCGTGCCTTCGGCGTATTGGGGCATGGTGCGTCGCCAGTCGTTTTCGGAAAGGTCGTTGCGCGAGGTGATGGTCCCGGTCAGCGCGCCACGGCCGAGCGGACTGTAGGGGACGACGCTGATGCCGAGTTCCTGGGCCAGCGGGAAGATCTCGGTTTCGATGTCACGCGCCCACAGCGACCATTCCGTCTCCACCGCCGTGATCGGGTGCACGGCATGCGCCCGGCGGATCGTGTCCGGGGCAGCCTCGGACAGCCCGAGGTAGCGCACCTTGCCCTGGGAGACGAGTTCGGCCATGGCGCCGACGGTCTCCTCGATCGGCAGATCGGGATCGACACGGTGCAGGTAGTACAGGTCGACGTAGTCGGTCTTCAGAAGAGTGAGGGAACGTTCGATGCGTTCACGCATGTAGGCGGGCGAGCCGTTCATGACGGGGGGATTCCCGCCCATCGGCGGAGCCACGATGCCGAACTTGGTGGCAAGAACGACCGACTCTCGGCGCCCCGTCAACGCACGGCCGAGTACCTCCTCGCTGTCACCGTAGAGATCGGCGGTGTCGAGCAGGGTGACACCGAGATCCAGCGCCCGTCCGATCAGGTCCACGGGCGACTCGGTGCCGGCGGCCGACTGGTCGTAGGCACCGGCGTAGCCCATGGCACCGAAGCCCACGGCTCCGACTGCGAGGCGCCCGCCGAGGGTGCGACTCGGAATGCTCATTCTGTGTCCTTCGTTGGTTGGGGGCGTGCCGCGGTGCCGTTGGCCGGGACCGATCAAGCATGCGTGCGGTACCTGCCCCACCGGTGTTGCTATCCCCTGATGGGGGGCTGGGTAGCCAGGCGTGTGGCCGCGCGGGTCTTCAGGTGATCTTCAGGACTGGGCCCGGGGTGACTCCGTTCTCGTTGAAGGAGTCGACCGCGACCCAGTAGTCGCGTCCCGCGTTCAGGCTTCGCAGATCGAGGTCGTTCTGCTCGTAGAGCAGCCAGCTGTGATACAGCTTGCCGGGCGCAATGCCGTAGCGGACGTTGTACCCCTGGGCCGTCTCACAGGGGTCCCACTCGATCGTTGCCGTGAGGTCGTCGACGCGCTTCGCTCGCGTGGTGGTGGCTGAGGGTGCTGCTCCGTCGCCGATACCGAAAACGCGGAGTCCGCTGACCGAGAATGGTCCGTCGAACGGCATTCTGCCGGCTGTGACTCTTACGAATCGAGTTCGTCGTGCGGGGTCAAGCACCACGAATGCGTGCGGAGAGTCTTCGCCCGAACCTCGATTGTCCGCGACAGCATGCCATTCCTGGCCGTCTGACGAGAGTTCGATTAGGACCTCGGTCGGCTGGGGATCCGGGTAGATCGCTCTCCAGGCTCCGTTGCCCTGCTCACCGTCGGTCCTCGCCGGGGCGTGACGCGTCAGGTCCTGGTCGGCGAGATTGAGTTGAATCGCTGCAACGGTGCGTTCTTCGCCGAGATCGGTCTGGAGCCACTCACCGGGCTGCGAGGTTCCGGCGGTCCACCAGGTTCGGATGTCTTCGTTGACGGCGAGTCCGGGTTCGTGGCCCTCAGCGGACGAGGACGCTGTCGTCATGGTCCGGAACGACTGCAGCATCCACCCGGCGAAGGTGTCCGTCCACGGGTCGATACGCCGGTCGGGAACGAGCATCGGGTAGTCCCCGAAGTTCTGGTTGCAGAAAAGGACGCCGTCGGAGTCGAAACCGGCCGGGAACAGCCCGATGCGCCGCTCGAATTCGTGATGCACCGAGACACGCATGGTGGCGGCGTGCCACCAATTGCCGTGTTCGTCCTGGAAGGTGCTGCCGTGACCGGCTCCGGTGGCGAAGCCTCCCGGCTTGGAGGAGAAGGGGCTGTTGGGCGAGTACGCGAACGGTCCGAGCGGTGAGGGTCCTGTGTAGTACCCGTTTGCGTACGTGTTCCATTCCGTGCCTGGTGCGGCGTACTGGAGGTAGTACGTGTCGTTGTGCCGTGTCATCCACGCGCCTTCGACGAACGGGGAGTCGCCGAGGTACTGGGCGATGATTTTCGCCCGCTCCGTGGTGGGCTCGGCCTTGACGTGGTTCTCCCCGATCCTCTCCCAGCCGTGACGGTCGGGAGCGCCGCTGATTAGGGGGACCGGTTCGCCTGCCTTGTCCAGTGTCCTCGGGTCGAGGCGGACGCCGGTGATGGGTTCCTTGTTCGAACAGCCCCAGTACAGGTAGAGGGCGCCGTCATCGTCCTGGAAAAGGTGCGGGTCCCAGAACGGGAACCCTGGGTTCACCAGGGTGAAGTCGTCCGCGAGTGGTGCCTCACTGCGGAAGATCGGGCTGTCCGTCAGTCGGGAAGCCGCGAAGTACAGGACTCCGTCGATCTCGCGCGCGTGGGGTGCGTAGTCGAGCGCGGGCAGTTTCTGGGTCGCGCGGTACTCCCAGGTGATCAGGTCCGTCGAGTGCCAGAACCCCGCCGACATCGAGGCGAAAAGGTAGAACCGGCCCCGGTACCAGACGATGGCGGGGTCAGCCGCCTCTCGATGCACGGTCCGCTCCGCGCCCATGGGGCGCACGTCCTGATAGCGGTACGGAAGATTGAGCGGGTTGCAGACGGCTGCTTTTGTACGGGAGCGGGGGCCGGAGGTCATAAGAGGGATGTGCCCTTTCTTGCGTTGATGGCAGGCCGGAGACAGGGGCGGGATGCGCGCAGGGCGCGTTCTCGCGGTGCTCAGGTCCCTGCGCCGGGGCTGTCGAGCAGCGACACGAGCCAGTCACCGTCGATCGCACCGCCGCTCAGGTTGAGGATCTGGTTCATCGGCAGCGAAGCCACCATGCGCATCTCGTCGCTGTCGTCACCGGGTTCCGGGCCGCCCTGCGCGATGAGCGGCATCAGACGGCCCCTGAGTGGGGGCCCCGCCACGGGATGCGCGAGCCATTCGCCGACGTCCGACTGCAACGACAGAGTCGGTGGGATGCCGTCACCGTCAAGGTGGACGAGCTGCTCGCGGAGAACTGTGGAGGCGTTCTCCCCGACCTGGACCGTGTAGGCACCGCCCGGGACGACCCACCGCGCAAGCGGGAGATCCCAGTACGCGAACGCCCGCCGGTCCAGGGAGAGCCGGACGGTCCTGGTCTCCGCTGGTTCGAGGTGCACCTTGGCGAACGCCGCGAGAGTGCGCTCCGGGCGCCGGACCGGGCCGACGCCGGTGGAGACGTACAGCTGCACCACGTACTTGCCGGCTCGGGCACCGGTGTTGGTGACCGTGGCTACCGCCGTCGCCTCGGCCGGTCCGTCGACCTGTACCCGCAGCTGGGAAACTTCGAAGTCGGTATAACTCAGGCCGTGTCCGAACGGATAACGGACCGGGGAGCCGACCGTCTCGTAGTGGCGGTAGCCGACCATCACCCCTTCCCCGTAGCGGACATGTCCCTGCTCGCCCGGGAAGGACAGATAGGTCGGCGTGTCCTGGAGGCGGTGCGGGATCGTCTCCGCGAGCCGGCCGGAGGGGTTGGCCGCACCGAAGAGGAGAGCGGCGATCGCCGCGCCGCCGCCCTGGCCCAGGAGGAACCCCTCCAGGATCGCGTCTACGTCGTCGTGCCACTCACCGAGCGAGACCACCCCTCCGTTCGCGAGCACGACCACGGTCCGCGGAGCGGCTGCGGCGACCCCTTTGATCAACTCAACCTGTGCGGGCGGGAGTTCGAGACGTTCACGGTCGAGACCCTCGGTCTCCTCGACCTCCGGATTACCCGCGAAGACGACGACCACCTCGGCCTCGGTCGCGGCACGCACCGCAGCCTCGAGCAGAGCGCCGCCGTCCTCACCATGAGTGTCGAAGCCCCGCGCGTACGTGACCTCGGCCCCGCACGCAGCCGCGTGGGTCTCGATGAACTCCAGCGGGACGTCGACACAAGTCGCGTTCACGTGCGAGCTGCCACCGCCCTGGTACCGGGGCGTGGTCGCGAACTCTCCGACCACGAGGAGGGAGGATGGCCGGTCGAGCGGGAGTGTGCCGCGCTCGTTCTTCAGGAGGACCGCGCATTCAGCCGCGAGCTCGCGGGCCAGCTCATGATGGGCGTCCAGGTCCACGGCGGCCGGTCGGCGGCCGGCCGCCCCGACAAGTGCGAGCACGCGCTGCGCGGCACGGTCCACTGCCGACTCCTCGACATGGCCGGCCTGTACGGCTTCGACCAGCGCCTGCGTCGCATGATGGCCAGGTCCCGGCATGGACAGATCCAGACCGGCGTTCAACGCCGCGGGACGTGAGCGCACGGCGCCCCAGTCAGAGATCACCGCGCCGGAGTACCCCCATTCGTCTCGGAGTACCTGCGTAAGAAGCCAGTGGTTCTCCGAGGCCTGAACGCCGTTGACGCTGTTGTACGAGCACATGACCGTGGCCGGTTCGGCCTCCGTGACGACGCGTTCGAAGGCAGCCAGATGGATCTCCCGGAGCGTTCGTTCGTCGACGTCGGCGCTGATGACCATGCGCTCGGTCTCCTGGTCGTTGGCCGCGAAGTGCTTCAACGACGCCCCGACGCCACCGGCCTGAAGAGCTCTCACGTAGGCGGTGGCCAGCACCCCGGACAGGAGCGGGTCCTCCGAGTAGTACTCGAAGTTGCGGCCGCCGAGCGGGGAGCGCTTGATGTTCACGCCGGGTCCGAGCAGGACGTCCACTCCCAGCGCCCGGGCCTCCTCGGCGAGAGCGGCGCCGATCTTCGCCGCCACGTCCTCGCTCCAGCTCGATCCCACCGCGACAGCGGGCGGGAAACACGTCGCCGGTTCGCTGTGGTGCAGACCCAGATGATCGGTGCCGTGCTTCTGCCGCCGGACACCATGTGGACCGTCGGCGAGCACGATCGCCTCGATGCCTTCCTCGGGGAGAGCCTCGGTGGACCAGAAGCCACCGCCGGTCAGCAACGACGCCTTCTGTTCGAGCGACAGGGACTGCGGGGCTACTTTCTGCATGTGATGTCCTTCTGTGCCGGACCGGGCGGGGTCCACGGTGAGGGGTGGCGGGCAGCTGTCGCGACGGAAACGCGGCGGGCGTCCGTGCGCGTCAGCGAAAGGGGACGGCGCGCGAGATGACGAGGCCGCCGATGGCTCCGTCCGAGAACGGCATGGGCGCCCAGTGGGACCGTCAGGGGGTCGGGCCGGTCCCCCGGAGGGACCGGCCCGGAAAGACTCGGTCATGCGACCGCTTGGCCGACTTCGGCTTGGTCGAGTCCCTTGCCCTTCGGTATCAGCAGAATGAGGAGACCACCCAGTACGACACAGCCGGCCATCAGCCAGAACCCGTTGGTGAAGCCGCCGTCGCTGTAGAACTGGGTGCCCTTCGCAACCGTTCCGCCCTTGGCCATGACCACGAAGGTGACCTGGAGGACAACTGCCTGGACGACGCCCTGCACCATGCTCTGGGCCCCATTGGCCAGCGCCTGCTCCTCGGGCGGAACCGCCGCGATGATCATGATGGGCACGATGGCAGCCGTCATGCCCGTGCCCACTCCGGCTACCAGACCCATGATGATGATCTCGGACACCGAGTGGTGGAGAGAAGAGCCGAGAGCGAAGCCGGCGGCGGCGAAGAACGCGGCCGTGCCCAACAGGACGCGAGGCTCGATCCGTCGGGCCAGAACGCCTGTCACGACGGACACCGTGATGATCAGGACACTCATGGGGCTGGTGTAGATCGCGTTGTCCGTCGCCGACCAGCCCAGACCCGCGGACATGCCGGGGATATTGGGCATGAGGGCAAGCAGTTGCATGACCGTGCCCACCGAATAGACCGCCGCCGCGACCACCGCTGTGGCGATCAGCACGGACCAGACCCTGCGCCGCTTGAGCATCGAAACCGGGAACAGCGGGTGGGCGGCACGGCTCTCGACGACCGCGAAGGCGAGCAGCGCCAGCACGCCCGCACCGATGTAGGTGAAGATCTTGCCGCTGGTCCAGCCCCATTCGGCACCCTTCCCGATGGCGTACACGATGGCGGTGAGGCCACCCCCGAGCAGCACTCCGCCCAGCCAGTCCATGCGGGCCCGTTCCTCGCGGACAGGGCTCTCGGGCACGACGGCGATCAGCAGCACCAGGCTGAGCGCCGTGGCGAGCGCCATGGCCCACAGCGCGCCGCGGAAGCCGAAGTCGTCGATGACCCACCCGGTGAGGAACGGGCCGCCGAGCCCGACCAGGCCGAGACCGCCTCCCATGAGTCCACTGGCAGGCCCGACCAGGTGGCGGGGGAACACGTCACGGGCGATCGAGTAGGAGAGCGCCGCGATCGGTACGTAGAAGCCTGCGATGCCGCGTCCGACGAGCAGCGTCGCGTAGTTCGACGCGACGGCCGCGATGACGTCGCCGGCGAGCCCGAGCACTGAGATCACGATCATCACGCGCCTCTTGCCGTACACACCGGCGGCCTTCACCACGAAGGGCATGATGAACGTACCGATCAGGACGCCCAGCAGACTGAACCAGGCGATCTGGGTGGTGCGGAAGTGGATCGCGATCGCGGACTGCGCGTTGCCGGCCAGGATGCTCACGATGGGGAGAATCTGCGCGGTCCACACCAGGGCGAGCAGGATGAGTGTGTGCCGGACACCAAACCGGATCTTGGCGTTTGGTTCTGAAGTGTCCTCGGTGGTGGCTAGTTTCTGTGACATGTGCGGTCCTTCAAGTAGGTGGTACGGGGACTTGCGGGGTCCTCCGGAGTCGGCGTGCGGGTTGGGCTGGGCACGCAGTGGCCGACCCAGGGAGTGGGGGCGCTGCCGCGGGCAGCTCGATGACGAAGGCGAGTGACAGGCGGCCTCCGCTCATGGAGACCTGGCGGCGGTCTGGACGCTCCCGGCCATGTCAACGATTCGGAGTGTGTCCCGATGGGTGGCCGTGACCCGACTCCGGCGCTTTGCGCTGGCGGCAAGACGACGACCACGTCTGCCCGCCGTTCCGTGACCGTTGAATCCAGATCGTGGGTCCGGTCGAGCGCGAAGCCGCCGCCCTTCGTGGCAGGCGGTCACAAACGGCAGGTCCCCGACGTGCGGCCCCGCCTCTACGGGCGCAGACCACCGGGGCGTAAGTCGCTTTTGGCGAAAATCTTGAGTTCGCGGACAAGGCGTTCGACCCGCGAGTTGACGTCGCCGACCTTTGCCCGCGCCGCGTCCCCACAGGTCCCCGAGGCGGTGCCGGTGACCTTGCGTCGCAGCCTCACCCAACGCTTTCGCCCACTCCGACGACCGTGGTCGGTCGGTTGGAACAGACGAAGTCGGTGAGTCGCCCCCCAGGGGAGGCTTTCGGTAGCCGGGGCGCCCGATCGGACCCCCTGCCGCCCGGCGGTGCCCACCACCGAGGAAGCCCCCGAGCTTGCCGCGTCCGACGTCCACCAAGCCCCGTTCCCTGACGGCAGAGCGGGCTTCTCGTCCAAGGGCAGGGCGGCGAGCACTGCCCGGATGTCCGTTGTCTTGTCCGCGGCCGGGCGATGCGCCCGTATGTCGCTGAAGGCGGAGCTCGCCATGTAAGGCTCCCGACACGTCGTCGTGGTCCAGGTACCGCGCGGTGACAGGTCCTCGTCCGTTAACGCGCGTCAAAAGCAAAGCAGAGCTTATTAACGCGCGTCAATAGCGATGTAAACTGTAAGTGTCGCGCGTCAATGACGTCTGGGCGACCTGAACTTCAAGGCAAGGGAGGCAGCGGTGATCGCTACCAGTCAGGACGTCGCCGACAGGGCAGGTGTCTCGCGATCCACCGTCAGTCAGATCCTGAACGGCCGCGGAGAGCACTTCGCGGCGGAGACACGCGCACGGGTGCACCAAGCCGTCGACGAACTCGGATATGAGCCCTCCGCCGCGGGGCGCACCCTGGCCAAGGGCTCAAGTGACATCGTCATCGCACTCATCCCCGACACGACCTTCGGTGGAAACCTTCAGGACATCTACGGAGCCCTGACCGACGAACTGTCAAAGCGCGGACTCGCCCTGGTCCTCCGGCTCTCGACACACACCTCAGCGTCGCTGGATCGCCTCGTCATCGGCATGAAACCGCGGGCAGTCCTGTCCCTCACTCCGTTCTCCGACGACGACAGGCACCTGCTTGAGCGTAGAGGCGTCGAGGCGATCGACCCGGAGAGCTCGTCACACCCTGATTCCAACTCCGAGATCGGCAGACTGCAGGCGCGCCACCTGATCGATCGGGGCTATCGGCGACTCGCCTATGCCCATTTGCGCGATGCGCGCAGCGACACCTTCGGCGGTCCTCGCGAACGTGAGTTCGTGAACGAATGCCGTGCACGCGACATCGACGACCCGCGGATCCTCACTCTCGGGATCAACGCCGAGGACGCGGTGGCCGCACTGGACCAACTCGGCGAGCCGGGCTTCGCCATCGGCTGCTACAACGACGACGTGGCGACCGCCCTGCTGCACGCCACAGCACTCCGAGGATGGCGGGTGCCACACGAACTGGCACTGATCGGCATGGACCACACCCCCCTCTCCCGCCTGACGACTCCCCCACTGACGACCATGGAGTACGACACGTCCCTGGTGACGGAGGCGACCGTGCAATCGATCCTCTCCCGCCTGGACAAGGGGGGATTCATCGGCGCGCGCGCCGAGGTCCGTTTCCAGTTGATCGAGGGTGGGACCACTTGACCCCGTCCGGTTGACCAACTCGCCTGCACGTCGGAGCCGGAGCCGTGCACTGCGGTCTGGGCGTCTGCACTTCCGGGCGCGGCCGGCCTCCGTCGCCGTCCGGGAGAGCGGGATGACCTCGTCCGACCCTTCCGGCACCCGACGATGGCTGCCAGCCGCAGGCAGCCCTCGCCCTCAGGCCCTGGCTTCCAGAATGCCGCCGTTGCGGGCGACACCGCCGAGCCAGGAAAGACTCGGCTTGGGCGTGCGCCCGAACGTCTCACGGTCGACGGCTATCAGCCCGAACGTCGGCGCCCAGTTACCCCATTCGAAGTTGTCCAGTGCCGACCAGTGCAGGTACCCGCGGACGTCGATGCCCTCGGCGACGGCTCCGTACAAGTGCCTCAGCGCCTCGGCCGTATAGGCGATCCGGCGAGTGTCGTCGGAGGTGGCGATGCCGTTCTCGGTGACCAGCAACGGGATCCCTTCGGTGGCCTCCCAGGCGTGCCGCAGCGCGATGCCGAGCGCGTCGGGCCGATACGCCCAGCCGGTCTGGGTGTTGTCGGGACTCTGGGGCACGGGAACGATGCCGTTCTCGTCCACCGTCTGGCTGGTGTACGACTGCACCCCCAGGAAGTCGTCCCCGCGGGCCCCGTGGTGGTAGAGATCCTCCCAGGCCCACCGTAGGTCGGCGTAGATCTTCTCGCTGCCGGGCGCGGGAACCAGGGACTGCTGCGCCACGGTCCATCCGACCTTTGCCGAGGTGCGCTCGCGCACGACGCCCACGGCGGCCCGGTGCGCGCGCACGAGGGTCTCCCCGATGTCCTGGTCAGGGGTGGGCATCCGGACGTCGGCGCCGAGGTTGAGATCCACGCCCTGGGCCATCGCCGCCGCCATACCGCTCATCATGGCCAGGATGTTGGGCTCGTTGATGGTGCAGACCCAGGTGACGTCGTGGAGGATGCCGCAGACGCGCTCGACGTACGCGGTGAACCGGTCGACGGCGGTCGGGCTCGCCCATCCACCCTCGTCGGCGAACCAGCGAGGGCCGGTGAAGTGGTGCAGGGTGACGACGGGTTCGAGGCCGAGGCCGCGCGCCGTGTCGATCATGCGGCGGTAGTGGGCGAGCTCGGCCCGCGAGAACTCTCCGGGCTCCGGTTCGACGCGCGCCCACTCGATGCCGAACCGGTAGGCGTTCAGACCCGCGTCTGCCAGCAGCCGCATGTCCTCGCCGTAGCGGTGGTAGCTGTCGCACGCGTCGCC
The DNA here is from genome assembly GCF_013044505.1 of Streptomyces sp. S3(2020). Classification (GTDB taxonomy): domain Bacteria; phylum Actinomycetota; class Actinomycetes; order Streptomycetales; family Streptomycetaceae; genus Streptomyces. Next base: position 101,380 of record NZ_JABERD010000003.1, on the reverse strand, counting down.
GCTGGGCTCCAGGCGGCCTTCGTTCTGGTGTTCCGTGCGCCACCAGTCGCTGTTGAGGTTGTTCCCCTCGATCTGGTGCGGTGAGGTGGACGCACCCCACAGGAAGTCGTGGCGAAGGTCGGGGTTGCGGCTCATCGGATCGCCTCCAGGCTCGCGGTCAGGTGGTCGGTGGACACAGGGACGCCGGGGAAGTGCGGGTACGGACGCCAGGATGGATGCGACAGCGTCCGCGCGGGGTCGCATCCCGCGTGCGTCGACGATGGTCGACTCGCCGACGCGGGATCGCTCGTGGTCGGGCCCGGCCTTGTGACGGCGGACCTCGGGCGGACCTTGCGTCCGACCCCGTGCAGGCCGCGCCCGCCTTGTCGAACGGCCGGGTGGTCGGAGACCCGCTCCTGAGCGCGACGACATCCTTCGCGCCAGGTCGTGGATACCAGCTCGTGTTACCGGCCGAGCGGATCCCGCCCCCGGCCGCGAGTAGATCGCCCCGAGAGAAAACCAAGACCCGTGGGAGCGTCCTCCGGCCGAAAATCTATCATCTAAAAAACTTCAGGGCCAGCCTCCGCGCCCGGAGTACAAAGGCTCCGCCCGCACGGGGAGCCGGGGCGCGCTGCACGCGCCGCCCGCCGAGGCAAGCAACCGTCGAGCCCGGTCAGCCGGCCACTTCCGACTCCCCCGTGCCGGTCGAAGGCAGCAGCATCCGCGTGAACGTCTCCGCGATCGCGGCGATGTCCACCGAAGGGTCGTGCATCCACTGGACCTGCAGGCCGTCCAGCACCGCGAGCAATGTCCTGGCCAGGTGGCCGGCAGGTTCGTCGGCCCGGACCTCACCGTCGCGCTGCTGCTGCTGAACATACTGGGTGATCTCGCCCGCGAGGTTCCGGTAGCGCTCGGTGAAATAGCTGTGCGCCGGGCTCTCAGGATCCGTGGCCGCCGCGGAGAGTGTGACGTACAGCTTGGCCAGGCCCGGATGGTCGGTGGTGTGGCGCGTGCTCGCCACCATGCCATCGATCATGGTCCGGCCCTCGTCGGCGAAGGCCTTACCCACCACATCTCGCCGGTCCAGAACCGCGAGAAGCAGTTCGTCACGCGTGGGGAAATAGTAGGTCAGCGCCGGCTGTGTCACCCCGACCCGGTCGGCAATGTCCTGGAGTGAGGCTCGCTCTCCGTGCTCGTCGATGGCTTCGTAGGCAGCCTCGAGAATCTGTTCCCGGCGCTCCGCGCTCTTGCGATACGGACCTCGTGGCTTTCGCTGGTTCGTCACCGGACAGACCGTACTTCACCGTTTTCGTCGGCGAGTCGGCGTGGGCCTGCGCCGTTGCGCCTCTGCGGTCGCTCGCCGCCGGCATGAAGGTACAGCGGGGCGGCCCGCGCCACCCTGTGTGTGGCGCGGGCCGCCCCGCCACCTCAGAGCGGCAGGGAACCGGTTTCGTCAGGGAACCGGCGCCCGCCCAGCCGCTCCGAGATCTCCGGGCCGTCTCACCGACGGCCGGTCCGGTCCGTCAGGGCCAGACGGTGAAGCCCTCGTGCCGGACCTGCCAGCTGCCATCGCGCGGAAAGCCCGGGCATTCGGTACCGGCGGCGTCTGTGGAGTCCCAACCGGCCGCCATGAGGGACACAGCAGCGAGCAGACCGCCGTTGGCCGCGTTGTACAGCGGCAGGGCGCTGCCGAACTGCGGGTTGTGGCCGACCAGCGAGTACGTGTTCTTCGGTGTGTCCATGAGCAGGGCGTCCACGGCGAGGTCCGGGCGCCCCACTCGGGTGGCGGTCATGGCCACGGCCGGGAAGTCCCAGCCCCATGCGGACTCCCACTGCCAGTCGTCAAGAACATCGAGCAGCGTTGCCTCCATCGTGCCCGCGTCGATGAGCGGACCGGCGGGGACGACACCTAGGGCGAACAGCATCGAGGGGTGGTCGTCGCGGCGAAGATAGGGCTCGGTCGCGATCGCCGTGTACGTCCCGCGCTCCGGATCCTGGTGCGGCGCGGCCAGGTGGTCCTGGACGTGTTGCCACCGCTTGTCACGTTCCAGGCCGAGGCGCTCGCGCCAGGACTGGGCAATCTCCAACCCGTACCACCAGTAGGCGAGTTCGAAGGTGGGGTCCTCGGTGGTCCGGGCGTCGTAGAACTCCTGCGCGGGCATCACGGGCGCGGGCAGGTGGTAAGTGCTGTCGCGCTCCTCCACGAAGGAAGCCATGAACCGAGCCGTCTCGTCGACGAGTTCGGCGAACCGGCTGACCAACTTCGCCCGCTGGTCCTCGTGCCTGCTGCGGTAGAGCAGTTCGAGCAGATAGAGGGGATGGGGCTGCTGCCAGACGAGCAAGGCGCCGATGTCCGAGGGGCTTTCCCGGCCGTCCGGGCCGACGTGCTTGGGCCAGCGAGCGCCCTCGTAGCACTGCCGCTGGGCCGTTTCGCGCGCAGAGCCGAGGATGGACAGATACCAGTCCATGCTGCGGGCGAGCAGTTCGGGGCGCCCCCAGGCCGCGAAGTGAGCCGCGTGCCACCAGTGCATCTCCAGATGGAACTTGCCGAACCAGGAGTTGGCGACGAGTCCCGACTCCTGGGGCGGGAGGGAGCCGGAGTTGTTCACGGCCGTCTGATACTGCGACAGCACGACGCGCCGTTCCAGCTCCGCCGCCCGCGGGTCGGTGCTGCCCGTGAAGTCGACGGCGGCACCCGAGGTCCAGAAGTCGCGCCACCAGGCCGAGGCCGTGCTGGCCACGGTCTCGAACGTGCCGCCCGCAGGCTCGCCGTCAGGAGCGAAGTCGACCACAAGCTCGAGCCTGTTCGCCGAACCGGACACCTCGAACTCGTGAGGCACCTCGGTCGCGGCCAGCGAGCCCTCGGTCCAGTCGAGCCGTACCGCGTAGGTCGTGTCGTCCAGCACGCGCTGGATCCTGGCCGCTCGCTGCCCCAGCCGCTCCAGTGTCGACTCGTGCCGGTCGGAGGACGTCCAGTCGGAGGTCTGGAAGAAGCTGTCACTGGCGTAGGGGAATCTCAGGACCACCCCAGCGAGACCGCACGCCAGCAGCTCCGATTCGACACGGAAGGCGACCTGTGCGTGGTGCGGGTGGGCGACCGTGGTGACCCGCACCTCCTGACCGGCGTACTCGAAGCTGCTGTTGATCGTGCCCGACCACAGGTCAAGTCGCTGGCGGGGGTTCGTGAGCACCTCCGGGTCCGTCTCGGGCGCGGCGCCGGGGGCGGGGCGCAGACACAGTCCGACCCGTCCGAGGTCGATCCGGTGCGGGTTCATGTGCAGCCAGGCTCCGGCGCGGAACTCCTCCGCCACCTCGCCGCCCCTCATCGAGGCGACGTCGAACTTGTCCGGGTACCGGACCGGGCCACGTGCCGTCTCATAAGTCGACATGGCGTCATCGAGGACGAACTCGTCGGGGTTGGGCATCGAGTGCCATCCCCAGTTCGACAGCGTCGCGCTGGGGACGGCGAGGCGCTGCTCGGCGAGGGCCGCGGACGGGTCGTGATAGGAGGTGAACGTCTGCATGCCGGTGATGTCGGCGGTGTACGCGAAGTCACCGTTGCCGACTGTCAGGACATGAGAGGAATCGGGTCGGGTGATCTCGACGGAGTGGCGGCGGACAAGGGACTCACGGTCGATCATGGTCACAGTTCCTGGTAGTGGTGGTTCTACGGCTGCTGTTCGGCCGTGACGACGACCTCCACCGGATCACATCCCGGAGCGGTTGCGGTGAGACGGATCTTTCCGCTGGAGGTGGGTCGCAGGACGGCCAGCGCGCGCCCCTCGTACGTGTGGCGTTCCGTGGTGTCGAACCGTTCCTCGGTCGACGGGGCTGCGCTGCCGAAGCCGATCAGCTCCCCGGCTCCGGACACCTCGACGCTGATCAGGCGATCGGCGCCGGTGTGGCAGGTGCCCCGCTCGTCGGTGAGGGTCAGGGTGACGAAGGCCAGGTCCCCGCCCGTCGCGCGGATGACCTCACGGTCGGCCTCGGCGGTCAGCCGTACAGGCCCATTGGCCCACCGCAGGCTGGTGCGGCCGGTCTCCACACCGTCCCGGTAGGCGACGGCGACCAGTTCCCCGGGCACGTAGACGATCTCGAACTCGGTGCGGAAGCGGTGCTCAGCACCCACCGGCCGTCGCCCGAAGGAGTTTCCGTTGCCCACCAGTTCGACTTCGTCCGCGTCGCTGTAGACCTCGACCGTGACCGGTCTGCCCTCGAAGCCGGGCCAGGTCCAACTGGAGACCGCATCGCTCCAGGCCCACGGCGAACCTGCCCAGGTTTTGCCGTGGTGCTCCGGACGGCGAACCGCGATGTACGGCTCGGCCCGCAGGCCGAAGACGATCTCACGGTAGTAGGAGGCGGGCCGGCGATGCCCGGTGATGTCGATGTCGCCGCACCCTGCCACGAGGTGCGGGTAGGGCGCGTTGTGCGCCGGCCGGGGGGTGTCCTCGGTGAGGTACTGGGGCTGGCCGATGCCGACCTCGCCCAGGTAGTCCCAGCCGGTCCAGGTGAAGTCACCGATGACATGACCGTGCTCCTTCACCAGCCGCCAGTTGCCTGCGATACGGGTAGGGAACGTCTCGGTGCCGAGGATGATCCGGCTCGGAAACAGGTCGCGGTCCAGGGCGTAGCGGGCGTCGGCGTAATTCATGCCGGCCACGTCGAGAGCGGCGAAGGATTCGGCCGTGCGCTCGCTGACCAGCCCGGAGGAGCTGACCGCGTTCATCGCGTCGCCCGCGTCCGCCATCAGGGTGTTGATGCCGGCGCCGTCCTCCGCGGCCTGTTCCAGTGCCTGCTGCTGGAGGGCGCCCAGCTCGGACATCACGGCGAGCATGCCGTTGACGGCGTTGGTGACGTAACGCGTGGCGTCCAGGGCGCGGACCTTCTCGGCGAGCCTGCGTCCCCACACCGCGCCGAAGGGCGAACCGGTCTCAGGGATCTCGTTGCCGATCGAGTACATGACGACGCTGGGGTGGTTGAAGTCCTTGGCGACCATCGCCTCGACGTCGCGTTCCCACCACTCCGGGAAGTTCAGGCTGTAGTCGAACTCGCTCTTGCCGGACGTCCACACGTCGAACGCCTCGTCCACGACGAGCATGCCGAGGCGGTCGCAGGCGTCCAGCATTGCTTTACTCATCGGCTGGTGGGAGATACGGATCGCGTTGAACCCGGCGTCCTTGAGGATCTCCACCCGCCGCTCTTCGGCTCTGGCGTAGGTCGCCGCGCCGAGGACGCCGTTGTCGTGATGGACGCAGGCGCCCCGCAGCTTCACGGTCTCGCCGTTGAGTCGCAGTCCCCGGACCGGGTCGAGTCGCAGCGAACGGATACCGAAGGTGACCTTCTCCTCGTCCACGTCCTTCAGGGCCACGCGGCAGTCGTAGAGACTCGGCGTGTCGGTGCTCCACCGGGCCGGGAAGGGAACGTATAGGCGCTGCCGGACCGTCGCCGGCTCACCGGGCAGCACCGTCACCTTCGACAGGTCGCTCGCGACAACCGCCCCGGACGCGTCCCGTATTTCCGTGGCGACATCGAGCGTACGAACCTCGATCGAGTCGTTGGCCACGTTCGTCGCGACCTCGACCACGGCACGCGAGTCGTCGATGTCCGGGGTGGTGACCTGGACGCCGTCGGGCGCGATACGGACGGCCTCTCCGACGAGCAGCCAGGTGCCGCGGTAGATTCCCGCGCCCGTGTACCAGCGTGAGTCACGGTGAGCACGGGCCTCGACCCGAATCTCGTTCTCCGCGCCGAACCGCAGGAATCGATCGGCGTCAATGCGGAAGTGCGAGTAGCCGTACGGCCGTTGGCCCGCGTACGCGCCGTTGATGTGGACGGTGCCGTCGCGGTACACGCCTTCGAACTCGACAAAGATCCGCTTGCCCCTGTGCTCCTCGGGCACGAAGAAGGTCTTGCGGTACTCAAAGACGCCGCCCGGGAAGTACGCGCCGGCGGCACCCTCCATCGTGATCTCGCCGTCCGGGGCCGAGCGCTGCTGATCGATCATCGCGTCGTGCGGGAGCGTCACCGGCCTGAAGGGGACCACGTGACCTGACAGTTCGGCGAACGGGTTGACCTTGGGCCGGACCTGCCAGCCGTCGTCGAAGGACGTGCGGATCATGTGGTCTCCATGAGTTGTCGGCTCACCGCCATAGAGGGGCACACGCACACGGTCCCGCAGGACGCGATACGCCCCGGCGACCTCACCTTGAGTGACCGCGTTGTTTCAGCTGTGAAAATCTATCATTTAAAAAAGTTGGCGACCAGGTTGACCACTCCCACCGGTCCGCCTCGGGGACGAGACGACACGGGAACTGTGACGGCAAGCCGGCTTGTGACCTGCGGTCCGCTTTGTCGGCCCCGGGAATGAACGACGGAAAGGTCCGATTCCTCGGCGTCGCCGCAGGCCTCCGTCGGACGCCGACGGAGAGCCCGGGTGCGGCGAGGTCACCATGATCAACAAGGATGTCCTCGCGGCGGCTCTGTCACCAAAGGTACTGAGCCGCCCGGCTCGGCGGGAAGCCGCGGGAGCCGCGGCGGATGCCGACCGGCTGTGCCTGTCCACAGATCAGCCGAGTGCGACAGACAGTGCCTGCCGCCACTTGGAGAACAGCGCCGCCCGTCTCCACCACGACAACGTCCTCACGGCCAGATGACCGGTCGCCAGCGGCATCACCGAAGGAGCAGCACGCCATCTGGTGGCCGACCGACTCGTCACCAAGCCCCCGGCGACAGCCGAGACGTACGGTCTACCGCCGGGCCTTCTCCTGTCCTTGAAGGACACTGGCCCCGATCAGTCGCAGTCCTCGGAGGTGACCGGGGCGTCCTGGGCGCGGATGGTGCCCGCGGGAAAGTCGTTCTCGTCCAGCACGTCCGCCTTTGAGGTGGTCTTGAACGCGGGCGAGGTGACCCGGATGCTGCCGCTGTCCTCCCAGCCGTTGATTCCCTTCTTGCCATCCGGATTCAGCAGCGTGTTCTTCTCGATGACGAATACCGGCTGACTGACCACGGAGCGGATCACCGGAACCCGCTCGAAGTGGCCCTTGGTTCGTGCGGGCACACTGATCGTCACCGCGCGGGAGATCGTCTTCGTCTCCCCGAACGACCAGGAGTTGGTCACATCCGCGTTGCCGCTGAGCGAGAGCACATCTTTGATCACGGTGATGTCGAAGCCGCCGCCGACGGAGACGGAGGTGGTGTAGGTCTCGCTGGTCGAGAAGCTCTGGGTCACCGACTCGGTCAGGGTGACCTGATCCCCGCAGTTGACCATGGGCCGTGAGACCTGCTGAGCTGGTCCGAGTGCGTCCTTCACCTCGGTGACCGGCCACTCGCAGTGGCCCTCGAAGGCGTGGAGTTCCACGCTGGATTTCTCCAGGAAGGTGCCTTTGGCTTCGTCCTCCGCGATGGCGCCGCTCACGGGGTCGTAGAACCAGTAGGTGACATCCGTCCAGTATTCCTTCTTGCGGGGGGCAGGGCAGAGCTGTGCCATCAGCGCGCCGGTATCGAAGGTCTCCCGCGTGTTCAGGTCGAGGACAGGCGACGGGTCGGCGGGCAGCAAGGCGCCGTAGGCGGTAGACAGGATGGTGGTGGTAGTGATGGTTACGCCGATGGCGGCGAGCCCCAGTATCTTCTTACGGCGCGACAGCCGGGCACGATGCGATGATCCCGCTTTCCTGACAGACACTCAGAACTCCTTGCACTTGGCAGACATGGCGTCTAGTCCCTGGTCGATTCGGAAGCCTCGAGTCGGAGTCGAACTACCTGACACCTGAACTTTTCGCGCGCGGGTTGCGGTCCGTAGGCCGTGGACCGAGTCCGGAGGGAGGTTTCCGTGCGTCAGGTTTTCACTCAGGCCTCAGCAGCCACTAGAGGCAGATATCCCTACCGGTGGTGAAAAAGTTCAGCGAGATTCTTGTGTGGAGAAATACGAGGCGTTTCCGCCTGGGAGGAATCGCATCGTGTGGTGGCGATGCGGAGCTGCAGGTCAATACTGTTGCCAACACCCGTACAGGCGGCGGCGCTTGAGGCGGCCCTGCACGCCTGCAACGAGACGGCGTCCTGGGCGTCCGGAGTCGCCTTCGAGAGGGATGTGAAGCGGACCTTCACGTTGCGTGACCACGCCTACTCCGAGATCGGGAACTTTCGCAAGCGCGTACGGCTTCGCAGACCCCAACGGGCCACCTCCAACTGGGGCACCTCATCGCGTACAAGGCCCACAAGGCCGGGATTCCGTGTTATACGTGGACCCGGCATACGCCTCCCGCACCTGTGCCGAATGCGGCCACGTCGACAAGGCCAACCGGGTCCCTCAAGTCTGGCCCGCGTGCCGGTCCTGTGTACTCGTTGAGCACGCGGATCGCAACGACTCCCGCAGCATCCGCGCTCGCGCGGAAGAGTCGCGGCGACGCGAGACGCAGTCGACCACCCCAGGCCCGCCCCCGAACCCGAACCCAGGCGTGGGACAGGACAGGACGCAAGCGCGGCACCACGCCCAGTGACGCCCGCTCTGCAAGCCCATCGCTTTGGGTAGCCGACAGAGCGTAGAAGGACTCACGGAGCGCGCTGTCCGCCGGGCTGCGCTTCTGCCCGGGATCGAATCCACAGGGGTAGGCATCAGCGAGGTCGCCGATCTCCCACGCCGTTCGATGATGCATACCTCGAGTGCCTACGCCAGGCTGAGATCACGCTCGGCGACCGATCTTCGTCCGCCGCCGGGGCGACGCACCTCCGACGCCCTGGCATAGCGCTGCCGCACACCTGGCAGGCAACGGAGGGGCTTGCCTGCCCGTCACCGAGAACGGCATCTCCGCCGCCGAGGACACATGGCGGGCCTGCACGACGGAGGCGCTGAGGCAGCCCTACGAGGGACGAGGGCGAGGTGATCCAAATGTCGACGCGCCCCCGGGGAGAATCCCGAGCTGTGCCCGATGCGCGAGGAGGCCAACGCCGCATGGTTGATAGTAGGCGGTTTCGGTGCTAATCGGCGCGAAGCCACAACAGGACGGCCGCCGTACGGTTTGAGATCCCGAGCTTGCAGTAGATGCTGCTGAGGTAGTTGCGGACAGTCTTCCGGGTAAGCGCAAGACGCTGCCCGATCTCTGTGACCCCCACTCCTGATGCCAGAAGATCCATGACTTCCTGCTCGCGCGGCGACAGTTTCTCCCGAAGTCCGACGACGGCGCCTTCTCCTGGGCCCGCGGCTGGAGGGATGCTCTTGATCAGTGCGTCGGCGGCCGCCGGTGAAAAGCATGTGTGCCCTTGTACGACATTCTCTGTCGCCACGGTCAGCGCGCGGCTGCACAAGTCCTCATCGACCAAATAGCCGACGACTCCGAGGTTCAGCGCGGTGATGACCTGCTCGGCGTCGGCGGTGGGGCAGACCAGGAGCACGGGAAGCGACCGCTCCCCCATGGCCTCATGCAACCGTGGCAGCTCACGAACAGGGTCATGACAACGCAATACGACGACATCACACGAAGCACATTCGAAGGTGGAGCAGGGAGGACGTATCCAGCGCACCCTCAGCGTCGTGTCGTTCATGTCCGGCCACTGCCGGCATGGCCAGTCACCCTCGCGGCACACCACGGCCACGTCAATCGTCACTTGTTGCCGTCGTGTCCACTCTTTCATCGCGCCACCTGGCGCGATGGCCTGTGACCAGCGGCGCCGTGATCAGCGCGGCTGACCACTTCCGCGGCCTGTCGCCACTGCGTAGATGGGTGATGAGGGCGCCGATGAGCAAGAGCAGCAGTCCGATGTCGGCAAAGACGTCCTACAGCGGTATCGAGAGGCCAGGGAGCAGCGCGGACGCCGTCGGCCGCTTCCGGTACGCCGATGACACGTCCCGTCAAGGTCAAGAGCCGGCTCTCCACAGCCAGTCGGCGCATCCGTGGAAGGGCCAGGATCCTGGCCGTGCCCAAGGTGGGTAAGAACGTGGCGAGCAGCGCGACGAGCACACTGGATCTGACGCTCATGGGGCACCTGTACTTTCCTGTGATCGTGCGGCGACTTGGAATCGTCCTGGCGGGAGCCTTCGCCGCCTGGAAGCACCGCCGGAGGGTGGCGTCGAGGGGTGCCACAGGGTTCGGGAAGCCGAGGGGGCGGAACCGCAAGAGCCCGCTTTCCGCGATGCGGCCCGTAGGAGGGCGACCGGTCCGTGTACCGTGCGCCGAGCCCGTCCATAGCCCGTTCGCGTGCCGGTGGGCTTCTGCCGGCAGTCCGGCGACGGGTGGGCTCACCGGCTCACGTTCTGGCACGGTGTGACGCTCATCGGGTGTCCCGTACAACGGTGCGCTGCCTGCCGAGGCCGACCGCGCCCCTCCCCCCTCGACGGCTATACGGCCACGCTCGCCGCGGCCTCGGCGACCGCCATCCGGCCGCCGAGGAGTTCGTCGGTGGTTAGGGCGTCATCTCCGCCACGGTGGTGCCCGTGCGAGTGAGGACCCTCCGCGCGTCGACGGTACGGAGGACGGAGGTACTCATGACGCGGCTGCTTTCAATAGGCCCCGAAGGCTGTGCCGGTCGAACTCGTTGTCTTCGCGCAGCGCACCGGCCATCGCACGCAGTTCGCTCAGGGATTCCCGGCCGGGCTTGACGCCGAGGAAGTCCTTGCTTGGCGGCGGTCCCCACTGGGACAGAGTCGATACGGCGAAGACGCCCCACCCAGGTTCGAGTGTGCAGTCGAACAGGTCGCCGTCCGTGAAGTGCTCGACCAGGAATCCGTCGGGGTCGCGCCAGTAGTCGAAGATCTGGCTGCCGTCGATGTGCCGGCCGATGCCCCAGGATCTCTGGTAGCCGTGTTGGAGCAGGTACTGGCCGCCGGCGGCCAGGGTGTCGAGGTCGGCGACCTGGTAGGCGGAGTGCACGTACTTGTTCGTCGGGCCGAGGTTCATCGCCACGGTGTGGTGGTCGGCGGGGGTGCTGCCGCGGTCACAGCGCAGGAAGGCCATGACCGGCCCGCGCTCACGCTGCTCGGGGAAGTACTGGAAATCGCTGACGATCATCCCGAGATGCTCGAGATACCAGTCGAGCGCCTCGCGGAACTTCGTCGACTGCAGGACCACATGTCCGATGCGCTGCGCCTTCGCCGGGTCCCGCGGCGCTCGCTGGCCTGCGTTCACCCGTGTGACGTCATGCCCGAAGTTGAACTCCAGCGGCTCCTGACCGGGCAGCGGGGGCAGCTCGTGCGTGCCCGAGACGACCCGCACCCCGAAACCGCTCGGGTCCGTCAGATCGACGCTGATGCCGCCCAGGCTCTCCGGCAGCTTCGCGGCCTTACGGCCGGTTGCCTCAGCAAGCCGCAGGACGTCCCTGTCGTCGGTGGCCCGGAAAGCCGACCCTACGAACCGTGACCTCGGGCCACGACGGATGACCACACATGGCGAACCCGGGTCCGTGCCGCGCAACTGCAGTTCGTCCGCCGTGCGCAGCGACACGGTGAAGCCGAAGGCACGGGCGAACAGCTCGGCCCGCTCAAGATCGGGCTTCTCGAACTCGACCCAGGCCACGTCGTGCACCTTCACGACCGGATTCTGTGCCCGTCCCGGGTGCTCACCCCTCAGCGCGCCCTGCTCGCTGTGCAGATCCGTGTGCGGATCACGCAGGCTCCCCATGGCAACTCCCCTCCAAAATTACTGATGAACACATCAGCCACGATGGTATCGTCAGTAAAACAGTACATGACGAAATCATCAATTGTGATCTGTGTCGCTTCGGTCGGGAGAGGGAAACAGGCATGGCCCAACAGACGGGGAGTGTCAGCCGCCTGGAACTACGCAAGGCCCGCACCCGCGCCGCGCTCGTCCAGGCCGCCCAGGCCTTCATCGCCACAGGACGGACGAACGTCGCGATCCTGGACATCACGCAGGCCGCCGATGTGGGGATGGGGTCGTTCTACAACCACTTCCGGAGCAGAGAGCAGCTCTTTCAGGCCGCGGTCGAGGACGCGCTTGACGTGCACGGGGACCTGCTCGACGAACTGACCTCGGAACTGACCGACCCGGCCCACATGTTCGCTCAGAACTTCCGGATGACCGGACGTCTACACAGGCATCGCCCTGAACTGAGCAGGGTTGTCCTCAGGAGCGGGCTGGACATGGTCGGCTCGGGCCGAGGCGCCTCCGCCCGTGTTCGTCGGGACATCGACGCCGCGGTGCGAGCAGGCCGCTTCAGGGCACGCGACACCGAACTTGCCCTGGTCGTCGTGGTCGGCGCGATGCTCTGCCTTGGGCAATTCCTGCACGATCATCCAGAGCGGGACGACACCGAGGCAACCGACCAGATCATTGAGGAACTGCTCCGCATGTTCGGCCTGTCCGACGACGAAGCTCGTGAAATCTGCGGCCGCCCCCTGCCCGACCTCCCGGCGGCCCCGGTGGGGCTGCGCCCTACCGGACCACCGCAGACATCCGGGACGAATCCCTCCCTTCGGGAGGATGGTGCCGGCTCATGAACCTGCACCGAGTTCTGGGCGGCCTGGCATCGTGGCGGTCCTCGGCACCGGCACGGCAATCACGTCATCGCCATCGCCTCTCGCCGTGAGTCCGCCCGAGTTGCGACATCCTGCGCCCTGTTTGCCTCTGGCCTTCGGCAATGCCGCGGTCCGCGCCCGTCCCTCGTCACATGGAGCCATTGACCAGTGCCGCAATCAGACCCTGTGTGGTGGTCGAGCGACGGACCGCGCCCGCCACGGTCGCCGAACCCGGTCAGCACGGTGTGGTCGAAGCCAGGGTCCGTCAGCTCCAGGCCCAGCAGCTACTTCACGTCGATCCTGGCCTGCACCACGTACATGGCCTGGCGATCGGTCAGGTTCTCGGCGAACTAAAGGTTGCTGATCAACACCAGTCGGCCGGGCGAGATGCCAGGACGTCCCCGGACGCCGCAGGCTGCCCTGAACTCCTTCTCCAGGAACAGCAGACCGAGACTGTCCCAGATCCTCATCGCCAGACACCCTTGGGGAACGCTACCCAGGCGACAACCCGTGTCATCACGGGCACCTCCGCCTCCGGGCCCGCCACATGGACACAGCACCACCGCCCCCGAGTTCCGCGGCTGAACGCCCAGTTCGCGCCCTCAGAACCGCCTGCACCACGTACTCACGGACCGGAATGTCACCCGGCTGGCGACCACAGCGGCTTCACCCAATGGAGCAACGGGGTTCATCGACGGGTTCTACAACAGACGCCGCCTGCGTAAGCACGTCCACTGGGGCTACCTCACGGCGAAACAACAACATGTCGAAGATCACGGGGGAACATCACCGCGATGGAGCCCTCTTTGCTCGGACACTTCCGTCTCCCCTGCAACTCGGCATACCCAGTCCGAAGGACTCCCGTGTGGCGATGGCGGTCGGGTAGCCAGCGTCGGCCTGCCGGATGACGCCGAGCCCGGTGTCGGCGTCCATGACCCGCTTCAGGCGGCGCCCCGCCTCAGGGGTGCCGTCGGCGATGGTGGTCGGGCCGGAGTTGAGGCCCTTGAACCCCCAGCCGATGACCGAGGTGAGGTCCGCGCCGGCGATGCCGTTGAGGATCGCGTTGAGCAGCGGCCAGTCGCCGACGCAGTCGCTGCCGTCCAGCATGTTCTCGGTCTCGCGGTACCGGGCGGTCACGCTCCCCGCGTCGAGATGGTCGCGGCTGAAGGCGACCGGGCCGGTGATCTCGCCGCGCGCGATCATGTCGTTGACCACGAGGGCGGCTCGGGTGCGTTCGGTGTGGCCCAGCCAGCACACCCGGGCGGGCAGTCCGGTGAAGGCGATCTCCTTGGCCCGCCCGAGCCAGTCGACGACCCGTGGCACGTCGGCGAACTCGCGCAGGAGCATGGCGTCGATCGCGTGGATCGTATCGGGGTCGCCCTGGATCGCGATGATCCGGAACGGCCCGACGCCCTGGCAGAACAGCGGGCGGATGAACATGTCGATGAACCCGCCGATCTCGAACGCGTCCTCGACTCCGGCCTCCAGGGCCTGCTTGCGGAGGTCGTTGCCGTACTCGAAGACGATCGCGCCCTTGCGCTGGAGGTCGAGCAGGCCTCGTACGTGCTCGGCGAGGGTCGCGGTCGAACGGCGCCGCAGTTCGTCGGGGTCGGTGCGCAGCAGGTATTTCGCTCCCGCCTCGTCCAGGCCCTCGGGGAGGTAGCCGTGCAGCGGGTCGGTGGTCGTCTGGTCTGTCACCACGTCGGGGACGACACCTCGGTCGGCGAGTTCGCGCAGCACCTCGGTGATGTTCGCGGCGATACCGAAGGAGGCGGCCCGCTCCTCAGTGGCGGCTGCGAGCCACTCGTCGACGCCCGCGCCGATGTCGTCGGTCATCGTGTCGAGGTAGCCCTCATCGATCCGGCGCCGCAGATGGCTCGGCTCGGCGTCCACGACGAGGATCGACGCACCGGCGAGCTTGCCCGCGAGGGGCTGGGCGCCGCCCATGCCGCCGGCGCCGGTGGTGAGGATGGTGCGCCCGCGCAGGGAGCCGCCGAGGGACTGGCGGGCGGCCTGCATGAACGACTCGTAGGTGCCCTGGATGATGCCCTGGCTGCCGATGTACTGCCAGGCGCCGGCCGTCATACCGTCGACCATCAGGAGTTCCTTCGCGAACAGCTCCTGGGTCTCCGCCTCGGTACTGCCCGTGGCCACCCCGTTGACGATGATCACGAGGGGGGCGTCGTCCGAGGTGCGGAACACCCCGACGGGTTTCCCGGACTGGACGACCAGCGTCTGGTCGGTCTCCAGCTCCTTCAGGGCCCGGACGATGGCGTCGAAGGCGTCCCAGTCGCGGGCGGCCTTCATGTTGCCGCCGTAGACGACGAGTTCCTCGGGGATGGCGGCGTTCTCCAGGTTGTTCTCCAGCAGGCGCAGGATCGTCTCCTGCCGCCAGCCCTTGCAGCGGAGTTCGGGGCCGCGAGCGGCGGTGATTCGGCGGGGCATGGTGTTCTCCAGGGAGGGGTGTGGGGTCATGGTCGGTCGCGGGCCAGGTCGCGGGCCAGGGTGAGGAAGGCGGTGCGGGCGTGTCCGGCGCGCGTCAGGCGGTCCGCGGCCCATGCGTAGAAGCCGGAGCCGGACGTGGCTCCGCGGCGGCCCTCGGCGCACAACTGCTCGATGAGTTCGGGTACTTCGGCGTCGGTGGACAGGGCGGGCATGATCACCTTCGAGACGCGCCGCACGGTGTTGAGCCCGGCGAGGTCCATCAGCTCGAAGAGCCCGGACGCGCACCAGCGCGGGCCGAGGGTGCCCGACACGGCCAGGTCGATGTCCTCGGCGGAGACGACGCCGGCGGCGACGAGGGCGAGTGCCTCGCGCATGAGGGCGTACTGGAGGCGGTTCACGACGAATCCGGGTATGTCCTCGCGGACGAGGACCGTCGACTTCCCGAGCGACGCGCATACGCGCTCGGCTCTCTCCAGGGTGTCGGGCGCGGTGTCGGCACCGAGGACGAGTTCGACGAGCGGCATGTGGGAGGCCGGGTGGAACCAGTGCATCCCGAGGAGGCGAGAAGGGTTCCGCAGGCCCCGCGCCAGTCGGGTGATCGACAGGCTCGACGTGTTCGTCGTGAGCACGCCGTCCGCGGCCAGGCACGGTTCGACCTCGGCGAGGAGCGCGGTCTTGAGGCCCAGGTCCTCCACGATCGTCTCTACGACCAGATCGGCGCCGTTCGCCGCGTCCGCCGCCGAGTCCGCCCCTGCGACGGCCCCGTCGAGGTCGGCCCGCACGGCGGCGACCGTCTCCGGCGAGCGGGACCAGACGGTCACCTCGTGTCCGGCGGTGACGAACACCCGGGCGATCTCGCGTCCCATCGTGCCGCCGCCGAGCACGGCGACCCGGAGCGGTCCCAAGACACCCCCGCCGGCGCTCACCGGGCAGGCTCCGCTACGGAGTTCGGCCTCGCGCCGCGCAGCACCAACTGTTTCGCCGCCTCGATGGGGCCGCTCAGCTCGGTCTGCGACTCGTACGGTTCCACGGCGGAACGCAGCGCCCGGTAGGCGGCGCCGGTGCCCTGGCCGAGCGCGGTGGGCATGTGGAAGTCCAGCGCCTGCGCCGCACACAGCAGCTCGATCCCCACGACCCCGGCGGCCCGGTCCAGGAGGGTCAGCAGCTTCTGGCCCGCGTTCACGCCCTGGCTGATGTGGTCCTCCTGCCCGGCCACGGTCACCATCGAGTGGACCGACGAGGGACCGGCGAGCTGCCGGACTTCCCCGAGCATCGCCGCGGCGGTCACCGGCAGCACCATCAGGCCGGACTCCGCGCCACCGCGCCGGGAGAGGAACGGCGGCAGCCCGCTCAGGGAGGAGTTGGTGAGGCGGTCGAGCCGGGCGTGGGACATGTTCGCCACCGACGCCATCGCGATGGCGAGGTAGTCGAGAGCCTGGGCGCAGGCCGCGCCGTGCCCGTTGCCGTTGGCGAGCACCTCGACCTCGCCGTGCTCCGTTGTCCGGAAGGCCGGGTTGTCCGTCACCGAGTTGATCTCGATGGTCACCGTGCGCCCGGCGAAGTCGAGCAGGTCGCGGGCCGCGCCGTGCACCTGGGGCACACAGCGCAGGCTGAGCGCGTCCTGCAACCGATGGTGGCGGTTGGCGGCAACCGGCTCGCTGCCGTACAGGAGTGACATGAGACGGGCGGCGGTGCGGACCTGCCCCGGCTGCGGGCGCAGGTCCTGTACGGCCGGCTCCCAGCCGCGCGTGTTGCCGCGCACCGCTTCCAGGCACATGGCCGCGGTCACGTCCGTGGCGTCGACGAGCGTGGCGGCGCGCTCCAGTGCGAGGGCCGCGAGCGCCGTGATCTCGTAGGTGCCACTGATCATGGCGTGCCCCTCGCGGAGCACCGGACCGTCGGTGGCGAGACCGGCCCGGCGCATCGCCACGTCTCCGGGCAGTACGGCCCCGCCATGGCGGGCCTGCCCGGCGCCGAAGGCGACCAGCGCGATGTGCGCGGGCGCGGTGAGGTAGCCCACCGAGCCCTGCGCGGGAGCGATCGAGACGACACCCCGGTTGAGCATCGCCGCGAGCCGTTCGACGAGTTCGGGCCGGACGGCGCTGCGGGCCCGCGCGAGCGAGACGAGCAGACACGCCATGATCGCGCGGACGGTCCGGTCGTCGTACGGCTCACCGACGCCGGTCGCGTGGGCGCGGAGCATCGCGAGCTGTATCTCGTCGTGCGCGGCCTCGCCCACCGGGGCCTTGTACAGATCCCCCACCCCGGTGGTCAGACCGTAGATCGGAGCTCCCCGACGATGAGTCGCCTCGACGGCGCGGTACGTCGACTCGCACCGCGCGAGTGTGTCGCGGTCCACCTCGACAGCAGCCCCGGCGGCGATCGCGGTGATGTCCGCCGGGCCCAGGTCACCGGCACCGATCTTGATCATCATGCCCGCTCCGTCCGGAGTCACAGGTTGTTGGCCTTGAGCCAGCTCTTCGCGACCGTGGCGATGGCCTGGTGCTCGTTGCTGACTTTGTCGTTCATGTCGATGAGGTCGTCGGTCGTTAGTTTCGCCGAGACCGCGTCGAGAGCCGTGGTGATCTTGCTGGAGTTCACTGAGGCCCGCACGAGTGGCGCGATGTTCTGCGGCAGGAAGAGCCCCTTGTCGTCCTTGAGGACGGTGAGGGACTTCAGCGCCGGGTCCGTCGAGAGGAGCGGCGCGACGTCGATCTGCCCGTTCTTCAGCGCCGCCAACGTCAGCGGCCCCGCAGAGTCCAGTGGCACGAACGACTTGAAGGTGATCCCGTACACCGACTTGAGGCCTACGACGCCCTCGTACCGGGTCTTCCACTCGGGCGCGCTGCCCTCGGACAGCTTCGAGGCGTGCGGGGCGAGCGAGCTGATGGTGGTCAGGCCGTACTTCGAGGCGGTGTCCCTACGTACGGCGAGCACGTTGACGTCCTGCGCCGCCGCGGCCTTGAGCATGGTGACGCCCTTGGGGAGCTTGGACGTGAGCGTGGAGGTGAGCTCGCTCGCTGTGACATGCCCGACCTTGGGGTCCAGGTAGGACAGCAGCGCGCCCTGGTAGTCCGGGATGATGCCGATGGAGCCGTCCTTGAGCGCCGGTATGTAGGTCTCACGGCTGCCGATGTTGAACTTCCGGGTGACCTTGACGCCCGCCTTCTCCAGCTGCTGGGCGTAGATCTCCGCGACGAGCTGGCTCTCGGAGAAGTTGGCGGAGCCGACCACGACGTTCGACGAGGAGCCGGTCGTACCGGAGTCGGAGGACGACGAGCATCCGGCGAGGGCGAGGGAGGTCGTGGTCAGGGTGGCGGTGAGGAGGATACGTCTACGCATTGCTTTCTCCTGTGCTGCGGATCATGAGGGAGGGGCGGAGCCGGACGAGGCGTCCGGTGCTCCTGGAGAGCCCGGGGGACACCAGGACTTTCGAGAGAAGGGCGAAGACGGCGTCGACCGCGATGACGAGTGCCGCGATGAGGACGCCGCCGGCGAGCATCTGGGAGAGGTTCTGCTGTGCCTGGCCGTCGATGATGAGCCGCCCCAGCCCACCGAGCGACACATATGCGGCGATCGCGGCGCCCGAGATGACCTGGAGGAACGCGTTGCGTACGCCGGCCAGGACGAGCGGTGCCGCGCAGGGCAGTTCGACGCCGAAGGCGATGGCGAGCGGGCCGAGCCCCACCCCGCGGGCGGCGTCGAGGACGTTGCGGTCGATCGCGTCGATGCCGGCGACGACATTGGTGAGGATCGGCGGCACCGCGAGGAGCACGAGGACCACGGTGCTCGGCAGGTAGAAGGCCAGCTTCGAGTGCATGTGCGGGGACAGCAGGATGACTAGCAGGACGACGACACCCAGGGTGGGCAGTGCCCTCAGCGCGTTCGCCAGCCCCACGACCGCGCGCTTACCGCGGCTGGTGTGGCCGACGGCCAGGCCGAGCGGCAGGGCGATCAACAGCGCGATCGCCACGGCGGCCACCGAGTACTCCAGGTGCTCGGCGAGGCGCGTCGGAACGCCGTCGCCGCCGGTCCAGTTGCGGGAATCGAACAGCCAGTTCATGCGTGCCTCACTCGGCTCGGCGGACGCCAGGGGGTCAGGAGACGGCCGAGCGCGAGGACGACCAGGTCGAGGACGGCCGCGAGGGCGAGGCTCAGCACGACACCCACGACCACGGGATCGAGGTAGAGCTGCTGGGCGCCCTGGGTGAAGAGCTGGCCGAGCTGCTCCACTCCGATCAGCGAGGCGATGGAGGCGATGCTCACGTTGGTGACGACGGCGACCCGCAGGCCGGCCGCGATCACCGGTACGGCCACCGGAAGCTGGACGAGCAGCATCCTCGCCAGGGGGCGGTAACCGATGGCGACCGCCGCCTGCTCCGTCTCGGCCGGGACCGAGTCGAGGCCGTCGACGACCGTCCGGATCAGAATCGACGTGCTGTAGACGACCAGGGCGATCACGACGTTCACCCGGTCGAGGATCTGCGTGCCGATGACCTGCGGCAGGATCACGAAGATCGCCAGGGAGGGGACCGTGTAGAGGATTCCGCTCACGCTCAGCACCACGGCCTTCCAGCGGCGCGAGCGGTGGATCAGCGCCCCGACGGGGATTGAGATCGCGAGGGAGACGAGGATCGGGACGACCGACAGATAGAGGTGAGAGAGCGTCAGGTCGGTGATGTACGACTGCTGTTGCCGGGCCCAGGTCAGCATGGCGCGCCCTCGCTCCGGCCCGCCGCCGCGATCTCGGGGAGCAGCGCGTCGATGGGCACGACCCCGACGGCCACTCCGTCGTCGTCGACGACGAGACCGGCCGACGTCGGGGAACTGAGCGCCGCGTTCAGCAGATCCCGGAGCGAGGCGTCCGGGCCCGCTGTGGCACCGCAGGGCACGAGGTGCTCGTGCTCGGCCTTTTCGAGGGGCGGCAGCCAGCCGAGCGGACGGCCCCACGCGTCGACCGCCAGACGCCACTCGCCGTCCGCCGTGGAGTCCAGCGGCACCGTGCGGACAGGCACGGGCCGCACACGGTCGGCCGACCGGAAGCCGAGCGAGCGGTAACCCCGCTCGTTTCCGAGGAACGTGGCCACGAACTCGTCCTTCGGGGCGGTGAGCAGCACGTCCGGCGCGTCGAACTGGGCGATGTGCCCGCCCTCGCGGAACACGGCGATCCGGTCCCCGAGGCGCAGCGCCTCGTCGACGTCATGGGTGACCATGATGATCGTCTTGCCGAACTCGCGCTGGAGCCGCAGGAACTCGTCCTGCAACTGCGTCCGCACGACGGGGTCGACCGCACTGAACGGCTCGTCCATGAGCAGGAACTCCGACTCGGCCGCCAGCGCCCGCGCGACACCGACCCGCTGCTGCTGGCCGCCCGACAGCTGCCACGGGTAGCGCCGGAAGAACTCCGGGCCGAGCCCGACGCGTTCGAGGAGTCCCCGCGCGACCTCGACGGCCTGCCGCCGGTCCTTCCCGGTGAGCCGGGCCGTCACGGCGACGTTGTGCTCGACGGTGCGGTGCGGGAACAGCCCCACGTGCTGGATGACATAGCCGACCCGGCGACGCAGCTCCGTCTCGTCCATGCGCGCGGCGTCCTCGCCGTTGAGCCGGATCGTGCCGGAGGTCGGCCGGATGAGGCGGTTCACCATGCGGAGCGAGGTGGTCTTGCCGCATCCGGACGGGCCGACGAAGACGGTGAGCCGGCCCGTCTCGGCGGTGAGGGACAGGTTCTCGATGGCCTTCGCCCCGTTGGGATACGTCTTCGAGACGCCGTCGAATTCGATCATGGTGCGACCTCAGTCCCGTACGCCGGTGCGCGCACTCTCGTTTTGCATCAGACGAAAACTACTCATGTCATGGAGTGAAACACATGGAGATTGCCTAATAAACCCCCACAAACGAACTGGAACCGCAAGGAAACGATTCGAAACGCGTCCGCAACCTCAGCGGGCTTCGGCCACCGGCGGCGTCCGCACGGTCAGCGGCGGCAGCGGCTCGTTCCAGGGCTCCACGGCGACGAGGCACAGCTGGCCCGTCGCCCCCTGCCCGAGCCGGGAGGTCCCGACGTCACGGGTCACGCTGTTCGGATTGCCGCTCACGCACATCCGGTCGTCGAAGTCGGGGTCTAACCAGGCCCCGGTCGGCACCCGTACGACACCGGGCCGCACCCCGTCCGACAGGGTGACGATCCCGAGGAACGACGCCTGCCTGCGCGACCGGACGCGTACCGGATCGCCCGCGGCCACGCCGATCCGGGCCGCGTCCGCCGGGTGCATCGCCACCGACTCCCGGCCCCGCTGCTTGGTCGCCATGCTCGCCGAGCCCATGTCGAGCTGGCTGTGGAGCTTGCCGGACGGCTGGTTCGCCACCAGCACGAACGGATACTCCCGTGCGTGGGGGGAGCCCGGCCATTCCTCCGGCTCCCGCCAGACGGGGTGGCCGGGGCAGTCGTCGTAGCCGAAGCCGGCGACCGTCTCGGAGTACAGCTCGATCCGTCCGCTGGGTGTGTCGAGCGGACGCCCCTCGGGATCGGCGCGGTACCAGTCGAGCCAGCTGTGGGGTGCTGGATCGAGCGGGATCGCGGTGCTGCCGCGTTCCCAGAAGTCGGCGAACGCCGGTGTGTCCGGCGCGAGTTCACGTACCCGTTCGCGCCAGTCCCGGTACAGAGCCTCGATCCACTCGCAGGGTGTGCGGCCCTCGGTGAAACGCTCGCCCAGCCGGTGGCAGGCGGCGATGTCGGCGAAGATCCGGTAGTCGTCGCGGGCTTCGGCGTACGGCGGCACGATCCGGCGCATCGCGATCATCTCGGGTTCGTTCGACGCGGCCGCGATGTCCTCGCGTTCGACCGTCATCGTGACCGGCAGCACGATGTCCGCGTGGCGGGCCGTCGCGGTCCAGAACGGCTCGTGGACGACGACGGTCTCCGGCCGCTGGAAGGCATCGTGCAGCCGGAACAGGTCCTGGTGGTGGTGGAAGGGGTTGCCGCCGGCCCAGTAGACCAGCCGGATGTCCGGGTACGTGTGCCGTCCGCCGTCGAAGTCGAACTCCTCGCCGGGGTGCAGCAGCATGTCGGCGATGCGGGCCACCGGGATGAACGCCTCGCAGCCGTTGCGCCCCTGCGGCAGCGGCGGATTGCGCAGCAGATTGGGGTGGTTGCCGTAGTTGCCCATCGAGCCGTGCCCGACGGAGAAGCCGGAGCCGGGCAGCCCGATGCCGCCGAGCATCGCGGCGAGCGCGATCCCCATCCAGACGGGTTGCTCCCCGTGCTCCGCGCGTTGCAGCGCCGGCGCCACCGAGATGAAGGTCCGTTTCGCCGCCATCTCGGCGGCCAGCTTCCGGATGACGGACGCCGGTATGTCACAGATGCCGGCAGCCCATTCCGGACTCTTCGGACGGCCGTCGGCGGCACCGGTGATGTAGTCGCGCAGCCGCTCGTAGCCGACGGTGTGGCTGTCCAGGAAGGCCTTGTCGACGCGGTCGGTCGCGATGAGTTCGTGCGCGAGCGCGAGCATCAACGCCGTGTCGGTACCGGGCCGACAGGCGATCCACTGCGCCGGCACGTCCGGCAGGTCGGACCGCAGCGGACCGATGTTCACGAACCGGCATCCGGCCGCGTGCAGGTCGCGTACGGCGCCCCGGGCCACGTGGCGGACGGCTCCGCCGGCGTTGACGGCCGCGTTCTTCGTGGCGATGCCGCCGAACCCGACGAACAGCTCGCAGTTGCCGATCAGGTCCGACCAGGTCGAACTCGAATGCAGCATCGAGCCGTTGTGGCCCACGACATGCGGTACGACGACCAGGGCGGCGCCGAGCGAGTAGTTCGTGACCCCGCGGACGTAGCCGCCGTAGAGGTTGAGGAAGCGGTGGACCTGCGACTGCGCGTGGTGGAAGCGACCGGCACTGGACCAGCCGTAGGAACCGCCGAAGACCGCCTCCGGGCCGGACTCGCCGTAGACACGGCTTATCTCGTCCGCGACGAGCCGGATCGCGCGCTCCCATGTGACGGGCACGAACGTGTCGCGTCCGCGTCGTGCGCGCTTGTCGCCGTCGAGCCAGCCGCGGCGGACGTACGGCCGGTCGATCCGCGTCGGATGGCGGACCGCGTCGGTGACGTTGTGGATGAGGTCGTACGGGTCGGGGTCGAGTTCGTGCGGGCGTACCTCGATGCCGCCGTCGGCGGTGGGGCGGGCCTGGAAGGTGCCCCAGTGGGAGGAGTGGGAGAGGAACTCCCGCTCCGGCTCTGCGCGCATGTGCTCTCCCGCGCGGGCCGCGGCCGAGGGGCGGTGCGGGCGCCCCTGCGTCGGCGTACGGTCACGCGTCGTAGTAGTCGATCCCGACGGAGAACTCGACGAACGTGCAGGCGGTGTCCCCGACGCTCCACGCGTCGTGCCCGGGCGGGAGCATCATCACGTCGCCGGCCGAGAACTCCTCGTACGAGCCGTCGAGCATGCGGACGGCCAGCGTGCCGGCCGTGACGAGCGCGACGTGCGGAAGCTCGCACAGCTCGGTTCCGGCGTACTCCTTGAGGTCGTTGGACCACTTCGCGCCGACGCCGAAGGTGACCTCGGTCACCGCCACGCCGTCGAGCTCTGCGGTCTTCTTGCTGATGAGGCCGTGCACGTCGGACTCGGCTTCGAGCAGTGCGGCCTTCTGCATCGCGGGGTTCGCGGGCATGTGCAACTCCTTCGATTCTCGTGATTCCTGCGGTAGTTCTTCAGGGGTGTCGGCTACCAGCGGTAGTCGAGGAACTTGCCGTCGAGCGTGACCACGACGCGGTCGCCGTCGGGATCCGGGCGGCGTTCGACGGAGAGGCTGAAGTTGATGGCGCTCATGATCCCGTCGCCGAACTCCTCATGGATGAGTTCCTTGATCGCGGGACCGTAGACGGAGAGCGCCTCGTAGAAGCGGTAGAGGGTCGGGTCGGACGGCGCGCCGCCGTCCAACGTGCCCCGGTACGGCTGGAGTTGGAGTTCGAGCGCGTCGTCGGCCGAGAGCCCGAGCGCCTCCGCGACCAGCTCCGCCTCGACGGCACTCAGCGCGTGCTGCCCGAACAGGGCGGCGACCGTCCAGGCGGGAGGCCTGCCGATCAGCTCGGCGAGTTGGGCCCAGGTCACGCCCTTCGCGTGGCGGGCGAGCCGGATGCGCCGTGTGAGGTCCGACTGGGGGAGATCGGTCATGTCCGGTTTCCTCTCGTCATGTTCCTTGCCTTCACCTCAGGGCCCTGCGGCGGGCCGCGTGGCCGATGAGGACGGTCAGCAGCCTGCTGAGCGTCAGTGACGTCGTGCCGCCCACGTCCAGGCCGGGGAAGTGCTCGACCACGTCGATGCCGGCGAACTCGAAGTCCCGTCCGACCGCGGTGAACAGCGCGCTCGCCTCGCGGAAGTCCAGCCCGCCGGGCAGCGGGCAGCTGGTGCCCGGCGCGATGGTCGGGTCGAGTCCGTCGACGTCGAGCGACACGAACCACGGCAGGTCCGAGCGCATCGCCTCGGTCACCACCCCGATTCCGTCGCGGTGCACGCGCGCGGCCGGGACGATGGTGTTCCCGGCGGCCAGCGCCGCCTCCACGTCTTCCGGACGGGCACTGCCCGTACCGCGCATGCCGACCTGCACGATCTGCCCGACCCACGGCATCTCGGACATGCGCCGGATGGGACTGGAGTAGCCGTCCCGGATGCCGTCGACCTCGTCACGGAAGTCGATGTGCGCGTCCACGTGCAGGACGTTGATGACAGGCTCCTCAGCCGCGAACGCCCGTGCGCACAGGATCGGGACGGAGTCGTCACCGCCGAGCACGACCGGCACCGCGCCGCGCTCCACGATCACGCGCATCGCCGCGACCGCCGCCGCCGCGTTCCCCGCGAGGTCGCGCGGATCGCCGGTCATGTCGCCCACGTCGGCCATCGCCAGCCCGGTGGTGCCGAACAGCGTGCCCTCCAGGTCGAAGTCCCAGCGCTCCGCGTGTGCACCGAAGCGCGCGGCGGCGCGCTCACGGAAGAGACGGGGCGCGTCGGCCGCGCCGGAGTGGACCAGCTCCATGCGGTACGGCGAGCCGTAGGGCACCCCGATGACGGCGAACGCCGCGCTCAGGCAGTCGAGATCGCTCAGGCTGTCCGCCCCCGGGAACGGGACGGCCGCCGGCCGCAGCCCGTAGGCCGCCTGACCGGGCGTACCGCGCTCCACCGTCGACCGAGAACCCATTTCCCCACTCCATTCATCGCCATACCGTGAAAACGGAAGCTATCATCTGGTGAAAAGCATGGCGATAGTCAATGGTCAGAGCGATTTGATTGGAACGGGCTTGACACACAGGATTAACACTCTCGTCGTCCACGCCTCGGAACTCGTCACCCCCTCACCGGCACTCGACGGCGCCGCACGTGGCGCCCGGCTCGACCGTCTTGAGGTCATCCCCGACGGTGCGCTCGCCATCGACGACGGCCGCGTGGTCGCGATCGGCAACACGGCCGACCTGCTAGCCCGGTACGACGCCGAGCACGTCGTCGACGCGAACGGCCGCCTCGTCTCCCCGGCCTTCGTCGACCCGCACACGCATCTGCTGTACGGCGGATCCCGCCACGACGAATGGCAGGGCAAGGTGCTGGAACGGGCGGTACCCGGCATCGACGCGGGCATCCGCACCACCATCGCGGCCACCCGCGCCGCCTCCGACGCCGAGCTCACGGAACGCGCCCTGGCGGACCTGGACGAGGCGCTGGCCCACGGCACCGTCGTACTGGAGGCAAAGACCGGATACGGCCTGGACCCCGACTCCGAGACCAGGCTGCTCCGCCTGACGAAGGCGCTGGACCATCCCGTCCACGTCCCGGCCACCTACCTCGGGGCGCACACCGTCCCGGCCGAGTACCTCGACGACCGCGACGGCTACATCCGTACGGTCCTGGACACGCTGCCGCGCATCGCCGCCACCGCCGACTTCTGCGACGTGGCGTGCGACCCCGTGTCGTTCACCGCCAAGGAGAGCCGGCGCATCGCGGAGGCGGCGCGTGCGCTGGGCCTGCGCCTGAAGTTCCACGCCGACCAGACCGGCGACATCGGGGGCACGGAACTCGCGGTCGAGTTCGGCGCCGTGTCGGTCGACCACCTCGACGAGGCGTCCGACGCCGCGCTGCGCACCCTGGCCGCGAGCGACACCGTCGGCGTCGTCTTCCCGGGCGCCAACTACCACCTCCTCGACATGACGGCATCGCTCGCGCCCGGCGGACGCCCCGCCAAGGACCTGGCCGCCTGGGCGAGCCGGGTCCTCGGCTCCGGCGCGGCGATCGCCCTGTCCACGGACTACAACCCGGGCACCGCGCCGTCCCTCTCCATGCAGGCGGTCATGCAGCTGGCGGCCCGGCTCTACCGCTGGTCGTACTCCCAGGTCTGGCACATGGCGACCCTGAACGCGGCCGCGGCGCTGGGCCTTGAGTCCACCCGCGGCAGCCTCGCCCCCGGCAAGGCCGCGGACTTCGTCGTCTGGTCCGTACGCAGCCATGGCGAAGTCGTCCACCGCTTCGGCACGAACATGGCCGACCGGGTGTACACCGGCGGCCGACTGGTCGCGGAGCGAGGGCGTCGGCTGTCCCCCGGGACGACGAAGAGGGCCTGCTCAACGGCGATATAGCATGGGCGATCAGAGCCATCCGCCGTGGCGCGCACGCCGAAATCCCCGCAAGCCTGCGACTGATGCGCGCAGGCGCTGCCCGAGCCCGAGGTCCTTCCATGTCATCGCCCGATCTCGAACAGGCAGCCGACGGTCCGCGGGCCGTCCACCGCGCACTGATGATGCTGACCTGTGTCGCGGAGAGGGGCCCGCAGTCGCTGACCGAACTGGCCCGCGCGCTCGACATGTCACCGAGTACTGCCATGCGGCTGGGACGCGCCCTCATCCACTGGGGGTACCTGGACCGCGACGAGTCCGGCACGTACTCGACGGGCCGCCGGTTCGCATCGCTGCGGCGGAGCGTTCCCGACGAGCCGGAGGCCGACATCGTCGAGCTCTCCGGCCCGGTGCTGCGCGCGCTCACCGAGGACACCGGGGAGTCGAGCTACCTCAGCGTCCGGGGTGCCGCCCAGACGCTGATCTATCTCCGGCAGGTGCCGAGCCCGCAGCCCATCCGGCACGTCAACTGGACGGGGCGCAGCATGCCGATGGAGGGAACGGCGGCCGGAGCGGCGCTGCTGGGGAAGACCGACGAGCGCGGGGTCGCGGTCGCCAAGGCCATCGCGACCGAGGGCGCCACGGCCATCGCGGCCCCGGTCCGCGACGCGCACGGCACCATCGTGGCCGCACTCAGCATCGTCGGCCCGTCGTTCAGGATGCCCGCCAGGACCATCGTGAGCTGGAGTGAACACGTCCGGGGGCGGTCTGCCGGGCTGTCGCGCCTGCTGGGGTACGAGAGGTAGCGCTCGCGGCCCGGCCGACGGAAGACGGCAGCGGCCCAGGCTGCCGCACGGCAAGCCCGGAAGACGGTCGGCACCACGGCGGGCGTCAATGGCTGCCGCATGCTCAGTACCCATAACTTTGAAACCACTTCGAAAGTCGCCCTGACGCCATCACTGGAAGAGGGGCGCAGGCAGCGGACCGGTCACGCACGCCTCGCTAATGGTCGGACGGCGGCGACCCGTTCCGTTCCCCCGACGGCTGGGTAACGATTTTCGATACCAAGGGGAACGATCTTCAGGGCCTCATGCCGACCCAGCTCATCAGCACTCGTGAACACCCCGGGCCCTGCCCAGGGCGCCGACAGCGCGGCACCGATCGGTGGGTCAGGTTTGGTTCCGCGCAGCCTGGCGTTCGATCCCCAGGCGGGCGAAGTGGTTGATGAGATCGGGGGCATCCACCGCGGCCGGGGCGAGGACCTGGTCGACCGGGACGCCCTGGAGCAGCCGCTTGACCGGGACTTCCAGCTTTTTGCCTGTACGGGTGTGCGGGATGTCTGGCACTTCAAGGATCTCGTCGAGCAGGTCCACGGTGACCTGGTCTGCGGGGTGCCCGGTGGTCAAATCCGCCAGTTCCTGAGCGGTGCGGGCCATGTCCAGGGTGGTCCCGATGCGCATGCTCGCCTCGTTCACCACGGACAACCGCCACTGCAGCCTGCGCTCCCGTTCCTCCTTCAACGCAAGGACGCCCTGCTCCGAGGGCAGGTCCAAGAATTCATCGCCGATCGCGATCAGTCGGCGCGCCGTCGCGCCAAGCAGCTCGACGTCGCTTGTCCATCGGGTCACCTCCTCGATCATCTGGTCGAGGAGCATGCCCCATCCGAGGCGGACCGCACGCAGCAGGGAACTGATCGGCACCCCCGCCGGCCAGGCTGCGGGCGCGTTCCGCTTCCGCCGACGGAGATTCCATCATGTGCGGCACGGGACACCAGAGCGTCTACGGTGAACCCCACAACACCGACGCTGCGCCGCTCACAGTTCCGCCGCGTGCCACGTCCCGCTGCCAGGACCAGCACACGTCGAGCGGACCGGCCCCGAAGCGCACGTGACCATGGCAGCCGAGCCGCTGGGCCCGGAACGCCGTTCGGAATCAGGGTTGTGGTGGACCAGGGTGGAAGCGTTGGCCGACCGTCAAGGAGCATCCTTACGCTTACGCCCGTCGAAGCCGCTGCGGCGGGACAGGTGCTGACCCAATGTCCGTGGAGCCGCCTGCCGGGCTGCGCTGGCGCAGCGTCCCGAACATTCGAGTTACTGATGGGTAGGGTCATCTGCCTCTATCGGCTTCTGATGCCCGAAGTGGAGATTGAGGCGCACCAGCTCCCCACACCGGCCGGAATCCACGGCGCGCGGACGATATGCCCGCAGGCTCGGGAGGACTTCACCTCCAGGCCATGCCTTCTGCAGATCCGTCGCCACGGGGCGTCACACCGACAGAGAGGGCTCACATGCAGATACGCTCGGTTTCCCATCCAGCCACGCCGTCGCGGGCGGGCAGTGGCGGGCACAGACGGGGCTCTCGGTGGTTCAAGGGGAAATTCCTGGTCCTCTTCCTCGCCGTCGCCGCGCTGCTGGGCGGCGCCGCCCTGATGGTCCCCCAGTTCCAGGAGAAGGCCAGCGCGATCGACGACGGCCAGGACATCACCTGGGACATCGGCAACCGAAACGCTGGCGCGTCCAGCTACACCAGCATGATCGAAGCGGTGCGGCAGCGCGCGTCCCGAGGCCAGTTCCTGCGCGCCAACACGCACCGCACGCGCCCCGACGCCACGAGCGAATTCTTCAGCGTCGACATGAGTGTGCAGGACGAGGGATCGAGCACCCCGAGTCAGATCCGGCTGCAGATCCGCGCCAGCGACCTGTTCGTCGTCGGCTGGCTCAACGTGAACGAGCGCATCTACAACCGGATCGAGTTCGGCAGTCCCCCCTTCGGCAATCAGGTAGGGGAGCGCACCACTTCCTATAACGGCAGCTACCTCCAGCTGGAGCGCCGTGTCGGCGACCGCGCGAACATTCCGCTGTCTCCCAACACAGTCCGGCAGGCGGTCCGCGACCTGTCCCGGAGCGCGTCCAGCGAGGCCCAGGAAGCCCGCGGCCTCATCGTTCTCATCCAGACGATCTCCGAGGCCGCCCGGTTCCGCCCGATCGAGGAGATGTTCCGCAATACCTATACCACCGAAGCGGTGCTACCGCCGCCGCACATCCTGGCCCTAGAGAACAGCTGGGCCTCCATGTCCGAGATCGGTAATCGGCATCTCAACAACCCGAACGACGAGGCCATCAACACCCTCATGCGCGCGCATGCGGGCGTCCTGGGAGACCTCGGAATAACCAATCCATCGGTCGTGGTCGCGATGCTCGGGATAGCGCTCACCATTTCTCTCCCCTGAGTGACAAGCTGGGCGACCAGCAGATCAATGGTGTGACGTTGGGGCATCGCTGCCGGTCAGGAGTTCGGGGTTCACTTGGTTGCGGCATGAGCACGCGCAA
The DNA here is from genome assembly GCF_013044505.1 of Streptomyces sp. S3(2020). Taxonomy (GTDB): domain Bacteria; phylum Actinomycetota; class Actinomycetes; order Streptomycetales; family Streptomycetaceae; genus Streptomyces. The sequence goes on along the minus strand of NZ_JABERD010000003.1, from coordinate 71,565 downwards.
GCCGAACCCGCGATCACGGCATGGAAGGCTGGGCATCCGTCGGTCGGCGGGCATCAGGGCAAGTACGCGATGCGGGAGATCGTGAACGCGATCCTCTAACAGAACGGCACGGGTTGTCAGTGGGAGTTCCGGCTCCATGACATGGCCCCGCCCGGAGCGGTGAAGTACTACTTCTACCTCTGGCGTGACGAGGGCACCGACCAGGACATTCACGACCTGCTGCGCCGGCAGCTGCGGGAGAAGCGGAAACGCATAGCCGACCCGAGCCTGGTGGTCCTGGATACGCAGAGCATCCACGTGGCCGTCGGCGTCCCGGCCAAGACGACGGGCCGGGGCGCCGCGAAAAGGGTGCCGGGCTGGAAGAGATGCCACGCCGTGGACGTGCTGGGCCTCGTCATCGACTGCCTCGTCCTGACCGCCCCGGCGCACGAGAACACCACCGGAATCGCCCTGCTTGACCAGGTCGCCTCTCCGAGCGGCAGTGTGAGGAAGGCCCTGGCCGATGCGGACCGACCGATGCGCGCCCGCGGCCTCTGCCATGCCTTCGACCTGCCGATCCTCCCGAAGGACACCGAAGACATCCGCTCCAAACTGAAACGCCTGGTCAGCCGGGGCATCCTCATCGAACCCGAACCCGGCTTGTTCGCCCGCCCCGACAGCTGAGGGCCACCCGCAACCAGCGCTCCTTCCCCAACTTCAACCACGAAACGAAAAAGAGCCCACATTCCGCACTCTCATGAGAGGCGGCTGATCGTGCACGGCAGAGGTGCCCCAGCGATGGCGCCTGAGCAGTCGCCGGCCGGGACGACGTCCATGACCACGCGGTCTGGGCGCGACAGAGCGGCCTCCAATGGCTACCGCGCTTCCGGCCACGGCGGGCGCGGCAGCTCGTTCCGAGCGGGTCATGGCTCGCTCAACGCCGCGCTGAGCGCGTCGAGCATGGCGGTGCGAAAAGCGGTCATCGAGGGTGCCCTGCCGTCGAGCAGGGCGTCCGCGCCGTGGTACATGCCCGGTTCGACACGCAGTTCGCACGCGGTCCCCGCCTCGCGCAGGCGACGTGCGTACTCGATGTCTTCGGGGCAGAACAGATCGAGGTCACCGACGCCTATCCAGGCAGGAGGGAGTCCAGTGAGATCGGCACGCCGTGCGGCGGCGATGTAGGGGCGGTCGTCCCGTTTCTGCGGTGGCCGGCCGAGGTACGCCGTCCACGCGAAGCGGTTGGATGCCGGTGTCCAGGTGTAGACGCTGCTTTCATGGGGATCGGGACGCAGAGCAGTACGGTCGTCGAGCATCGGGTACTCCAGCAGCTGGAACCGGACCGGCACTCCGGTGTCGTGGGCGCGCTGGACGACGGTGGCGGCCAGCCCGCCGCCGGCGCTCTCCCCTCCGACGACGATGAGTTCTGGATCGACCCCGAGGTCGGAGGCGTTGTCGTGCAGCCAGCGCAGTGCTCGATAGCAGTCGTCGTGTGCGGCAGGGTAGGGGTTTTCCGGCGCGAGACGGTAGTCGACGCCGACCACGAGCACCCCGAGTTCTGCAGCGACACGGCTGCACCACGCGTTCTCCTGCCGTGCGGCGCCAACCACTGTCCCTCCGCCATGGATCCACAGCAGAGCCCCGCCCGGCCTACGACGGCCGACTGTCTGGTAGGCCAGCAGGTTCACGCCGGGGTCGGTGGCCGTGGCGGGGACGGTGCATCGCTCGACCCGCACGCCAGGCCTGATCGTGGCACCGATCAGGGGCACCACTTGGCGCGCGATGGCACGGACGGCGGCATTACCGAAGTTCAGCGGGACGTAGAGCGCGGGATGACGCAGCTCAGACGGAATCATGGCCAGAGCACGGTGGCGCGCGGTGATCACCATGGCCCCTTTGAGAGCCACCGCGGCACCCAGGACACCGACGGTACGGCGGAGAGTCATGCTGACACCTTGCTTCCAAGCGGATGGTCTCGCTGCGGACGTGTGCAGTCGTCCGGTGGGCTGCCGGCCTACCGGCACGGTGGAGATGGCCGGCAGACAGCGGCGGCAGATTTCGTGCGCCTCGCCGGCGGACACGCCGAACATACGCAGCAGTTCCGCGACGACGTGGTCGGTTGCTTCGGCGTCGTCGCGCGCTGGGTGATCGTGCGGGAACTGGCCAAGACAGAGCACAGCGCCGACCACGACGACAAGGGCAAGCTCGGTGTCGTGCGCATTTTTTTCCTACCCGTCGCGACGAATGCCCGGACGAGCGTGGCGCGGTACGCGTCCTGGGCGACTCCTGGCGATTCGGCCCGGCTCGCTCGACCTCTGGGGAGTCAGCGACGCGCTTTGTCTGGTGACTGATTGCCGCCCGGATGGGTGGCCCAGCGGGCGGCCAGCGCGGTGAGTACGAAGACCGCTGCCCAGCTGTACTTGGCGCCGCTCAGGCTGACGTAGGCGACAGGGATCGACAGCAGGAAGGCGACCGTCGGGAAGGTGATGAACAGTTGGAAACGCCGCATGACTTCGGGCGCGGCATGCGGACGCAGGAGTGCACGCGCCCGGCAGTGGCGCACCGTGTTGATCAAGACCAGCCCGGTTCCGCCGACGACGGTGGCGTAGAGGACGGCGCTGACTTGGTAGGCGCTGTCCTCGATGAGGACCTTCGTCGCGAAGGGAACGAGGATGATCCCTAGCAGCCAGACGAAGTTCAGCCACAAGAGCCTGGGTGTGAACCCGCCGATGCGGCCGAACAACCACTTGTGCGCTACCCAGTACGCGGCGATGACCGCGAAGCTCAGCAGGAACATCGCGTAGTCCGGGACTTCCTCCCGGAACGCCCTCCACACCTCGGCGTCGCTTGCCCCGTGAGGCACCGGCAGCTCCAGTGCCAGCAGAGTCAGGGCGATCGCAACGACCGCATCACTGAAGAAGACCAGCCGCTCGTTGTCGGCCACGGCTTTGCCGTTGGCCACGGCTTTGCCGTTGGTGGTCTCACTCGCCTCGGTCATGTCGGTTTCCTGGTGTCCTTACGTGAGTTCCGGTCCGCGCGCTGGGCCCAAGGCCCTTGAGAGCGATTGGGGTCCGACGCGACAGCTCGGTTGATGGGAACGGCTTTTCGCCGTGTGGTGAGCTCGGAGTTCACCGCCGCGTACGGCAAAGCGTCACCTCGGGATGAACGCGTTTGCCGTGGTGGCGAAGGTGGCCGCCCAGTCGGTCGTGATGATGCCGCCGATGTATCCGTCGGGCCGGATCAGGATCAGTGCGTCGCCGTCCACGCCGTAGATGCTGGCCAGTTTGCCGGTGGTGTCGGTGATGTAGTCGTTGTCGATTCCGCGCCCGCTGCGGATGGCGTAGCGGCGCAGTTCGGCGCCCTCGGCCGGCCATATCAGCTCAGGCAGGGCCTCGGTGGCGTTGGGGCCGAAGGCCAGCAGGGTGAAGTGCGGTCCTTGGTAGATGTCGAAGAGGCGGCTGGAGCCGGGGGCGGTGCACGGCGCGTCCGGCGCCCGGTCGCCCACGTGCAGGGTCTTGGTGGCCGGAGCGTCGGCGGGGGCAAGCGGGCCGCCGGTATAGGTGAGCCCGAGCTGCCGCTCTTCGTCCCCGCGCTTCAGCCCGGCGACACTGTGCTTGCTGAGGCTCTGATAGAGCTCGCTGGACTTGCCGAGAACACCCGCGGCGATCGGGAGCCGTTCCGCCTCATAGCTGTCGAGGAGGCTGTCCGGAGCGCCGGCGATCACCTGGCCGAGCTTCCAGCCCAGGTTGTAGGCGTCCTGCACACCGGTGTTGAGGCCCTGCGCGCCGGCCGGGGTGTGTACGTGGGCGGCGTCGCCCGCCAGGAAGACTCGGCCCTGTCGGTAGTGCTCGACGAGCCGGACGTTGGGCCGGAACACCGAAGTCCAGGTGATGTCGCGGAGCTTGAGGCCGACGAGTGCGTGGAACTGTTCGACCAGGGCGGCATGGTCGGTGTTCGGCGTCTCGCCGGACTTCAGCCGGATCATCACCTGGAACTGGTCGGAGTGCGGCAGCGGGCATGCGCCTGCGGACGCGCGGGGCCACATGTGCCACCGGTCGCGGGACAGTCCGTCGATCGTGCAGTCGATGATGAGGGTCTTGTCGGAGTTGTCGGTCTCCCCGACGAAGCCGAGACCGGTCGCCTCGCGGACGGCGCTCGCGCCGCCGTCGGCGCCGACGAGGTACTTGCTGCGCACCTGCTCACCGGTGGAGAGCCTCGCGGTGACGCCGTCCGCGTCCTGCTCGAAGCCCTCCAGGGCGACCCCGTACTCGATGCTCAGTCCCAGGCGCTCGAGCAGACGGTGCAGGATCGCGTCGGTGCGGTGCTGCGGCAGCAGCAGGATGTTCGGGTAGGGGACGTCCGGGGTCGGCTTGCTTCGCTGCTGCATTTTCCAGGGCGCGGTGACAGGGCCGAGGTGGAGTCCCGCGAGCGGGTAGGGTCCGCCCTCCGCGTGCGCCTCGTGCAGCACGCCGAAGTCCTCGAGGACTTCCTGGGTGCGGGGCTGGATGCCCTTGGCGCGGGAGCCCTCGAAGGCGTGCGGCGCCTTGTTGACGACACGGACGCGCAGGCCGCGCCGCAACAGGTCGGCCGCCAGAGTGGAGCCCGTCGGGCCGGCGCCGGCGACGAGAACGTCGATGTCGTCCTGTCGAGCGTGTCGGCGGTGGTGTTCGGTCATGTTGATCAACCTCAATCGATGGTGTAGGGGAAACAGCCGAGCGGCCGCACCGCGGGGGTTCTCGAACTGGACCACGCGTCCGCATGCGGCGGCAGGCGGCCGTGGGCCGGATGGAGCAGCGTCCGGACCGTCGAACTGTCGACGATCGGAGACGGGAGTCGTGCGGAGTACCGCCCGACGGTGGAGTTCTGCTCCTTTCCGCGAAGAGAAGCCGCGTCATGTCGACCAGTGCGGTTTGCGGCCGCCCCGGGTCATCCCGCTCTCTTTAATGGCTACAGCGTAGCCGTTTATTGAGGATGGAGCAAGCCGGGCGAGCTGGGGGTACGCAAGGATGGCCGTGTGGACCGCTCTCAACGGGCGACCCGCCCCGACCGGGGCCCGCGCCACTGGCACCACCCGGGCATCGGACGCCACACGGGGCGTCAGGCGGCCGGATCGTTCGCCACCGGCCCTTTCGGGGTCCGCCCGGTTCGATGCCTGCCGGGATCCGTGGAGTCCTGAGGCTGTTTACGTGCGGCCCGCTCCAGGCCGTCGAGGAGCAGATCCAGACCGAACCGGAATTCCTCGTGCGGCGGTACGGAGGTCAGCTCGTCGGCAGCTGCCGACGTGGCCGGGTAGCCGACCGGATCGAGGGAGCGATAGTAGCCCCGCAGCTGCGCCTGGTCCTCCGGCCCCGGCGTTCCGGGGCTGTGCTGCTGAATGGCGAAGCCGATCACGTAGTGCCCGATGGCCGTGAACGCGCGGGCGGTCAGGGACACGGAGAATCCGTGACCCAGGAGCAGCCCACCCAGCCATTCCCTTGCGAGGAGGCTGTTGGGTCCTGCGGGAACCCGGGTCGCCAGCAAGGTGATCGCGTGGGGGTGTCGGCGCAGGACCTCGTAAAAAGCGTTCGCGGAGATGGTCACGGCTTCCCGCCAGGGCAGGCCTTCCACATTCCCGGGCGTGATGCGGACCTCGCCCAGAATCTTCTCCGCCACGAGGACGAGGAGTTCGTCCTTGCTGTTGAAGCGGCGGTAGAGCGTCGCCGTGCCGGACCCGAGGGCCTCGGCGAGGGTGCGCAGGGTCAGCGCCTGGATCCCGGCGTCGTCGACAAGCCGCAGGGCCGTGTCCACGATCCGGCCGATGTCCGTCTGCGGGCGGCCTCGCTGCTGCGTGAGGGCAGGCGCCCGGCCCGCCCACCAGGCGGGGCTGCCCGGAACGGGCTGGACCTCCGAGGTCATGCGGTGATCCCCCTTCGGTGGCGGATCTCTGGGCCTGAGTGTCCGGAAGTGAGCATTATGGAGTCATCGTATCCGTTAAAGGTTGATGATGAGCAGCCAGAGCCTTGCAGGCCGCTCGGGCCGCCCGGCGACTCACGCTTACATCTCTGATGTTTTGCTCAGTTCACCTTCGCCGACTCGCCGTGCATGGTGATCCGACGCGGCCCCGCGTCCCGTTTCATCGGCCCGGCATTCCGCGCGGCCTAGCGCGGCGACCTGGACCGGCTCGCCCGGACCACCGGCTCCACCGTGCGAGACGCCGACCCGCCCGGTGGTGGCAAGGTGGTCGACCTGCTCGACCCCTCCGGCCTCCCGGTGCGGGTCGTGCACCATGTCGGGCTCGTTCTCACCAACGACGTCAGCGCCCGTGACGTCCAGCTGACCAAGACCCCGTTCTACGAGAGCAAGTCGTACCCCACCTTCACTCCGACGGGCCCGTACCTCGCGCTGCTGGAGCCGGAGGACTTCACCCATCTCCTCGATCTGCGGCTGAAGTTGTCCGTCAACTGCGACCTGAGTCAGGACCGCACCCTGGCCGACATGATCGTCCGCCCGGTGCAGGCGCTGTCCCTGCTGGCCCGTTTCCAGATCCTCGACCCCGGCGACCTGCTGCTGACCGGCACCGCGCTGAAGGCGCCGCCCAAGGCGGTCGAGAAGATCGGCGCGCTGTTGCCGCCGGCCGTCAAGTGGAAGGCGTTCTTCAGGAGCCAGGCCCGCACCCCGCACTTCCTCCACGCGGATGACCTGATCACCGCCACGATCACCACTCCGGACGGGCGGATCGACCTCGGCGAGCAGCGCACCCCCGTGGCAGACGCACAGTGAGTACGTCGCCCCGGGTACCCGTGGTGATCGTCGGGGCCAGGCCCGTCGGCGTCACCGCCGCCCTCCTGCTCGCCCGGCACGGTGTGCGGGCGGTCGTCCTCGAACGTCACTCGGACGTCTACCCCCTGCCCCGAGCCGTCGCCATGGACGACGAGGTCCGCCGGATCCTCCAGGCCGCTGGAATCCACGATGAGTTCGCCGAGGTCGCCCGACCGGCGCGTGGCCTGCGGCTGCTGGACGCCCGACACCGGATGACCGCCGAATTCCGGCGCTCCGAGCACAGGCACCATGATTTCCCGCAGCCCAGTATGTTCGGCCAGCCGGAGCTGGAGACCTGGAGACTCTGCTGCGCGAGGCCCTGGCCCGGCGCCCGGAGTGCGTGCTGGGGACCGGGGCGGAGGTGTCGCCCGTCGACCAGGCCGCTGACGGTCCGGTTCGCGTGACCGTCCGGGGAAAGGGTGGCGAGAGCCATCTGTGGGCGAACGCCGTTCTGGGCTGCGACCGCGCCAACAGCCTGACGCGTGGGGCCATCGGAGCCGGACGGGAGGACCTGCGTTTCGACGAGCGCTGGAATGTCGTCGACGTCCGCGCAGGCCTCCCGGTCAGCTCCCTCACTCCTCCGCCTTCGCCAGCGCGGCGCCCCATGCTCGGCAACGTTGACCTGAACGACGGCACCGTCATTGCGCGCCACTGCGGCGCTCCGCCGCAGTGGCATAGGCGCTGCCTATACCTCGTAGAGGCAGCGGGACTTGGTGCGCGCAGCCAGTCGTGGGGTCCACTGGCCCTGCTGTGCAGCACGTCACACCGGCCCCCTCCGCGCACCACTCTCAGCTTCCTGGCCCCTACACAGCCTTCTGGAGAACTTGTGCCCCAACCTTTCTCGCCGGATCCGGAAGAACTCCTCGCCGCCACGGCCGGCGAGGAGGCTGTTGGCGTGGCCAGTGCGCCTCGGAGCTTGATGCTCTCGATCGGCGTTTCCCAGTTCGGCATCTCCATCGTGTACGGCGCGGTGCCCGGTGTCCTGCTCGCCCTTCAGATCGAGGACCTGGCGGGCGACGACAAGGCCAAAGTGCTCAGCCTCTTCACGCTCCTTGGCGCCACCGCCGCCCTGATCGCACAGCCCCTGTCCGGCGCGCTTTCCGATCGGACCCGCACCCGCGCGGGCAGTCGCACCCCGTACGTTCTGGGCGGTAGCCTGCTTGCCGCCCCGATCCTGTGGGCGATGGGCTGGACTCAGTCACTCCTGGTACTCGGGATTCTGTACGTCACCTCAGAGCTAGTCCTCAGCGCAGCTCAGGGTCCGCTGGCCGCCGTCCTTCCAGACCAGGTACCGATTGAACAGCGGGGACGCTTCAGCGCCGCCCTCGGCCTGGGAATCCTTCTGGGATCGGCCGGCGGAACGGCACTTAGCTCAGTACTCTCGTCGAACTCTCCCCTCGCCTACTTCATCGTCGGCTGCATTCCTGCCACCCTGACTGCCACGCGCCTGTTCGTCACACGAGACCCCGACAACAGAGCCGCGCCCCACGCCCCGCGGGAGCAGGCCGGAACACGCTGGTGGAGAACCTTCCTCGTGTCTCCCCGGGCGCACCCGGACTTCTGGTGGGCCCTCACGAGCCGCACTCTCACCTACACGGGCTTCTTCACCGTCAACGCCTACGGCCTGTACCTGCTCGAGGACCACATCGGCCTCGGGGACGATGCGGTCGACATGGTTCCGGTGGTCGCGGGCCTCACGGCCTTGTGCATCTGTCTCTCGACGGTGCCGGCCGGCATGCTGTCGGACCGGATCGGACGCCGGAAGGTTTTCGTTTGCTCGGCGTCGGCACTGATGGCTGGTGGGCTGCTCATCCCCTTCGCCTCACCGACCCTGGCCGGCTACCTCACCATGACGGTCGTCGTCGGGCTTGCCTTCGGCTGCTTCGAGTCCGTCGACAACGCTCTCCTGACGCAGGTGCTGCCCAGGTCGAACTCGTACGCCCAGGACATCGGCGTAATGAACCTTGCCTCGATCGCTCCGCAGATCCTCGCCCCCGCTCTGGCCGGCGCTCTGGTCGCGGGTACTGATTCGTATGCTCTGCTCTTCCCGCTCGGCGCGGCCTTCGCCCTGCTCGGAGGGCTCGGCGTCCTGCGCGTCCAGGCTGTGCGCTGACCTCGGTGCCGGCCTGCACCGGTGCGCTCCGCGGGCTGCACCAGACCGCGGAAGAAGGCGGGCGTGGAGTCACAGGGCCCTCGGATCGGCCATCAGGGCTCCCCGGTCGACTTCAGTCACCCCGTCCCCAAGGACCCCGGCACGGCTGGCAGGACTCAGCCACGAAAGGCACCCGCGGGAGCTGCAAGGTAGCGCCTCCTCCCTGCACCACTTCGATTCGGATGGCCGCTGAGGGAGCTGAGGGGCCTCGCTCCTCAGTCGCGCTCCCCGCTCACCGACGGCTCTGCTGCAGCATGCGTCCTTGCCGTACTCGGCCAACGGGGCCGACGCAGTTCGGGCGTCACCGTGCCGCCCGCCAGCAGTTGCGAGCACCAAAACCATCCCCGCTGTCCTGCCTCCAGGAGAAGACATGAGTCCACATCAGCAACAGCCGGCTCGGCCGCCCCGCCGCCAAGGGTGTGGCGACAACGGCCTCTGCGAACTGCAAACGGCGACCTCGCTCGTTCGACGCCGCTTCCTGCGAATCAACTTCGCTGGTTGGGCGCTGGTCATCGGCCTTCCGCTGGTGGTCGGAGGCTTGCCGGCCACCCACGTGAGGGGCGGAATGCCCGCAGCAGTGCTCCTCTTTGCTCTGCAGGGGGCCGGACTCCTCGCCACGGCGTGGCGATTCGACCGCGACAGTCGAAGACACCGGGAGTCGGCCACGGGTAGCGGCCGGACCTCGAGCCTGGTCCCTGGCGGTGACCGATGAGCGCTCAGACCGTCGTCAGCACGGTCGCCGCCGGATCCGTCGACGCCGTCCCCTTCGTGGCGTTCCTCCTGGTCGTCAGCGTGACTCTGCTGTTGTGTCTGATCTTCAGCGCTGACACCGAGAACCCGGAGGACGTCTATACGGCAGGGCACTCCGTGAGGCCCTGGCGAAACGCGCTCGCCCTGACTGGTGACTCCATCTCCGTGCTCACGCTACTCAGCACCACCAGCCTGGTCGCGCTCACTGGTTACGACGGTATGGCCCTGGCCACGAGCGCTGTCGGCGCGTTCGCAGTCCTGCTCGTCCTGGCGCGGCCACTTCGCAACGTCGGCCGGTTCACGCTCGGTGACACCCTCGACGCGAGGTTTCACCACAGAAGTATCCGCATAGCGGCCACCGTGGCGACGCTCAGCATCTGCATACCGCTAGCCGTGGTGCAGTTGACGGCTTCCGGTAGGGCGACTGCGGCCCTGGCAGGCCTGACAGGAACAGCTGCTGCCCAGCTCTGCACGGTGTTCATCGGCAGCATGATGACCTGTGCCGCCGCTCTGACAGGTATGCGCGGCAACACCATGCTGCAGGTCGTCAAGACGATCATGCTGTTCGCCCTCATGGGTCTGCTGGTCATTGTCCTGATGGCGAGGATGGGTTGGAGTTTCGATCGGCTCTTTGCGGATGCTGCGAGCGCGAGCGTCGACCCCGACAGCTACTTCGCGCCCGGACTGTTCCAGGGAACGCACCTGACCGGTCGGCTGGACCTGATCTCGATTCAGGTCACTGTCGTTCTCGGTTCCGCGGTAGCGCCGCACCTGATCATGCGAGTGAAGGCCGCCGAGCACGGTGCCGCGGCACGGCGTTCGGTCTTGTACACCATCGGCATGGTCGGCACGTTCTGTGCCATGGCCGTCGTTCTCGGGTTGGGCGCGGCAGCACTCGCCGGCCAGACCCCCAAGTCGTGGTTCGATCTCCAGTCAGCCGCGTCGCTGCTGTCGCTCGTGAACAGCCTGAGCACCGAGTGGGGCGGCGAACTGCTGGTCGCTCTGACCGTCTCAGCGGTCTTTCTGACGAGCCTGACGGTGGTCGCGGCTCTCACTCTCAGTGTGGGGGCCGCGCTGGTGCACGACATCTATGTGCAGTGGCGCGGCGAGCAGCAGGTCACAGCAGCCATGGAGGTCAAGGCGATGCGCTGGGCCACCCCGATACTGGGCGCGCTGGCGGTGGCCCTGTCGGTTCTGGCCCAGAACTGGAGCTTCCAGTTCCTCGCGCAGTTCTCGATCGCCGTCACCGCCTCCGCCATCCTGCCTGCGCTCCTGTACGCGTTGTTCTGGCAACGCTGCACACGGGCAGGCATCGTATGGAGCATCTACACGGGGCTGGGCTCGTGCGTGCTGCTGCAGTTCTTCGGGCCGGCCGTCTCAGGCACACCTGAAGCGCTGTTCCCGTCGGCGGACTTCTCCTGGTTCCCGCTCGCGAACGTCGGACTGGTGTCCATTCCGGCAGGCTTCGTGGCGGGCTGGGCGGCCAGCCGGATCACCCCGCGCGGACGCGGTTCCACGGACACGGATGCGTACGCTTCCGTGTCAGCCCGTGCACTGGTGGACCACGAGGTCGGGCGCGACGTCCGCAGCACTTGAGGCGGATGGGCAGAACGGGGCATGTGTGGCCCGGTGGTCCCTGCCAGTGCGCCGCCAGCGGTCAGCCCGGTGTTGGTCCGGGTGGCCGAGACGGTCCGCAGCAGTACCTCTTAGCTGGTCAGCGGCTGTCCGCGCAGGCTGTGCGGGATCCAGGAGACCAGCCGATGTTCAGCCTTGTTCGAAGTGTTCGACGGTGATGCTCAGGGCTTACCCAGAGGACCCCCACACTCGTTCTTTGGCCCCACCAAGGGCCAGTTCCGCGTGCTTGCCGAAGCCCAGCCCGGCAAGAGCTGGATACTCCGCGAGGTCGTCATGTCGCTGACGGCCTCCCGGATCGTCGGCACGCCGGAACAGATCGCCAACCATTCAGCGAGTGGCAGGGCGTCGGCGTCGACGGTTTCAACCTCGTCAGCATCACCGGCCGTCTTGACACGTACGAGTTCATCGAGTGTGCCGTTCCTGTTCTCCAGGAGCCTGGCCTCATGCAGACGGAGTACGCGGAGGGCAGCCTGCGCGAGAAGTGCTTCGCTGGCACCGACAACCCCTCCGGACCCGGGTCAACGCCGGCCACCCGGGTGCTGATGAGGATCCCTGAATTCGGCCGGGGGTACTCGTCGCTCCACTCGGTCCGTCGTTCAACGGAGTGGGGAGTTTCATCGGGTGTCGCGCTTTGTCGGCCGGGGCCGCCCGCTCGTGGAGTGTGCGGGCCGTGCTGGCCGGTCAAGGCCCGGTAGTCCTGGCTCGGACATCAGGGAGCACGTAACCCACCGGTAGGTTCGGAGGGTTGGCCGTTGCCGCTTCTTCAACCCGTACGGCACCTTCCGGCTGGAGAGGGACAAACGGCTCGACCTGGCCCCAGCTGTCGATGTGCCGCGTCCGCGCGCGGCCCAGGCCGCCAGGCGGCTGCGCGGTGACGAAGCCGGTACGGCGCCTTCAGACCCGCCCGTCAGTGAGTATGGCGGCGGACCGCGTCGATGAGCTGGTCGATGTCGTCGACGCTGTGGGAGAAAGAGGTGACGAACCGGACGGTCCCCGCCGCCCAGCGGTCGTGGTAGAAGGCGTAGCCCTCGGCGAGGAGTCCTTCGGTGACCTTCTGGGGCAGACGGCAGAAGAGGATGTTGGCTTGGGGGGTGGCCAGCAGGCCTGTGCCGGGGATGGCTTTGAGGCCGTCGCCGAGCCGGGTGGCCATCGCGTTGGCCTGGCGGGCGTTGTGCAGCCACAGGTCGTCGGTGAGGTAGGCGTCGATCTGGGCGGCGTGGAAGCGCATCTTGGAGGCGAGCTGGCCGGCGCGCTTGGCGCGGAAGGCGAGCTCGGTGGCCAGTGCGGGGTCGAAGGAGACGATGGCGTCGGCGGTCATCGCACCGTTCTTGGTCGCGCCGAAGGACAGTACGTCGATGCCGGCCTTCCAGGTCATCTCGGCCGGGGTGACGCCGAGGTGGGCGAGGGCGTTGGCGAAGCGCGCGCCGTCCATGTGGACGCGCAGACCGGCGTCCTTGGCGATGGAGGACAGGCGGCGGATCTCCTCCAGGGTGTAGACGCTGCCGCTCTCTGTGGCCTGGCTGATGCTCACCGCGGAGGGCTGCACGCTGTGCACGTCACCGGTCCGGCGATGCACCGCCGCGGACAGCGCATCGGGGTCGATCTTGCTGTCGTCGCCGGGGACGGTGACGAGCTTGGCGCCGCTGGTGAAGAACTCGGGTGCGCCGCATTCGTCGTGGTTGATATGGCTGTCAGGGTGCGACAGCACGCTGCCCCAGGGCGGGGTGAGGGCGGCCAGGCTCAGGCCGTTGGCTGCGGACCCGGTGGAGACCAGGAAGACATCGACGTCCCGCTCGAAGATGTTGCTCAGCCTGCGACGGGCGCTGTGGGTGAAGGGGTCGTTGCCGTATGGCGGGACCTGCCCGGTGGCCGCGCCGGCGACGGCCTGGGCTATCGCTGGGGATGCACCGGCCATGTTGTCGCTGATGAAGGCACGGCTCGAGGGGGTGGTGGTGATGGTGGTGCTCATGAGCGGGTCTTCCCAGGTGTCAGGTACTGATGGGAGAGGCGAAGACGACGGTGATGTCTACGTCTTCGGCGCCGGTGCGGTAGAAGTGCGGGGCGTCCCCGGCGAAGGCGAGCATGTCGCCGGGGCCCAGGTCCTGGGGGGCGTCGACGGGGCCGGCGGTGACGTGGCCGGTGGCGATGAGCAGGTGCTCGATCGTGCCGGTGGCGTGCGGCACGCCGGACAGCTCCGTCTCGGGCGGGATGCGCAGCCGCCAGATCTCCAGGCTGTTGCCGCTGCTGATGCGGCGCAGCAACTCCCGGGAGACCGTGCCGGGCTCCGCATCGGTACCCGGCCGGAAGACCGGCCCGGTGTCGGCATCACGCGCCAGGAGGTCGGCAATCGGGATACGCAGGGCGATCGCGATCGCATCCAGGGTGTCGATCGTCGGATTGCCGTTGCCGGCCTCCAACTGCGACAGCGTGGCCTTGCTCAGCCCGGCACGCCGGGCCATCTCCGCGGCGCTCATACCGCGCTGCTGGCGGCGCAGACGAATCTTCGCGCCGACCGCGGCCGCGGTACTGCTGACCGGCTGGCGGCCGGAGGGAGGCGGCGTCATGAGCGGCTCCTGTGAGTTGCGGTGTAGGACAGGCGGATACGGCCCTTCTTGACCTTCAGTGTCGGCAGGACGACCTCGGCCAGGTCGCCGAGGCTGGGCACGTGCGTGCCCCCGCACGGCGCGGCGTGCAGCGCATCCAGATGCACCACGCGCCGCCCTTCGGCGCGCAGCACAGCCGTCACTTCCTCCCGCCCTTCCGGGTCGGCCAGCCGCTTGTCCGCCTGGGGCACGTGAAACTCGATGCGTGCCTGGCCGGGGAAATGATTGCTGGCGGCCATCTCCCAGCCCTGCATCCGCCCGACTGCCTCAATGAGGTGTCCGGCGGTGTGCAGCGCGGCGTGCGCCGTGCGAGCCTGAAGATCGATCCGGGCCCGCACCGCCTGCCCCTCGATCAGGGGCGGCAGGCTGCCACCCTCAGGTGCCATCGCCACGACCAGCCCCGACTCGCGGTCCCGGACCGGGACGATCTCCGCGTCCTCAAGCCAGCCCGAGTCGGCGGGCTGGCCGCCGCCCTGCGGATGGAACAGGCAGTGCTCAACGGCAGCCCACGGCAGCCCCTCCCGCTCGCCGACCGCGATCACCCGCGTATCGACCTGCTCCAGGTAGGTGTCATCGAGGTAGACGGTGACCTGCGCGCCACCCCGGCGAATTTCGGCTGGATGAACCATACGTTCACTATACCGAACATCATTGGTACGGTGAACCTATCGTTCAATTTACTGAACGGCTTGGCTGTCGTTCCGCTGCCTTCGGCCACCCTGGACAGTCCGTCCGGCCCTCCCTTCTGGTGCCCGTCCGCAGGTCAAGCGCCCTATGAGCGGGGAGATCCATCGAGCAGATGCGGGGACACCATCGAGCAGGGGGTGGCCGCTTTCAGGGAGCCTCATCAGTGCCGCCCACTTCGCGAACATGGCCGACAGGATCTGACCCGCGCCGCAGATCCGGAGCCGCCGCCGAGTACGGCGGTGCAGATCGGCCCGTCGGCTCTCTGCCACGGAGGAACACGCGTGACCATCCCCCGGCCGACCATCAACTGCTCAACGAGGACGTCGGGGACGCTCGGGACGACAGTCGTCGCTCGGGGCGGGCATTCGGTGTGCTCGGCGAGCACGGCGACCTGGTCCTGGATGGCCCGGTCCGGCAGGCGCAGCTTGACGGCACCCACCGCTGCCGTCCATGCGGACTGCGGCGACACCTGCGTCGGTCAGCCGACATCCACAGGGGGATCAGCCGGGCCACCGGCCTGTCTACACCCCACTCGACAACCGTGACGGCCCACCAGATGAACCGGCGAGCCGTCACGAAAGATCGAGACCTGTCTAGAACACCACGGGGTTCGCGCCCGCTCCCGGGTCCTTGTCGAATCGGAAGTTGAACCGGGATTCGCCCTTGCTGCAACTCATGGTGGTGACGATCTCGGATCCCCACCCGAAGTCGGTGTCGTCTCCGAGACAAGTCGACCGGTTGAGCGGCTTGATCTGGAGTTGCCCCGTGTCGTTCCAGTACCGCATGTCGAAGAGTTGCGCGTTGTCGCCGCTGACACAGTCGAATCGGGTGAGCTGTGCGTCGGTGGCGTCCAGGCACTGTTCGGGTTCGTTCGCGTTCCTTTTCATGACCCTGATGGTGTAGTTGCCGTTTCCGGCGTTGACGAAACGGAAGTGGCCCCACGGCCCTGGCGTCTTACTGGTGGCCACGATGTAGGAACCAGTGCCTTGCGCCTCCACCTCGAGGGCGCGGTTGTCGTCGTGGGCGTTGAGCAGCTGAACGCTGGCGTTCGCGGCCAGACGGCGGAACCCGACGGCCAGGTGGTCGGAGCCGAAACCTCGGGCGATGCCGCCGTACCCCGCGATCCGTGAATTGGAAACCATATAGTCCAGTTCCCGGTTGGTTCCGTTTCCGCCCATGTGCGTGGCACCTCCGGACGTGTACTTGTGCCAGCCGCGTTGGAGCTGAAGGTTGGCGGGTTCACGGTTCCAGTCGCCCATGGCAGCCCAGGTACGGCCATTCGCCTGCGCAGAAATATTGTTGACCAGTGACACGCCGTCGTTTCCTCCGCTCGACAGCGCGTGCACGCTGTAGAAGAGCGTCTGCCCGAGCCGGATGCCGAGGGCCGGCCGGGACGTCGGAAGCCCGTTGTTGCCGTAGAAGACGGGGCGGGCGACCAACGTCGAGTCGGCCCTGAAGGGGGTCATGATGGCGATGTTCACCCGACCGCCGGACGTGCCGACCGGACCACTGAAGTCGGTGCGTATCCAGTAGATGTTCCAAGGCAGGTTGATGCGGTTGGGGTACGGGTCCCACTCGTACCGCTGTACGCGCCAGCCCGCCCAGTGCTGGGTGCCACCGAGGTAGTCGGAAGTCCATTTCGGCTCCCCGGCGCTCGCCGGGGGACGCGGACCGGCTTCCTGCAGCGCGATCACGTTGTAGCCGGAGTTGATCAACTGCATGATATCGGTGGTCCACTTGCTGCCGCCGGAGCCCGAGCCGCCCTGCATGTTGTAGGTCGCCGGTACGTAGTCCTCCACCGCCGCCTCGGCGCGCTGCGGTGTGGCGATGGTGACGAGGGTGCCTGCCAACATGGCTACCGCGAGCAGTGCCACGAAGGAGTTCCACCATCTGCGACCACCGCGACGGTGGTGCTGGTGTGCCCCGGATGCCCGGGGAAGGGAGATACTCATCGATCGTCCTTTCTGGCCCACGCCGATGACGGCGCGAAAGATGTGTGACACACGGCTATCCCTCGGAGGTTTCGCCGCCGGCGGGGTCGGCGGGCGCCGGGGCCGGGGGCGCGACGATCGTGATCTTGTTCGGGTACGCTGCGAGCAGTGGGTCGGTGACCGACGCGGGGGCATCGGTTTCCACGACCATCTGGTCGCTCTTCCCGTCGTAACGGACTGCCAGGCTGTAGGCCGTCGTGTTGCCGTCCGCCGACACCTGCCGGGCGGCTGCGTCCTGGATGCCGGTGATCTGGGCGAGCGTGAACTGCTGGCTCAAACCCGGAGTGGGGGTGGGCCAGTCGCTCGGGATGTCGCCGTACTCGGAAGTCCACCCCGGTGGCTTCTGGAGGTCGTTGATGTCACCGGTGTAGTCCTTCGGGAAGATGATCACCGGCCCCACATCGGGGTCGGCGAACGCGGCGAGCGCGCAGTTGTAGTCGGCCAGCGCCTGGACCTGCTGCCACTGCAGCTTCGTCAGGGCGTCCTGGACGACGCCGTCCGCCTGCGCTGCTGCGTTCTGAAGTACCGTGCCCGCGGTTCGGTTCTCGGGAGTGCACTTGCCAGGTGCCGGGTGCTCGGACGCGTAGGCCTCGATGTCGAGCTTGCCTGCGTACTGCGTGGCCAGGGGATCGGTGACCGATGCCGGGGCGTCGGTCTCGGCCACGACCTTGTCGCGCATCCCGTCGTAGTAGACGTTCAGCGCGTAGGTGGTGTCACCGTCCGGCTGCACCTTCACGGTGACCGCGTCCTGAAGGTCGGTGATCCCGTCCAGGGTGAACTGCTGGCTCAGGCCCGGGGTGGGGTGTGGCCAGTCGGTGGGGACCTGCCCGAACTCGTTGGCCCAGTCCGGCGGGGTCGTCAGGTTGTGGATGTCGCCGGTGTAGTCCTTCGGGAAGATGACCACCGGCCCCTCGTCGGGGTCCTCGAACGCCGCGAGTGCGCCGTTGTAGGCGGCGAGGGCCTGGAGCTGCTCCCACTGGTCCTCGGTCCCGGTGGCGACTGCGCGCGTCTCCGAGGCGGACAGGGCCCTGTTGTAGACGCGGAAGTCGCGCATACGGCCCTTGAAGTAGAGGTCGCTGGAGTAGAGCGAGCGGCCGAGGTAGTTGGCGGTGGTCGTCCCGCCGCCGATCGCGCCGGGGGTGATGGTCACGTTGGTGTTGCGGGCCTTCTCCACGCCGTTCTCGTAGAGGATGCCGGTGTTGCCGGTCTGCGTGTACGTGACGTGCTTCCACATGCCGCGCGCCAGCTGGTACGAGGTGCCCGGTCGGGTCTGCTGCTCGGCGGCGGAGTTGCTCATCGTGACGCCGGTGCGGAACTGGTTGCCGGTGGAGAACAGGTAGCCGTTGCCGCTGGAGCCGCTGGAGTTGCCGAGCCCGTACAGGAAGTACGGCTTGGCCATGGCCCGGTCGATCCACACGTCGAAGGCGACAGTGATCGAGCTGAGTCCGGCCATGATGTTGTTCGGCATCTTGACGTACGTGTTGGTGCCGTTGAAGTCCAGGCCCTCGGCGCCCTTCCAGGTGGCGGTGCCGTTGACCGTGCCGTCACGACCCTGGCCTGAGACGTCGTGGGCGACAGTGCCGGACGTCTCGTCCAGCTTGTATCGCAGCAGCAGGCCGTTGGTGATCTCGGCCTGCGCCGGCGTTGCGGTCGTCAGAGCGCCGGCGGCCAGCGCTAGTGAGAGGGCGGTGACAAGCCCACCCGTGGATGCCCGTCGCCATGGCGCGACACCCACGTGGAACAGCCGGGACGGTGTCAGAGCTGACAGGAAGCGCTGTAGCGCGGCCACGGGGCGGGCAGTCACACCCATCCCGGTCGCGTCCGATCTTCGCATGATCTTCCCTTTCGGATGGAAGCGATGCAGACGCCGGATGCGGCGACTGCTGGGGCGTCGGACGACCGTCCCGGACCGAGGTGGGGAAGCCGAAGGCCTAGGCAGCCAAGGCGCGTCCGCCGGTCGGGCGTTGCCGATGGAGTGGCCCGGGTGGACCAGGAACGGTCTGTCGGTAGTTGTCGGGAGGCGGTTCCCGCGACGGGTCGCCTGGGCCCGGTCGCCCGGCTCCCCTAGTTCCGACCCAGGAGGCTGGTAACGGACCTGCCGTCGCTGCGGCTGGTCCGCCTCGACGGGCGGCACCGCGAGCATCGGGGCAAAGGCTCACCCAGTGCCATGGGTAATTTTGCGGAGTTGCCTCGGAGCCTTGAGACGCGGATGCTCAGTTCGGCACCCGCCAACGCGTGGTGTCGCCATGTGCGCCGAAGCTGCGCCTGGCCCGGACGTTCTCGCCGTGGCCCTCGGCTGCGCGAGGGAGAGGACAAGACCGGCTGCGACCTGACCATGCTCAGTCCCTTTGGCCGCGAACGCGGCCACCTCCTGCTCCCGGCGGGTCAGCGGGCTCGACGGGCGGCCGACGGGGCAGCCGGTTCGGCCCCGGCGCCCAGGAGGTGGAGGCGTGGTGAATTCCACCCGACGGTTCGGGCCACTGTGGGCCCGTGGCCGTGGTGCGGCGCTCTGGCTGTGAATGTGATACATCCCATGGAAGTGTCACATTGCGCGGGCGTGTGACCTGGCCGCGGTGGATTCGCCAACAGCGTCGAGGAGGTGGCCGCCGGGGCCGGCCGACCTCCTGGCCGCCGCCGACGGTCCGTGGGGCGTGGAAGCCCCGCTGAATTTGCACCTGGCGCGGATCATCGCGCCTGGCCTCCCTTCTCCAAGTCGTCAGGAACCGAGGTGACACGGCCCAGCTTCACAGAGGTTGTGCGGCCCGACCGGCTCTCGCCGTGTGCCGCCCTCGTGCGAGGGCAACTGCAATCGGTCGAACCACAGCCGTCCATTGCCCCGAAGTCCGTCGGTGAGCCGGTGGCAGCACAGCACCGCGGCCGGCGCAAAGGTGTCTTCCCCAGGTCGACGCCGTGATTCAGAGCCGCCAGCGGACTGGCGTATCCGGCGCGGAGGTGGTCCAGGGCCTCGTCCTGGCCGGGGTACCAGGCGTCGGTAATGCGCGCGGCAGGGGCGATGTGCGAGCCGCGTTACCGCAGCAGCAGGCTCTCCACCTCTCCGTACTCGGAGAGCCGTTCCCGGCCGCCCGACGATATCGGGGGTCGGCTTGGGCGGCCTGCCGACCAGACCGTCACCGGGAGCTCCGGCAGGTCCGGCGTCGATCGTTGCCCTGGGCGCTGCACTCGATGCCCGTCGGGTCACGCCTTCCGTTGGTCTTACGGGGTGCGTGCCTGGTTCGCTGTCCACCAGGACGCAAGCCGGGCGCGGGACCCGAAGGCCAGTTTGGCCAGGATGTTCTCGATGTGGCGGTCGACCGTGCGCGCGGAGCGTCCTAGCGCGGAGGCGATCTGCCGGTTACTCATGCCCTCGGCCACCAGCGCGGCCACATCCTGTTCCCGAGGCGTCAGCGGGTTGGGAGTGTCGGTTACGGCGATCGGCCCGGATTCGGTGCGCAGAGCGTAGGTGATGGCCGCGTCGGGGCCACGGTGGTGACCACCCTCGGCAAGAGCCTTCTCGTACGCTGCCCGGCCCACGCCCCGTAGGATTGCTGACTCGCACTGGGCGTGTTGGTCGTCCATGTGAGGGCCGAACGTGGAGATAGTGGTGTCGGTATCCTGCCACAGAGTACGCGCGGTACCCAGCAGCTGCGCCGCCTGCTGGTGGTCGCCTCGCGCGGCGGTGATCCAGGCCAGCTGCTCCAGCATCAGCGCCACCCTGACGTAGTCGCTGAAGCCCTGCTCCTTCTCCAGAGCGGTCCGGATCAAAGCCATCGCCTCATCGTGGTCGCCATGAATCCAGGCGTCGTAGCCGAGGGCCCACAGCGCGTGTGCGTGGGCCAGCCGTTCACCGTGGGCTTCGGCGAGGACGACCGCCCGTCGGCACGTCTGCGTGGCGCGCGGGTCCCCGAGGTGGGACTGTGCGGTACCCAGCTGCAGCAGCGAGTGAACCGCCCCGATCTCTTCGCCCGCCTTCGTGTGGGCGGCCACCGCCTCTTCGAGGAAGGACACAGCCTCTTCCATACGGCCGCTGAACATCGCCAGTGTGCCGCGCAGGCCCTGGACGTAAGCACGCACCACGGGGTCGTCCAGTTGCTCGCCCAACTCTGCGGCCTCGTCCAGCCACCGGTGAGCGGTAGCGTGATCGCGTTGCATCACCGCTACCCAGGCGGTGACCCACAGCCCCCTGGCCCGGGCCGGGCTGGGTTCGGGCGCGGCGGCGAGCGCCTGGTCGAGCCAGCGGCGTCCCTCACTGAGGAATCCGCCCTCGCACCAGTGGAAACGCAGAGCTGCGGCCAGCTCCAGTGTGGCCTGCGGATCGCGGGCTCCGTCCAGCGCCGCACGCAGGTTGGCATGCTCGGCGCGGAGCCGGGTCAGGCTCACCTGCTGGCCGGGGCCGTACCAGCCGTCGGCGATGCCCTCGGCGAGGGTCAGGTAGAAGGTGTGGTGCCGTTGCAGCAACCGCTGCTCCTCCCCGGACTCGACGAGCCGTTCCCGCCCGTACTTGCGGATGGTCTCCAGCAGGCGGTAACGCGGCAGGCCCTCGCGCTCGATGGGCACGACGAGCGACTGGACGACCAACTGGTCGAGGAGATCGAGCACTTCGCCGGGGTCGATGCCGTCGCCCTCGCCGACGGCCTCGGCCGCGTCCAGGCCGAAGTCACCGGCGAAGACGGACAGCCGGTGCCACAGCAGCCGCTCGGAGGGGGTGCACAGTTCGTGGCTCCAGTCGATCAACCCGCGTAGCGTCCGTTGGTGCGGCCGGGCAACGCGGCTGCCGCTGGAGAGCAGCCCGAAGCGGTCCGTCAGCCGGTGGACCGTCTCGTCGACGGTCAGGGTCCGCAACCGGGACGCGGCCAGTTCGATGGCCAGCGGTAGTCCGTCCAGGTCTTCGCACAATCGGAGGACCTGGGCACGGTTGCGGTCGGTGACCTGAAACTCCGGGCGCACCGCGGTGGCCCGGTCCCGCAGTAGTTCTACCGCGTCATCCGGCTCCAGTGGGGGGACGGCGAATACGTGCTCGCCAAAGATTCCCAGAGCCCGGCGGCTCGTTGTCAGTATGCGCAGCCCAGGGGAGGCTGAGAGCAACACCTGCGCCAGTTCGGCGCAGGCCTCGACGAGGTGCTCGCAGTTGTCCAACACGATCAGCGGACTGCGGTGGGCCAGAAAGGCGGCGAGCTGGTCGATGACCGGTCTGGTGCCCAGGTCCGGTACCCCCAGCGCGGTTGCCGTAGCGTTCGCTGTCAACGACGGGTCCCGCACCGGGGACAGATCCACGAGCCACGAGCCGTCCGCGAAGTCCGTGGTCGACACGGCGGCCACCTCCAGCGCCAGCCGTGTTTTGCCCACGCCGCCCACCCCGGTGAGCGTCAGCAGCCGCGTTGCCCCCAGACGGCGGCGGACCTCGGTGAGATCCCGGCGCCTGCCCACGAACCTCGTCAGGGGTGCGGGCAGATTCCCCGCCCGTGATTTCTGTATGGTCACGTTCCTTCTCACCTTCCAACGGCTCGCAGGCATCCTGGAAAATCGGTACGCCTGTCCGCGGTGGCTGCACGATTCGTCGTGGGCGGTCGCACGCAGCCCTGTCGCCAGTTCCGGCCATCGGTATCGGTAACAGTTCCGAGGTCCGGCACTCGGGTAATCAGTGCGGCGGACCATATCGCGCTTGTCTCGCGGCTCCCCCTGTCAGTGTGCGTAATCACACCGCGCACACTGCCCGGCGCGGGTGAGTGCGGCCATGTTGAGGAACGCGACGACCAGGCGGGTGTCATGACAGGCGGCCATCGCGAAGCCGAGCAGCAGCGGGAGAACAGATCGACGACCGTCGCCGACCACAACCTGCCCCTGCCCGTTTCGATCCCGATGAGGTCGCCTGCCCCACGAGATCGGGCGCCCTGGGCGGCGATGCCCTTGCGTGCGAAGCCCAAGACAACCAGCCGCTCGCCCGGCCCGGTCTGCGACCGGCGGCAACGCGCCTTCGTCCGGTCGGCCCGGGCCCGGCCATGACCTTCACGACCGTGTTCACCGACGCCCGCCAGCTTCTCACTGACTTTGACGAGCTGCTGGCCTCCGCCCGCGCGATCGCTGTGCCGTCGGCGGTACGGGCGTCGCCGGTGGCAGGACGATGGCGACGGTCGCCGTAGGAGTTGTGCCACCCAGCACATTTCGGATACATCGTACACGAAATATTGTCGGACAGAGGTGGCGGCGCTCGATTCCTGAACCTTGGCCTGGTCGCACGTGCAGGGGGCCGTCTGATGGATTGGGGAATCAAAGGGCGCCGGGCGCTCGTCCGTGCTTCGTCGCAGGTGCTGGGGCTCGCCTGCGCGCGGGCCCTCGCCCGGGAAGACGCGCACGTCATCCCCAACGGGCGGGATCCGGACAAGCTGAGCCCAGTGGGTGTCGTCACGCTCAGGTGTCGTAGGCGATCAGTGACCGGCTGGGCGGTGTGGTGGGGCTTTGCCCGCTCCCGAGGACCGTACGGTCGCCCGTGTCGTCGCGCGGACCATTGCTCGATCGGCTGCCCCCTCACGCCCTGCCGAGTCAGACGCCTCGGAGAGTCGCGCTTCAATGCCGTCCAGGAGCGACCGCAGGCCGAAGGAGACATTCGGGTCGGGAGTGTCGGCGAGAGCGGAGCCGATCGCGAATGTGACGACGCTCTGAGCGGCTCGCTCGGCATCCCGTCTGGTGAAACCAGCGGACGTGCAGACGGCGAGGAGATGCTCGTCATGGCGGTCCCTGGCAGCGCCGTCAAGAGGCTGCATGGTCATGGCGACCAGGAGCCAAGGGTGCCGGAACAGCATCGAGCGCAAGTTGCCTGCCATGGCCAGCAGTGCCTGACGCCATTCGAGGCCGTCAACAGCAGAGAGCGGCGCCTGCGACCACACGGTGTCAGTTGCCAGCAGGAGCAGGTCATGCCGGCTCTTGACATGCCAGTAAAGAGCTGCCGCAGTGGTGCCGAGGAGGCCGCCCAGTCGTCGCATAGTCAGACCGTCGATGCCTCCTTCGTCCAACAGGGCGATGGCGGCCTGGACCACCTGCTCCTGACGCAGGACGTCATGGGGTGTGCGCGGGGTCGGCGATGTGGAGCTGGTCATGTCACCTCCTGTCGTGTTCGAAACCGCTGCTTCACCGGGCTGAGCGGGCGGCCCTCGCGCCGCCGACGACAGGGAGCGCACGCGTCGGGACGAGGCGGATGCTTTCGAGCACTCGCGGCCCGCCGCCACATCCGGGCGGTGTATGGCTCCTGCGGCGGATCCGTACTCTCAGCCGGGGATCAGGACGGGGCGGGGGCCCTGGGGAGCGGTCCACGCTTCGCTGACCTTGGAGAGCGGGTAGGTTTGCGCGCTGACGTCCACCTTGCCGTCGGCGATGAGTCCTGCATACGTGACGAGCTGGGCGACATAGCGCCGCATGTCGAAGGAACCGATGCCGCTGCCGCTGAGCCGGAAGGGGCGGCTGCGCAGCAACGGGGCCGGCACCAGGGCCTGCTGACCGGCCGCACCACCGATCTCCACGTAGCTGGTGCTTCCGGCGCCGGGAACGGCCGCCAGCGCCTGGAAGGCGGACTCGGCAGCACCGCCCCACAGGAAGTCCAGCACGAGGTCGGGCGCCTCGGTGCCCAGGGCGGTGCCGATGGCCGTCGCGTCCACCTCCTTGTCGCCGATGATCTCGACCGTTTCGGCGCCCAGCCCGGCCACACGCTTGAGGCTGTCCGCACCGCGGCCCACGCCGATCACGCGCCGCACTCCGAGCGCTCCGGCGTTCTGCACAGCGAGGCCACCAGCCGCTCCGGTCACCCCGAGGATCATCACGGTGTCCGGTGTGCCGAACTCGTCCGCGTGAGCGGTGAGCGGCATCCAGGAGGACATCCCCGGATTGATGCCCGCCGCCACGGCGACGGGGTCGGCGTCCTCCGGTAGCGGGAGTGCCAGAGTGACCGCCATCCGCTCGGCGAACGTGCCCCAGGGCGCGTCGATCTCGCCGGTGTACACCAGCGTGCCGTCGGCGGTGCGGGCCACCGCGTCCACCCCCGGAACCAGCGGGAACTGGCCCGTGCTGCTGTAATGCGCACCGGACGCCTTGGCGCGCACGACGGGATGGATCGCGGTCGCGACCAGGTCGACGATCTGTTGGTCCTGGCGGGCCCGGGGATCGGGGAAGTCCTGGTACTCGGGCACAGCACCACCCGCTGCCGCCACCACTGCTGCCTTCATCACTGCTCTCCTCGACTCGGAAATCGCCTCGACGTCTCGCCCCCGGCCGGGACAGTTCACATCTTGCGGATACAGTGTATCCAGAAAATAGAGAGCCTGCCATCTCAAGCCGCGCTTGCCGGGTCCTGCGCATGCCTCCGTCGTCACAGGCGAGGTAGCCGCGGCCGCCCCCAAGCGTGGAGGCCGGTGCCTACCGGAGCGGCGTCGCCCGGGGTGGTTGGGCCGGGTCCGAGGTGGGGGTGCCTCTATTGCCTTTCGTCAAGGCGTCCATGTTGGGGATTGGTGTGGTTGGGCTCGCCGAGGTCATGCGGCGAGTTCGACGTCCGTGGGGTTCGGGGTTCGTAGAAGGTGCCGTCCTGGAGCATGGTGAACAGGACGCGGATGTGCTGGCGGGCGAAACGGAGGAGGGCCTGAGTGGTGGGTGAAGGTCCTCGCCGGGACAAGGCCGATGCGGCGGACCGCTCGACAGGGAATCCGTCACGGGCGTGCCGGCATTCGAAGCTCCGGGGACGCGGCACCGTCCCGCCCGGCCCGAAGCAGGGCGGCCAAGACGCTCGCGGCCAGCAGCGCGACGGCCAGGCTGAAGCCGATCCCGGCTGTCCGCAGTCCCACCGCCTGCGCGGCCAGCCCCTCGCCGATGACGGGCAGGGATATCGCCACGTAGAGCACGAAGAAGAAGGTCGAGGCCACTTCGGCGCTCTGCCCGCTGGGAGCCTCGGCGTTGATCGCGGCCAGCCCCGCCCGAAAGGTCACGCCCTGTCCGAGTCCGGCGACCACTGCGGCGGCGAGGAGCAGCACCAGCGATTCTGCGGCCAGTCCCGTCGCGAGCAGGGCCATTCCCACGATGAGCACGGCACACCCGGCGGGCAGGGCGGCACGGCCGAGCCGCGGTACGAGCGTGATCTGCCCGAGCGCCGAGGCGGCGAACAAGGTGCAGACCACGGCACCGGCCAGCGCCGGACTGGACAGCCCGAGCAGCCGCCCCAGGAACGACGGCGCGACCGCCGTGAACAACCCCATCACCGCGAACCCGGCGAATCCCGCGGTCGCCGCCGGCATGAAGGTGCCTCGCATCGGCTCCGGCACGCTCGGACGCGCGATCCGCCAGCGCGGGCGCACCGTGACCGCCACGGGTTCGGGCATCAGCCAGACCCCTACGGCGACCAGGGCGAGCATTGCAAGGTGAACGATGAACGGAAGCTTCACTGGGGCCGGGGCCAGCTGCGCGAGGAGGCCGGCCAATAGTGGTCCGGCACCCAGCCCGCCCATGTTCGCCACGGTGGCTACCAGGGTGGCGCGCTCGCTTGCGCCGTCCTTCGCCAGGTCGGCCAGGGTGGCGGTCGCGGTGCCGGTGAAGATGCCCGCGGACAGGCCGGAGAGCACCCGTCCCACGAGCAGGAGTGGCAGATTGTCGGCGACCAGGAACACGCCCGCACTGAGCACCGCGAAGGCCAGCCCCGGCAGCAGGGTCAGCCGCCGTCCGATGGCATCCGAGACCCGTCCGAACAGCACCAGGGCGGCCAGGACCCCAACCGCGTAGGCGGCGAAGATCACCGTGCCCATCAGGGACGAGAAGCCGAGCCGGTGCTGGTAGAAGGCATAGAGCGGCGTTGGCAGGGTCGTGCCCAGCATCGTCACGGCGAAGGCAAGGGCCACCAGCCAGAACGCGGCGCCGCGCGGTACCGGCCACCGGCGCCCACGGCTCCTCGGCGCCGCGGGTCGGCAGGCATGTGAACCGTGCACGCTCGTGTGTCCGCTTACCGGACGAGCGCTCTCAACCCTGCGACGTTGGACTTGCAGATCGTGGACAAGCACTTGGCACCCGCTTCAGGCCTGGGCGGTGCTCGGAGCGTCCAGCACGCGGAGGAGCCGTTGGCCCGATTCCAGAAGCCTGGCCTTGGTCCCCTGAACGTCCCCCGCGAGTAGGACATGAGCGCGAAGTCCGCTCTGGCAGATGGCCAGGTGAGCGTTGACCAGGCCGGGGATGGTGACGGTTTCGACGGCGTGCCCGTCCAGGTGATCGCCCGTATCGGCGATGCGGTCGTCGCCGACATGGATGTCGACGCGCTCCACGTCGGGTCGGCCGGGCGCCATGGTGATCATCTGCGCTCCGCGCAGCAAGGTGCGGGCTCGTTCCGCACCCTCCCCACCAGGGAAACGGTGACTCTTCGCGGGCATGCCGAAGCTCCTTGCCAGTGGGGTCTTTGCCGGAGTGGCGGTATGTGCCGGGGCCTCGGTCGACATGTGCACGAAGTCGTGCCTGTGGACCGGGAGTCTGGGATGTGGGCCAGGGCGGACTACTATAATGGCTACAATGTATCCATTATCAAGACAGGGCGTCAAGGTGAACCGCCTTGACACCGCACCCTCGCCCGACTAAGCATCCTTCCGTTATGGTTACATGGTAACCATAAGTATCCGGGTGCTGCTGGCGTACTCGAATCGGCGTACTCCGCCGCAGCCCTGCGCCTCCTTAGTGGCGTGTTACCGCTACCTGCCAACGCCAGGTGGACCGGCACTTCCAAGGTCCGCCGGGACGGGTCGACGCCGACCAGGAGCCGCGGGAGGGGCCTGTCATACCGGAGGGGCCTGCCAGCCGATTCTGTACTACCTCATCAGTAGTGATGTTTGTGTCCAAGGTATGACGACGGGACGACCCGCCCCCGACAGGCTGAGCAGGTACCCGACAGCAGATGTGGAGACCCTTTCGTGGCCACCTTTCTTTATCGACTGGGCCGACTGGCCTTTCGGCGACGATGGACCGTCGCTCTGATATGGCTGGCCGCCATGGTGGCCGCCGTCTTCGCCGCGTCCCAGACGCCGGGGACCTCCGACGAGAGGTTCTCCATGCCGGGCATCGAGGCGCAGAAGGCCTACGACCTGGCGGAGCAACGCTTCCCCGGGGCCACGGCCGACAGCGCGACCGCCCGGGTCGTCTTCATCGCCCCAAACGGACAGAAGGTGACGACCTCGGACAACCGGGCGGTCATCGAGAAGGCTGTGGCAGAACTGGCCACCGGCCCTCAGGTCGACACAGCCGATGATCCCTTCCAGACGAAGGCGGTCAGCAAGGACGGATCGACGGCCTACTCGACGATCACCTACGACGTCAAGGTCGCCGAGGTCACCGACGCCAGCAAGGAGCAGTTGCTCGCGACCGTCGACAAGGCGCGAGATGCGGGCCTGACCGTCGAGGCCGGTGGCGAGGCGCTGGACAGCGGCGAAGCGGGCGGGTTGGCCGAGCTGATCGGCATAGCGGTGGCTGCCTTGGTGCTGATGATCACCTTCGGCTCGATGGTCGCGGCCGGGCTGCCGCTGCTGACCGCGCTCATCGGTGTCGCCGTGAGCCTTTCCGCCCTCACGGCGGTGGCTGACATCTTCGGACTGTCGGACACGGCCAGCACGCTGGCCATGATGCTGGGTCTCGCGGTCGGCATCGACTACGCCCTTTTCGTCGTCTCCCGCTACCGGGAGGAGCGCGCGCGCGGCCGTACGGCACAGGAGGCGTCCGGGCTCGCGGTCGGCACAGCAGGCTCGGCGGTCGTCTTCGCCGGGCTCACTGTGGTCATCGCGCTGGTGGGGTTGTCGGTGGTCGGCATCCCGATGCTCACCAAGATGGGCTTGGCCGCCGCGGGCGCGGTCGTCGTCGCCGTACTCGTCGCGCTGACGTTGGTTCCGGCGCTGTTCGGTATCTGGCCGAATGCCGCGCTCTCGCGAAGCGCCCGCAAGGCAGCCCGGAAGGGCGGGCATACCAAGGAGAGTGGCGGAGACAACGGGGGAACCCGCTGGGCGCGGTTCGTGCTGCGACGCCCGCTGCCGGTGCTGCTGCTCAGCGTCGCGGGCCTGGGCGCGATCGCGCTCCCGGTGGCCAACCTGCAGCTGGGCATGCCGGGTGATGAGGCGAAGCCCACCTCCACCTCCGAGCGCCGCGCCTACGACGCGCTGGCCGAGGGCTTCGGGCCGGGTTTCAACGGGCCGCTGACCGTCATCGTGGACGCCAAGGACTCCAGCGACCCGGAGGATTCGGTGAAGGTGATCTCGAAGGAGATCGCCGGCACGAAGGGGATCGTGGCCGTCTCCCCGGCTCAGTTCAACAAGGCCGGGGACACCGCGATCTTCGAGGCCGTGCCCTCGACCGCACCGACGGACGAGAAGACCAAGGGCCTGGTGAAGGCCGTCCGGGCCGAGCGTCCCGGAATCGAGTCGAAGGCCGGTGCGACCTACCAGGTCACGGGGACCACGGCGGCGAACATCGACATCGCCGACAAGGTCCAGGCCGCGCTGGTTCCCTATCTCGCGGTCGTGATCGGTCTGGCCTTCATCTTGCTGCTGGTGGTTTTCCGGTCCGTGCTCGTACCCATCAAGGCGGCCCTCGGCTTCCTGCTGTCGGTGCTGGCGGCCCTCGGCTCGGTGGTCCTGGTCTTCCAGCAGGGGCACGGCGCCGATCTGCTGGGCGTCGATCAGACCGGCCCGATCATGACCTTGATGCCGATCTTCCTGGTCGGCATCGTCTTCGGCCTGGCGATGGACTACGAGGTCTTCCTCGTCTCCCGAATGCGCGAGGCGTACGTGCACGGAGACCGGGCCCCGCAGGCGGTCACGACAGGCTTCCGCCACAGCGCCCGGGTCGTGGTAGCGGCCGCACTGATCATGATCGCGGTCTTCGCCAGCTTCGTCACCGAGACCGACTCCATGATCAAGATGATCGGGTTCGGTCTTGCCGCCGCCGTACTGCTTGACGCCTTCGTGGTGAGGATGGCGATCGTGCCGGCGGTCCTCGCCCTGCTGGGCGACCGGGCCTGGTGGCTTCCGGGCTGGCTGGATCGGCTGCTGCCCCGCGTGGACGTCGAAGGCGAAGCGCTCACCGGTCGACCGGTCGAAGGCGACGGAAGCGAGCCGGGCGACCACGCCGCGGACAGGCCGGCCGCGGTGCGGGTCTGACCGATCCGGCGACAGTCCATCCCCGCCGCCCGTGGCTTTGTCCACGGGCGGCTCCTGTCACCCCTACGGGGCAAGCAAGCCCGCAGTCGCTCACCGGAGGGCCAATGACCACCCCACCCCAGCAACAGACGCCGTTCCGCCCCCGGGCCGCCGGCCTGGTGATGTCGTTGGCCCTGTGGACCTGCGTCGCTGTCGGCGACTCGTTCACCACGCCCGATGCCACGTCGCCGGCCATGGAATGGCCCGCCGAAGCCCTTGCCGCCCTGTCCTGCGTCGCCCTGCTGGCCAGTCGCCGCCGCCCGCGCGCCGCCCTCGTCGTCACCGCCGCCGCCACCGTGACCACCATCGCCCTGGACTACGTCGTCACCCCCCTGCTCCTCGCGCCCCTCATGGCCGGACTGTTCCGACTGGCGGCCGGCACCGACTCCAGGACCACCCACACCTACGGCTTCACCACCGTGGGCGCGATGGTGGCCACGATGGTGATCAACGACCCCTCGGACTTCGAGGTGGCCGGCCCCCTCCTGTGGCTGCTGCTGCCCCTCGCCTGGGGGCGCGGCGCCCGACTACGCGGCGCCTATCTGCAAGCCGTCCAGGCCCGCGCCGAACACGCCGAGCGGACCCGCGAAGAAGAGGCACACCACCGCGTCACCGAGGAGCGCATGCGCATCGCCCGCGACCTGCACGACGTCGTCGCCCACCACCTGGCTCTGGCCAAGATCCAGGCAGGCGTCGCCGAGCACTTCACGCGGACCCGTCCCGAGCAGGCGCAGAAGATCCTCGCCGACCTGGTCGGCACCACCACCACAGCGATGCGTGAACTCAAGGCCACCGTCGGCCTCCTGCGCCACGCGGACGACCCCGACTCCGCGCCCTTGGAACCGGCCCCCGGCCTCCACCTCCTGCCCGAGCTGATCGAATCCTGCGAGTCAGGGGGACTCACCGTCACCGTCACCAGCCAAGGACAAACCCAGCCGCTGTCCCCCGGAGTGGATCTGACCGCGTACCGCATCGTGCAGGAGGCGCTCACCAACGTCGCCAAGCACACACCCGCGAAAACCGCGCACATACAACTCGCCTACGCCAGGACCAGCCTGACCCTCACGATCACCAATGACACAGACGCCCTCACCACCACAACGCTCCAGTCCGCCAAAGGCGGCGGCTTCGGCCTCATCAGCATGACGGAGCGCGCCCACTCTGTCGGCGGCGAACTACGGGCAGGCCCCCGGCCCGCAGGCGGTTTCCAGGTCACCACCGCCCTGCCACTGCATCCCCACGACCCCAGGGAACGAACTCCATGACGATCCGTGTTCTGCTCGCCGACGACCAGGCGCTGATGCGGGCCACCTTCCGGACTCTGATCGACTCCTGCGACGACATGGTGGTGATCGGCGAAGCCTCCGACGGCAGAGAAGCGGTGGAACTCGCCCACGCCCACCACCCCGACATCGTCCTCATGGACATCCGTATGCCAGGGATGGACGGACTGACCGCCACGGCCGCGATCTGCCGGGACCCAGAGCTGTCCGCCACCCGAGTCCTCGTTCTCACCACCTACGAGACCGAGGAGTACGTCGCCCGGGCCCTGCAAGCCGGAGCGAGCGGCTTCCTCGGCAAGGACGCAACCGTGGACGAACTCTTCACCGGCATCCGCACCGTTGCCTCCGGTGAGCCACTCCTCTCACGAGGGGCCACCCGCTCGCTCATCGCCCGCTTCCTCACCGTCCGCCCCTCGCACGACCGCCCGGTGAGGCCACAGCGCCTGGCCCATCTGACCTCCCGAGAGCGCGAGGTCATGGCCCTCGCTGCCAACGGCAAGTCCAACGAAGGGATTGCCGACATATTGGCGATCAGCCCGCTGACCGTACGCACCCACATCCAACGAGCCATGGCCAAACTTGATGCACGCGACCGTGCCCAGCTCATCGTCATCGCCTACCAGACCGGCCTGGTACAGCCGGCCCGGGCCGCAGACTAACCGTGCCCCGTTCGGGGGTGCCCCGCACCACCGCCGAAAACGGATACGATAAGACCGAAAATCCCTTCAGAGATGCGTGTCCTCAGCAGAATCCGACCGAAAGGGTGAGCGCTTCATGACTTCGGAGGTCCAGTCCATTGCGGGAAGTCCTGCCTGGTGGGCCGGCCGGACGCCGCCCCCCGTGTATCGGCGGGGGCGTCCCCCGATGGACGCCGGGCGGATGGTGGACACGGCCCTGAAGCTCATCGACGAGGTCGGCATCCAGGCACTGACCCTGCGCATGCTCGCCGACACTCTGAACTCGGGTACGGCGACGCTCTACCGGCACTTCAACGGCAAGGACGAACTCCTCGCTCTGGTCGCCGACAGAATCCTGGGCGAAGTCCGTATCCCGGTGGAGGAGTTGGACGGACTCTCCTGGAGGGAAGCCGTGAGTGCCGCGGCGGAGGCGTTCTACGGCACGCTGTGCCGGCACCCCAACGCGCTGTCCTTGCTCGCGGCCCAGGTCCCTGTCGGCCCCAATGCCCTTCGGGGCAGGGAACGGCTGGTCACACTCTTCACCGGGCACGGGTTCCCGATCGGCCTGGCCGCTCGTTCTTACACGGCCATGGGCCACTACGTGATCGGCTTCGCCATCCAGCAGTACGGCCCCGGGACACCGCGCACCGAGGACCAGTTGCAGCTTCGGGACTACTACAAGTCCCTTGACCCGGTTGCCTATCCGGCCACCGTCGCGGCGGCCGACGAACTGACGTCCGTACCGCTGCACGAGGAGTTCCGGTTCGGCCTGGAACTGCTCCTCGACGGGCTGGAACGGCAGAGGCAACTCCACGCGGAGGCCTGAAGCAGTCACGGGGCGCCGAATCGGACAGAGTTCGTGCTCTGTCGCCCACGAAAGTCGTCCCGGGGAGTCCACGCGCGATCCGAGGGCTCATCGCCACCCGGCAACCGTGTCCGTTGTGTCAGGACAGAATTACGGATACGCTGTACTCGAAATCATCGGCTGGCGGTCCGGGACGGGCCGCTGCCCGGCACCGTGCCATCTTCCGGGCGGCGCCGGATTCCAGCTCATGGTCAAGCTGCACACCAGCGACGAGCCGCACCTCTCATGTCGCCGCAGCTCACGGGACAGCCGCCCTGGCAATCGCATCGCGCCAGGCCGAACAGGAGGAACTTCAGGAATGTCAGCACAGCAGGAGGTCACCGAGGGTCGCACGGCCCCGGTCGTGAACCTGACGTTCGTGGGCAGCCGCGCTGAGACGGAGGAGGCCATGTCGAGGCTCTCGGTCGAATCGCAGGCCGGGCTGCGTCAGTTCTCGTTGGAGCGCATGACCGGCTATGGCGTCGACTACGCAGATGCCGTCGAGCTGCGCGCCCGCGTGATCGAGGGACAGGACTGGCACTCCGCCGCCACCGAACTTGCGGGCGTGTGCCTGCGCCGCGCCGAGGGCACCGCGGGGGCTGCCGGGAAACCCACGCAGGTCACGTACCTGCGCCGTGCGTCCGCCCTGCTGCGTATGAGCCAGATGATGATGCTGTCCGACACCGCGGAGCGCCGGGTGATCTTCGCGCGGGCTGCGGAACTCTACGCGCGGGCTGCGGAAGCAAGCGGTGACCGTGAGCGTGTCACGATCCACACCGATAGTGGTCCGCTGGTGGGGTGGCTGGTTCCCGCGGGCGACACCGCGGTCGGCTCGGCCATCGTCATCGGCGGCGTCGAGGGCTGGGCAATGGATTTCGACAGCATCGGCGAGGCACTCGCGGCACGGGGCGTCGACGCACTGCTGCTCGACGGTCCGGGGCAGGGCGAAACGCGGCTGGCGCACGCGCACTACCTCACCACCGAGTGGCGCGACGCGTACGGGCGAGCCGTCGATTTCCTCGACGGGCGCTCACCGGGCCGCCCGATCGGCTTCATCGGCAACAGCATGGGGGGCAGCGTCGCCATGGCCGTCGCGGCACAGGACACCCGGATCAGGGCGTGTGTCGACAACGGCGGCATCCACGCGCCGTGGCTGGTGCCGCCGACCATGGGGACCTTCTTCTCGAAGATGGTGGCCGCCTGCGGAACAGGGGACCCGGACCGGGCGGTGGACGTCTGGAAGACCGTCACCCCGCTCGCCGACGGGCCCAACACTGGATATCCGCTGCTGGTCGTGCAGGGCGGCGCGGACCCGATGATCTCGACCGACCTCGCACAGATCCTGCTGCAGGGCGCACCGACGGCAGACAAGCGGATGGTGATCTTCTCCGACGGCAACCACTGCGTCTACAACCACAAGCACGACCGTGACGCGCTCATCGCCGACTGGATGACCGCGCGCCTGCGCGGCCTGCCGATCCCCGACATCACGAACTGAGAGGAACACCCGTGCACATCATCGACGCACAGATCCACCTCTGGGCCGGCGAGAGCGCGCCGCCGCACCACTGGCGCGCGCCGTACACCGTCGAGACCGCCCTGCGGGACATGGACGAGGCCGGGGTACACCGCGCCGTCAACTGTCCGGCGGTCTGGGACGCCGACGCCAACGACTACGCCGTGGAGGCGGCGAAACAGCATCCCGATCGGTTCGCGACCCTCGGCTGGTTCCCCCTCGACGAGACCGCGGACGAATCCCGCGTCGACGCCTGGCTGGACAAACCCGGCATGCTGGGCCTGCGCTTCATGCTGGCGGCGCCGGATATGGCCGACCGCATCGCATCGGGCGACCTCGACTGGCTGTGGGCCGCCGCCGACCGACGCAAGGCCCCCATGGGGATCATGGTGCTGCCGCCGTACCTGGCCGCCGTAGGAGACGTCGCCGCCCGATACCCGAATATGCGCCTACTGATCGACCACCTCGCGGTCAACCCCTTCGAGAAGCTGCCCGACGCCGCCGCGCACCTTGACGCCCTGCTCGCTCTCGCCCGCCACCCCAACATCGCGGTCAAGGCGACGGCTGTACCGAGCATGGCGACGGACGCATACCCGTTCGCGAGCACTCACGGTGTGCTCCGGCAGGTCTTCGACGCGTACGGCGCCCAACGGATGTTCTGGGGCACCGACATCACACGTCTGCACTGCTCGTGGCGCGAGGCAGTGACGATGTTCACCGAGGAACTGCCCTGGCTGCGAGGCCGCGACCTGGAGCTCGTCATGGGCCGTGCCGTGGCCGACTGGATCGGCTGGCACTGAGACGGTCGGCGACGCCATGCCGCCGCCGGGCCACAGCACTCAGCGGCACATGGCGTCCTCAGGCCGCTGCGCAAGGTTGAGCCGGACCTGTTCCAGCCCGTCGAGGCGCAGGTCCCGACCGGAACTCCTCGTGCGGCGGTACGGAGGTCAACTCGTCGGACGCGGCGGTCGTGGCCGGATGGACGGCCGCGTCAAGGGAGTTGCAGTAGTCGCAGCAGACGCAGGTGGTCCTCGGGACCCGGAGTCCCGGGGCCGTGCTGCTGGATGGCGAAGCCGATCACGTAGTGGCCGATGGCCGTGAAGGCACGGGCGGCCAAAGCGACCGAGAAGCCGTGGCTCAGGAACTGTGTGATGAGACGTTCCCTGACACGGAAGCCGTTGGGGCCGCCGGGAACTTGGGCCGTCAGCAGGGAAAGCGTGTTGGGGTGCCGGCACAGCGTGCCGTAGAACGCCTCCGCCGACATGGTCACGGCTTCCCGACAGGACATACCGTCCAAAATCTCGGGAGGGACGCGGACTTCGCCCAGGATTCTACCGGCGACCAGAGCGAGGAGTTCATCCTTGCCGTCGAAGTGCCGGTGGAGCGTCGCTGTACCCGACTTCAGGGCACCGGCGAGCATGCGCAGGGTGAGCGTGTGGATCCCGACCTCCTTGATGAACTTCAGGGCCGTGTCGACGATCCGCCCGGCGCCCATCCGGGGGACACCCTCGCCGATGCGGGGGGGGGCGGCGTCCGGCCGGCCCACCAGGCAGGACTTCCCGGAGCGGGCTGAACCTTTCAAGTCATGAAGCGGCCACCCTCTCGCGCGGATCTCCCTGAGTGCACGTGGCGGAGTAGGAGTTTCGGTCTTACCGTATCCGTTTTCGACAGCGGTACGGGAGCAACGTCCGGTCGATGCCCTCGCTCGCCCGCACTCCGGTTGACGGCATGACGACAGAACATCATTATGGTTACTTCGTATCCAAAACATTCCCAGGAAGGTGCACGACGATGGCGCACGGCAAGGACTCCGCAAAGAGCAGACCTGGCCCACGCATGTGGCTCATGCCCTCGATAGTTGTCACCGTCGTCATGGCGGTATTGGCCGCCATGTACCTGGGAGGGATGGTCAGTTCACCGGACGACATCGACGATTTCCCGATCGCGATCGTCAACGCCGACACCGGGGCCACCACCGCGTCGGGGCAGCACATCGACGTCGGCCGGCAGATCGTCGACAATCTGCGCAAGAACGTCGACGGCGACAAGTTTGACCTGCACATGCTCAGCCTGGCCGACGCGAAGAGCGAAATGGGTGAGGCGAAGACCTACGGTGCGATCGTCCTGCCCGGCGACCTCAGCCGGAAGCTGGCAGCACTCTCCGCGGACGCAACGTCCACCGGCTCCGTCGAGCGGCCCGTCATCACCGTCTACACCAACCAGCTCGCCAGCGCTTCCAGCGGGTCCATCGTCACCAAGTTCGCCGACCAGGCACTGACGCGTGCCAACCAGGCGGTGGGCGAAGAACTCATCACGGCTGTGACATCGGCCAAGGCAACCGGCGCGTCTCACGATCGAAGCCTGTCGGGGACCGCGCGCCTCGTTCTTTCCGAGCCCATGGACACCCGGGTCGCGCCCTTCCAGAACGTTCCGGACGGCACGGGCAACGGGATGTCGGCGATGTACTACGCGCTCCTCCTCGTATTGGCCGGCTTCACCGGTTCCCTGATCGCCAGCAACCTCGTTGATGCGTACCTCGGCTTCATCCCGACGGAGATGGGGCCGGTCTACCGGCTGGAGGGAAACTCGGGATACAGCCGGCTGGCAACCCTCACGATGAAGTGGGCCCTCATGACCGGCCTTGCGGTGGTGGTCGGCACGGTCTATCTGGGGGTGGCGAAATGGGCCGGGATGCCCTTGGAGCACCCTTGGACGCTGTGGATGCTCAGTGTGCTGGTGATCACCGCCGTCGCCGTGGTCGTACAGTCGATACTCGCGCTGCTGGGCGGCCTGGGCATGGTGGTCAACCTCTTCCTGTTCATCGTGCTGTCGGTGCCCAGTTCGGGAGGCACGATGCCGCTCGAGGCCAGCCCTTCCTTTCTCCGGTTCCTCTCCTCGTTCGAACCGATGCACCAGATCTACCTCGGCACCCGCTCAGTTCTGTACTTCGGAGCCACCTGGGACTCGGGCCTGGGCCGCGCCGTGATCGCTTCTCTCGCAGCGGTCGTTCTCGGCATCCTCGTCGGCTTCCTCGGCACCCGCTCCTACGACCGTAAGGGCATGGTCCGACACACCGCGCCTGACTCCGTCCAGGTATGACCCCGACCTCGCCGGCGGACGCCGTCGCGCATACCTGAGGCGGCCCGCCCGCGCGGTCCGTCAGTGGGCCGACCGTGCCCGGTGTTCCGCGAGGACGTCCAGGCCGAAGTCGGAGGCCGGGTCGCGCCATACCGAGTGGGCGTGGTTGGCGTGCCGTTGGGTGTTGTCGTACTCGACGAGGACGCCGGGGCCGTGGAGCCGGTAGTAGTGCGGTTGGTCGGCGTCCAAGCTGCCGGCCCAGCTGAAGTGGACCTCGTCGAGGACAGGGTCGGAGGCGTAGTGAGCGCCGTATTCCCTGGCGAGATCCTGCGGGGCCCGGCCGGTGTACAGGGCCAGCAGCCTTCGCAGCCCATGGCGTTGCTCTTCGTCCAGGTCGCGTGCGCTGACGCCTCGGGGCGGGACCGTGATCGCCACGCGCGCGTGGTCGTCCTCGGTGTACCCGCTGCCCGCCTCGGCCCGACGGTCGATGTCGTCGACGAGACGAGTCAGAGCAGGGTCCGCGAAGCTGCCCCGCCACAGGTCCTGCATGTGCATCATGGTGTCGCCGTGGCGGATGCGCGGTCGGTTGCCGGAGACGATGTCGGACACGGCTGACGGGTGGAGCAGTGCCTGCCGCATCTGTGGTGCGCTCAGCGTCCGTGCCAGTTGCCGTGCCTGGTCCTCGATCCCTCCCAGTGCGTTCAGGGATCCGCCCAGCAACGCGGTCTTCGCGGGGTCGGCGCCGATGAAGCACGGTGTCGTCGAGACGAGCCGGTCCGCCACGATCAGGTTGTTCAGGGAGATGTGGTGGCCCCCGAACCTCCAGGCCCAGACCGGGTCGCCGGGCCGGCCGAAGATCCTCAGCCAGTACAGGCCTGGATCACGCCCGCGCTCCCGCCCCCAGGCGGTCCGCCACCCTTCCACCTGGTCCAGGACGTTCTCCAGGCCCATCACGGTGGCGACCGTGGCGTACCCGGCCTCGGACAGCCCGGTCGCCACCAACTGCATGACCAGGCTCTGCTGGTAGGCGCTCTGCTCCCGGACGGTCAGTCCGCCGTGATCGGTCGGCGTGTAGAACCACCGCAGTCGCTCCTCCTCGGCCGCGGAGTCGAGCGGCGAGTCATACAGGGCGAAGCGCAGCTGTTCCTGGCTCAACGTGCCCAGCCAGGTGGCGGCAGCGTGCGTCATCGCCGCTGCCGCTCTCTCGCGTCCAGGCGCCGGGGCGGGTGGCGTCAGACCGTTGCGGCCGTCGTTCGTCACTGGTGCGTTCCCTCGTCCTCGGACACGTCCAGCATGACTTTGATGGCGTTGCCCCGGCGTTCGGCGTAGGTGTCGAAGGCTTCGCCGACGTCCTGCAGGGGGAAGTGGTGCGTGATCAGTTCAGCGGTGCGCAGACGTCCACGGGCCGCGAGGGAAACGGCGCGGGCCAACGAGCCGGTGCCCTCACCGCGGACCGTCTCGATCGCGATGCCGTTCATCACGGCGTGATTGAGATCGGCCCGTACCGGCTCCTCGAAGAAGCCCACGAGCACGACCTTGCCGGCTCGCTTCGCCATACGGAGTGCGTCGTCCACCGCGCTGGGAGCACCCGAGCATTCCAGGACGATGTCAGCGCCGGTGCCGTGCGTCGCCTCACGCACCGCGGCAACGGCGTCTTCGCGACGGGAGTTGAGCACGAGGTCCGCACCGAACGACTTGCCGATCTCCAGGCGGGCGTCACGTGTGCCGATCAGGGCCACCGTCCGAGCGCCGAGTTCGCGGGCGACCTGGGTGGCGAGCAGTCCGATCGGGCCCGGCCCGATCACGGCAACACTCGCGCCCACCAGCAGGGAGTCGAGTATGTCGAAGGCGTGCATGACCGTGCCCACCGTCGTGAGGACTACCGCCGCGTCGAAGTCGACCGAGTCCGGAAGCCGGTGAAGGGTGGAGACATGGTTGAGCGCGTACTCGGCGAATCCCCCGTTCACCGTCATCCCCTGCACACGGTGCCCCTTGTGCCGCTGACCGTAGTTGAGGCAGTCGGTGTAGCCGCCGGCCAGGCAGTTGGCACAGCGCATGCAGCCGCGGTGTGCCTCGGTGACGACCCGGTCGCCGACGTGGAACTCGTCGACCGAGTCCCCGACCGCGACGACGACTCCTGCGTACTCGTGACCCGGAACGAACACATCGGGGGCTGGCCCGCCGTCAGAGAAGAAGTGCCGGCTTCGGACCTTGAGGTCCGTGCCGCACAAGGATGCTCTGCGAACGTGAACCAGAACGTCTTCCGGACCCACTTGAGGCAAGGGCAGCGTCGTCGTTCGGATGACACCGGGCTCGCCCAGCACCGCCGCCTGCATGGTCGCCGGCAAGGACATATCGAGTCTCCCACTGCGGGCCAGGACGCCACGCATCAGCTTCGGTGAACGGGACGTTCACACCCCGTCACTATCCTTGCCACACTCATGCCGCCAGTCCTACGGGTGACGCATAGGGGTTTCCTATATGACACGGGATGAATTCCTATTGGTCATGGCTAGCGCGCCGTGCCATAGTCTCCTGAAAAATGCGATGATTCATATCGCTGCTGCATCGGGCGCCATGAGGAGCTGAAACCGTGCACCTAGGAATTTCCGGAAAGACTGCGCTTGTACTGGGCGGTGGCGGAGGCATCGGCGGCGCAATCGCGCAGGCGCTCGCGGAAGAGGGCGCCATAATTGCCGTAGCCGACATAAATTTGCAGGCGGCAAAAAGGCGTGCGGAGGCGGTTAAAAGCATTGGCGGAAACGCGCTGGAAGTGCAATGGGATCTCAGCGATCTGAGTGCGATCGATGCGAATGTCGCACTGATTGAAGATTCTCTCGGTCCGGTCGACATTCTCGTCAACAACACCGGCGGTCCTCCGCCCTCGCCTGTGTTGGGTCAGGGGCACGAGGTCTGGTTGGGGCACTTTCAGTCCATGGTGCTGTCCGTGATGGCGATCACCGACAGGGTGGCACCGTCGATGAGAAGTCGGGGCTGGGGCCGAATCATCACCAGCACCAGCTCGGGTGTGGTTTCCCCCATTCCCAACCTGGGGCTTTCGAACACCCTCCGAGCCAGCCTCCTCGGGTGGTCGAAGACCCTGGCTCGAGAAATCGCGGCCGACGGAATTACCTGCAACGTCATTGTTCCCGGACGGATCCGCACGGAGCGAGTGCAGTTTCTAGACCGGTCAAAAGCCGAGCGCGAGGGAAAGACGGCCGAGCAGGCCGCAGCTGAGAGCGTCGCGTCGATCCCGGTGGGGCGCTATGGCGAGCCGCATGAGTACGCGTCCACGGTCGCCTTTCTGGCAAGCACGCACGCCGCCTACATCACCGGATCCGTCGTCAGGGTCGACGGCGGCCTCATCGCCAGCATCTGAACCTGACAACTGATTACAGAAGGTTGCGGTATGACACTGCTGACTCGCATGACACAGGGCGTATTCGCTATCGCGCCGACTCCGTTCGACGACGAAGGAGCCATCGACTTCGACTCACTCAGCCGACTCACGGACTTCTACGAATCTGTGGGTGTCTCCGGCCTGACGCTGCTCGGTCAGTTGGGTGAAGCCCCCAAGCTGTCCCACGAGGAGGGCGTGCGCGTCGTCAGGCACGTGCTCAAGCAGACCGACCTGCCGGTCGTCGTGGGGGTGTCGGCGCCCGGCTACGCCGCCATGGGAGCGCTGTCCGCCGAGGTCATGTCGGCGGGGGCGTCAGGCGTCATGATCGCGCCCCCCAACACTCTGCGGACGGATGACCGGATCGTGTCCTACTACGAGGGAGCCGCCGCGGCCATCGGCGCGGACGTGCCCTTCGTGATCCAGGACTACCCGCTGTCGTTCTCCGTGGAGATGTCCCCGTCCGTCATCGCCCGGATCGCGAGCACCCTGCCCGGGTGCGTGATGCTCAAGCACGAGGACTGGCCGGGCCTGGAGAAGATCAGCAGCCTGAGGCAGATGGAGGCTGCCGGTGAGATGCCCCGCCTGTCGATCCTGTGTGGGAATGGTGGCCTCTTTCTCGACTTTGAGACGGAGCGTGGCGCGGATGGCGCTATGACGGGGTACTGCGTTCCCGAACTGCTCGTGGACGTGGTCCGCTATGCAGCGGACGACCACCGTGACGCCGCCCATGATGTCTTCGACGATCACCTGCCCTTGATGCGCTACGAGCAGCAGCCGGGCATGGGTCTGGCCGTGCGCAAGTACGTGATGAAGCGGCGGGGCCTGTTGACATCCGATGCGCAGCGCAGGCCCGGAGCCAGCCTGTCCGCCACGGCCCGCGCCGAGGTCGACTACCTGCTGACACGGCTGGCGCGCAAGGACAGCAGGGTCGTCCTCGCCACCGGATGAACCCGGCTGGTCCGTCCACTTCGAGGAGCCGAGCGGCGGACCAGCGTCCGATGAGGCAGGAGTAGCTTGATCGTATGCAGCTACGTCAGCTGGAGTACTTCGTTGCCATCTGTGAGGCCGGTTCCTTCAGCGCGGCCGCTGTCCGACTGTATGTCGCGCAGCCCTCGCTGTCTCAGCAGATCCGTGCTCTTGAGAAGGAACTTGGGGCGGAGCTGCTTGAACGCGGGCGCCATGGCGTCACGTTGACCCCGGCTGGCCGAATTCTCCTGCCGCAGGCCCAGCGCGCAATCCAGGCTATTCAAGAAGCCCACGACTCTGTTCGGCAGGTGGTCGAGGGCCGAATCGGCGATGTGCATGTCCTGACCGTGAGATCCGTAGCGTCGGGCATCCTGCCGTCGTCCGCTGCACGTTGGCACGCGTTGTTCCCCTCAACAGTCCTGCGTCTGCACGACTTCTCGCACCGTCGCGCTTTGGAGGACGC
Source organism: Streptomyces sp. S3(2020) (assembly GCF_013044505.1). Classification (GTDB taxonomy): domain Bacteria; phylum Actinomycetota; class Actinomycetes; order Streptomycetales; family Streptomycetaceae; genus Streptomyces. The sequence goes on along the minus strand of NZ_JABERD010000003.1, from coordinate 29,556 downwards.
CGTGCGGAGCGGCCAGGGGGACATTGCCGTTGGGCCCCGGCCTTCTTCGTGGGAGGGACCGGTTGTGTCACTCGGCTATGAGGAGATGGTCGTGATCGGTCCCGCCGGACATGGGGCGGGCACGATTGCCGAACCGGCCGAGCTGGCTGATGCCGACTGGGTGCTCTACGAAGCGGAGCAGGGCATGAGTGAGGTCGTGGACTGGGTAACGGGACATCTCGGGTTCACGCCGCGTGCCGTTGCCCGCACGGGGCAGGTGTCGGCGGCTCTCCTGTTCGCGGTTGAGGGCCTCGGAATGACGGTGGCGCCAGAGAACGCAGTGCCCCTGGGATGGGCCAGACACGCGCGGAGAATCGGCCCCGGGTTCTACCGGGAGCTTGTGGCGTACAGCCGAAAGCACCCCTCGCAACTGGCGCAGCGCTATCGGGACATGCTGACCTCCGTTGAGCTGCCGCTGATCGCGGAGGGGGATCTGCCCGAGGGCACGGTCCACTGCTGATGCCGGTGCCGACAGTTCCCGACCGGGGTTCCGCACGAGAACCGCACGCGTCGGCTGGACGGCCGGGTTCGTGGCCTTCGCGTCGAGGGCAGACGCCCGGATGACTCCCAGCGAGACAGACCTCGACAGGGCACGGCCGGGGTTCCGCCGCTGCTCATCCCTGGCAACACACACATGCCGACGCCCGGCCCGCACAACCGGGGGCTACAGCGTCGGCGAGCATTTTCGGTACCATTGTAGCCGTTAAATGGTCGGTCGGCGTGCCAACGCTGCGGTGGACAAGGCTCGACGGCCCCTGAGGCCCGCACACATCCGTCAAGAAGCCCTCAGGTTCACCGTGGGCGGGACGTCAACTCCGTTTTCGATGATCAGCCATGTCGCTCCCCCTCCTATCGAAAGAAACGGGTATGGCAACGCTCCTCCACCGGCTGGGCACCTTCGGGGCCACGCGCTGGCGAACGATGTTGATCGGATGGCTGCTCGCTCTCGGTGCAGTGGCCGGCCTGGGCATCTCGTTCGCCGGCACATTTCAGGACAGCGACTCCATCCCCGGTTCACCGGCGGAGACGGCACTGACCAAGATGGACGGGCATTGGCCGGACCCGGACGTCATATCCGCGCAGATCGTCTTCCAGGCGTCCGCCGGCCGCAAGGTGTCCGAGCCCGAGTTCCAGAAGTCCCTCACGGCGGCCCTCGACGCGACCCGTCGTGTGGCCGGGGTGTCCTCGGTCAGCGACCCGGCCGAGGACGGCACGGTCTCCGAGGACGAGCGCACCGCGGTCGCTCAGGTCACCTTCGACGTCAAGAAGGACAGTGATGCGGCCGCCGGGACGCTGAGCGCGGTCAAGGACGCGGGGGCCGAGGCGCGACGGGCGGGCCTCCAGACCGTGTATGGCGGTGACGCCTTCGCCCCGTCGGAGTCGCCGGTCGGGCCCAGCGAGCTGATCGGCCTCGGTGTGGCGCTGGCCACCTTGGTGATCACGTTCGGTTCGCTGCTGGCCGCCGGTCTCCCGCTGCTCACCGCCGTTCTCGGCGTCGGCGGCACCATGGTCGCCATGATGGGCCTGGCCTCGGTGTTCGGGGTGTCCGACAACGCCCCGACCCTGGCGATCATGCTGGGCCTGGCCGTCGGTATCGACTACGCCCTGTTCATCGTCTCCCGGCACCGCGCCCAGCTCGCCGACGGCATTCCCGTCCGGGAGTCCATCGCCAAGGCCACCGCGACCGCCGGCAGTGCCGTCGTCTTCGCCGGCGCCACCGTCGTCATCGCCCTGGCCGGACTGTCCGTCGCGGGCGTCCCGATGCTGACCTCCATGGGACTCGCCTCCGCCGGAGCCGTCGCGGTCGCCGTCGTCATGGCGCTCACGTTGCTGCCCGCTCTGATGGCCATGGCCGGACGCAAACTCGTTCCCAAGGCCGGTTCACGTGCCGCCGCCCGCCAGGCCGGCCAGAACACGGGCGCGGCCAGTCTGGGTGTGCGCTGGACACAAGGGGTGCTGCGCCACCCCCTGCGCAACCTGATCCTGGGTACGGTCACCCTCGTCGTCATGGCGATTCCCGCCCTGCAGCTCAAGCTCGCCCTCACCGACGACGGTTCCAACGCCACCACCTCGTCCAGCCGCCAGGCGTACGACATGATCAGCGACGCCTTCGGGCCCGGCGCGAACGGCCCTCTCGTCATCCTCGTCGAGGACGACGACCCGGGCACCCTGCAGTCCACTGCCACCGCCGTCGGGAAGAGGCTGCAGAGCGTCAAGGGCATCGCGGACACAAGCGGCATCGATGTGGCCGAGGACGGGAAAGCGGCCCGCATCCAGGTCATTCCCACCACCGGACCGCGCACCCAGCAGACCAGCGACCTGGTCTCCCACCTGCGCGAGGAGATGCAGCCCATCGCCCGCTCAAGCGGCAGCTACGTGGCGGTGACCGGGCTCACCGCGGTCAGTATCGACGTCTCGTCCAAGCTCAGCGGCGCGCTGGTGCCCTTCGCCATCGTGGTGATCGGCCTCTCACTGCTGCTCCTGATGGTCGCGTTCCGGTCCATCGCCATCCCCGTCAAGGCGACCGTGGGATTCCTGCTGTCCGTCGGCGCGGCCTTCGGAGCCACCGTCGCGGTCTTCCAGTGGGGCTGGCTGGCCGGCCCGCTCGGCGTACCCAGCCAGGGACCCGTGGCCAGCTTCGTCCCCATCATCGTCATGGCCGTGCTCTTCGGCCTCGCGATGGACTACGAGGTCTTCCTCGTGTCAGCGATGCGCGAGGACTACGTCCGCCACCGCAACGCCCACGCCGCCATCATCAACGGCGCACGCAACGCGGCCCGCGTGGTGACGTCGGCCGCGCTCATCATGATCTCGGTGTTCGTCAGCTTCCTGTTCTCACACGACATCGACATCATGCCGATCGCGTTCGCCCTGGCCTTCGGCGTCCTGGTCGACGCCTTGCTGGTCCGCATGACTCTCGTACCCGCAGTGCTGGCCCTCCTCGGCGACCGGGCCTGGTGGCTGCCCCGTCGGCTCGACAGGGCCCTGCCCCACATCGACATCGAAGGCGAAAACCTGGATATCCACGACGCGGCCCAGCGCGCCACGGTCAACGAATCCCACCCCGGTGAGCCGGCAAAACGATGAACAGCCACGCCGCCGCCGGAGGTGCCGCGGCAACTCCCTCCCCGAGTGCGGCAGAAGCCGGGCAACTCCGGAGCCCGGACCGGGAGAGCGTATGCACGCCGTAGACGCACGGGGCACCAGGGACCGCGTGCTCGTCATAGACGACGACCCCGGTATCCGGAGCCTGCTGGTCTCGGCACTCGGGTTCGCCGGTTTCGCGGTGGACGTGGCGGGTGATCTGATCGAAGCACTCGAACAGGTCGCCCGCCGGGCACCGGATGTCATCGTGCTCGACGTCATGCTCCCGGGCGTCGACGGCTTCGAGATTCTCCAACTTCTTCGAGCCCGGGCCATCGACGTACCGGTCCTCTTCCTCACCGCCCGCGATGCCGTCGAGGACCGGGTGCGCGGTCTGCGCCTGGGAGGCGACGACTACGTCACCAAACCCTTCAGCGTCGTGGAGGTCGGAGCACGTCTGCAGGCCCTGCTCCGCAGAGCCCGTGGCGGCGCCCCCGTCGCCGACGACGCCCCCTTGCACTGCGTCGACCTAGAAATCGACGACCCTCGCCACGAGGTCCGCCGTGCGGGCCTGCTCGTCGAACTCTCGCCCACCGAGTACCGGCTGCTGCACTACCTCATGAGCCACCAGGGCCAGGTCCTCTCCCGCGCCCAGATCCTCGAAGCCGTCTGGCAGTACGACTTCGGCCGGGACTCCGTCGTCGTCGAACGCTTCATATCCAACCTGCGCCGAAAGATCGACCATGGCCGTACGCCGCTGCTGCACACCGTCCGCGGTGTCGGATACACCCTTCGAGAACAGGCCCGCCCGTGAAGCTCCGCAGCCGTCTTCCGTGGTCCTTCTCCAGCGTCCGTCTCCGCTTGCTGGCCGGACTCGGCGTCCTCCTCACAGCCGGCCTGATCGCCGGCGCGGTCAGCGGCACCCTCCTCCTGGAGGACTTCCTGCACAAGCGGGACGAGGACACGCTCAGGACCAGCGCGGACCGGCTGACCGACGTCTTCGCCCGCGGCCCGCAGTCCGCCGATGCCGACCAGTTCGCCGCACTGCTCGAACCACGGCTCGGTATCGTCGCCGTCGACGGCGACAACCGTGTCCTGGCCTCGACGGGGGCAGCCTCCACGGCCGCAGGCACACTCGCCGACCTGACCGGCGCCCTGCCACTCGGTGAAGTCGCCACCTACGACGGAGCGGGCGACCAGAACAACTTCACAGCCGTCCGGATCCCCAGCCCCGGGCTGACGCTCGAACGAGGCCCGAACAAGCGCACCGTCAAGCCGGCCGCCCTCGTCCTGGCCGTGGACACATCCGTGGACGACGCCACCACCGACACACTCGTCAAGCGTCAACTCGCCCTCGTCGGCGCCGCGCTGGCACTCCTTCTCGGCCTTGCCACCATCGTTCTTCGTCTGGGAATGCGTCCCCTGGCCCGCATGGCTCACACCGCCGACGCCATCGCCGCCGGCTCGCGCACCGAGCGCCTGCCCACCCGCGGCGACAACAGCGAGACCGACCTGCTGGCGGAAGCCGTCAACCGGGCCTTCGACGCCCAGGCACGCGCGGAAGCGACCGTCCGGTCGATGGCCGCCGACACCTCCCACGAACTACGCACGCCCCTGTCCACGATCTCGGGCTGGCTCGACCTGTACCGCCAGGGCGGCGTGTCCGGGCCGGGCCTGGAGACAGCGCTCGACCACATCGAGAACGAGGTCGGCCGCATGCGCCTGCTCGTCGAGGACCTCGCCCTGCTCGCCCGCCTGGACGCCGGACGCCCCATGGACCAGGACGACGTCGACCTCACGGCGCTGGCCGCCAGCGTCTCCGAAGACGCGCAGATCATCTATCCCGACCGGAGCATCACACTGGCGGCGTCACCGCCGACACCGGTCCACGGCGACGCCGCCCGACTGCAGCAGGCCCTGCGCAACCTCGTCGGCAACGCCGTCCAGCACACCCCTGCCCGGACCGCCGTCCTGGTCGGCATCACTCGCACCGACAGCGTCGTCCAGCTCAAGGTCAGCGACAACGGACCAGGCATCTCACCCCGTGACCTGCCCCGCGTCTTCGAACGCTTCTGGCGCGCCGAGGCCAGCCGCAGCCGCGCCTACGGCGGTTCCGGCCTCGGTCTCGCCATCGTCGAAGCCATCGTTCACGCCCACCATGGGTGGGTGACCGTAGAGTCCGAAGTCGGCGTGGGCACCACCGTCACCATCCGGCTCCCGCGCGCCACCAAACGTGCACCCTAGTGCGGCATCGAGTGGTCCGACCGCCACGCCTTCTTCGTCCGTCACCTCCGGCACAAGCAGGTCCGTCCGCTGCTGCCGCCACACGCTGGACGCGGCGCGGCGACACCCGCTGGACCGGCTACCTCGTGCACGTGACCAAGACCTGCGACGACAAGCGCGACAACGTCATCACCGACGTGGCAACCGTCGTCTCCAGCGCGGACAGCCAGGCCCTTCCCGGCATCCATGCCCGCCTCAGGAGGCCGCGCCTGCTGCCCGGTCAGCACCTGGCCGACGGCGGCTACACCTCCGTGGCCAGCATGGAGGCCGCCGTCCGCCTGCACCGCGTCACCCTGATCGGACCGCTTCCGCCCGGCACCAGCCCACAGCACCGCGCCAAGGACGGCCTCGGCCGGGAGAACTCCCGATCATGGACCGACCGAGCGGCTGCTGGAGTCCGCTCTCAAGGGGGAGATGGAGATATCCGTGCCCCGCGCCCGGGACGGCTCTTTCGCATTCCATCCACGTGCCGATCCGCGACAGCGCGGCCGTCAACTAGCCCGTCCATGTGGCCCTGGCCGTCACCACCGAAGGCCGGCGCGGCATCCTGGCCTGTGGGCGGGCGACGGCGGCGAGGGAGACGAGCACTTACTGCACACATCCTCACCGAGAGCAAGAGCCGCGGCGTGCCCGACGTACCTCGCCCACCAGGACTGGGACAAGATCGCCAACCTCCGCTGCCCCGTCTACACGGCACCGACCGAAGAGGCCACCCTGAGGTGTGTCTGCATGGCCATCATGTCGCTCGATCCCACCGGCAAGAGCCAGGCCCGCCGGACCATGCGCTGGAAGACCGCGCTGAACGCCTTTGACATCACCTTCGACGGCCGACTCTCAGCGGCCCGTCAGATAACCAACAACCCCGGTCACACCGCGCGTTTGCCAGACCCCGCAGGGCGATGCCCGCGCCTACGCGGAGCCTTTCGGAGACGTCTGTCTATTTTGGTTCCGGCTTGCTGAGCAGGGCGACGTCGAAGTGGACCGTGCAGTACGGGTTGTCGAAACCGAGCTCGGCTGCGCCGGAGGGGTCGTCGACCTCGGCGAACTCGCGGACGAGGCTCTCCTTGACGCCGAACACCACGTCGGACCCGAGGTAAGGGCAGTCCTCGACGAAGAGGTGGGTGACCAGCGGGCGGTGGCCCTTGGCGGTCGCGAGGAAGTGCACGTGAGCGGGCCGGTGAGGGTGTCGGCCAGTGGCCTGCAGAAGTCGGCCGACCGGGCCGTCGACCGGGATGGGGTAGTGGCGCGGGACGATCGAGCGGAACCAGAACTCGCCGTTGTCGTCGGTGGTGAACAGGCCGCGCAGATTGCCTTCCGGCTGGACGTCGGGCTGCTGCACGTCGTAGAAGCCTTCGGCGTTCGCCTGCCAGACGTCCACCGTGGCGTTCGCCAGTGGCGCTCCCGTCTCGTTCGTGACCCTCCCGGTGACCAGGCAGTCCCGGCCCTTGCCGTCCAGGGCGATGGTGTCTCCGCGCTCGCGGATCGGTGAATCGACCATGTGGAAAGGGCCGAGGACGGTGGATTCGGTGGCGAGTTCCAGCGAGCGGTTGTTGACCGTCTCGACGAGCATCGAGACACCCAGCACGTCGGAGAGGAGGATGAACTCCTGCCGGACGTTGGTACACGTCTGGCCGGTCTCGGTGAGGAAGCCGATGGCGGCCTCCCACTCCTCGTTGGTCAGTTCGACCTCTTTGACGAAGTCGTGCAGATACCGCACGAGCGCCCCCAGCACGTGGCGGAGCCGGGGATCGGTTCCTTCACCGAAACTCGCGAGGACGACCTCGGCCGACTTCTCCTCGCTGAACAGCGAAAGGTTGTTCATCGTGGGCTCTCCTTCTCGGCTGCGGGCAGCACTGCGGGCGGCTCCCCTGCCCAGGCCCGGCGCAGCAGATGGGTCAGATTCTCTGCAGTGACCGTGCGGGGGTTCGGGTAGGTGTCGGCGAGGGTCAGGCCGACGATCTCGTGGATGGCCTCTTCGGGCATGCCCAGCTCCGCGAGGGAGCGGGGCGTGCCGAGGGTGCGGCCCAGTTCCCACAGGGCCCTCGCGGGGTCGGCAGTCCCACCCAGGGCTCGGCTCAGGGCTGTCACCGCCTCCGGAACGGCGGGTTGGTTGTAGGCGAGGGCGTGTGGCAGTACGACCGTGTGGGTGGGGGCGTGAGGCAGGTCCAGGGTGCCGCCCAGGACGTGGCACAGCTTGTGGTGCAGGCCCATCGACGTGGCGCCGAGGCATGCGCCGCACAGCCAGGCGCCGTACTGGGCCACGCCCCGCGCCCGCAGGTCGAAGCCATCGGACACCACCTCGGGGAGCGCGGCGGCGAGCGCGCGCACCCCCTCCTCCGCCATCAGGCGGACGATCGGCGAGGTGTCCGGCGCGTAGAGGGACTCCACCGCGTGCGCGAGGGCGTTCATGCCGCTGGTGGCGGACACGGCGGCCGACAGGCCCACCGTCAGCTCAGGGTCGTACACGACGGAGACAGGCAGTGCCCGAGGGTCCCGCCCTGTCCGCTTCCGGCCGTTCTCGGTCAGACCCCACACCGAGGTCATCTCCGAGCCCGCGTACGTCGTCGGAACCGCGACGATCCGCAGCCCGTACTCGAGGGCCACGGCTTTGCCGAGCCCGATCGCGGAGCCCCCGCCGACCGCGACACAGCCGTCCGCCCCGAGCCGCTTGGCCTGGTCCCGCGCGGCCTCGGCCGACTCCAGCGGGACGTGCGTCCTGGCATGGGGATGGACGCCGGCGGCCCGTTCACCGAGCAGGTCGGCGACCCGCTCGCCGAGTTCCTGCTGTTCCGGGGAGCATAGGACGAGAACCCGCTCCATCGCGGCCTGGTCGATCTCCCCGCCGAGCCGTGCGAGCGACCCCGGGCCCATCACCACGCGCATCGGCAGCGCCTGGTAGTTGAACATGTGCGCCTGAGCCATCGGACAGCCTCTCTGCAGGTCTTGGGCTCCCCATGCTTGTTCGACCCATTGATTCTGTCCAATACTTGTTGTGCTTATCATTCATATGTTTGGTGACTGAATGCCGCCAGGAGGGCACGGGCGTGGAGCTGCGTCAGTTGGAGTACTTCTTGGCCGTCGCCGAAGAGCTGCACTTCAGCCGGGCGGCGGCCCGCCTCAGCATGACCCAGCCGCCGCTCAGCTCCCAGATCCGCCGCCTCGAGGAGGAGATGGACGTCCTGCTCTTCGAACGCACCACGCGCCAGGTGCGCCTCACGGCGGCCGGCCGGCTGTTCCAGCAGAGCGCGCGGCGGCTTCTCGCTCAGCTCCGTGACGACGTTCTCGACGCGCAGCGGGCGGCCCGGGGGGAAGTCGGCCGGCTGGCACTGGGCTTCGTGCCGTCGGCGACCATCGAGAACCTGCCGCCCGTCCTGCGCGAGTTCCGTGAGCGGTACACCGGGGTGCATCTGGACCTGTATGAGCTCACCCCGCCGCAGCAGGTGGACGGCCTGCGTGACGGATCGCTGGACTGCGCCTGCTTCTATCTCCCGTTCGCGGACGAGCCTCCGTTCGGTGACCGCGGCCTGCGCTACACGGCCATCTCGCGGGAACCATTGATGGCCGCGCTTCCGCCGGGCCATCCGCTGGTGTCCCAGCGGAGCATCATCGTCGCCGATCTCGCCGACGAGCCGTTCGTGCTGGTGGGCGGGCACGCCGGTCAGGGGTTGCGGGAGACCGTCATGGAGCAGTGCCGCCGCGGCGGGTTCGTGCCCCGCGCTGTGCAGGAGGCGGTGCTCGTGCAGACCATCGCGGGACTCGTCGCGAGTGGGGTGGGCGTGGCGCTGGTCCCGGCATCGGTGCGTCACATCCAGCGGGCGGGTGTCATCTACCGGGCACTGCGGCACAACCCACTCCACGTCGAGATGGGGCTCGTCTGGAGCGCCGAAAACGTCAATCCTGCGCTTGCGGGCTTCATCGACGTCGCGAGCGGGTGCGGCACGACGTCTTGACACGGCCAAACGTGTAGGTCAGCCTTCTCGGCAAGTTCGCGGCAGCAGGTTGCCCGAACCTGGACCGATGTGTCCGGTCCCCGACGTGTTATCTGTGGCGAGGCCCTGGAGCAGGCCCCCCACGACCCGACTGGTCGCTGAGACGCCGCCCGGCCCTGGTAGCCGCCTGGTTCCACTGGGTCGGATGCGCCCGCGCTCTGTTCCTTCCTCTCGCTTTCTCATCCCTTCCGTTCCCTCACACGGACGGCCCGCCGTGTTCGGCACCGAACAACGGCGCGTGCCGCCGTGCCCTCCAGCGACCGCCCGCGCCCATGGCTGCGCTCCTGCGCTGTGCCCGGACACGGGTCGGATCGTGTGAGCCGTTGGAGAATCCCATGACTGACCTCGTTGACCACCCTGACAAGCCGAAGACCGGCACTGACCGGTCGGACCGTCTGTCCCGCGCCGCGGTGTGTACCGGAGTCGCACTGCTCGTACTGTCCTTCACCCTCAACGCGATGGACCGTCAGCTGTTCTACCCGCTGCTCCCGAGCATCCGGCTCGACTACGGACTCAGCCTCCAGCAGGGCGGGTTGCTCGCCACCGGGTTCACGCTCGGCATGGCGATCGCGGGTCTGACGGCCGGTCATCTGTCCGACCGTTTCTCCCGCAAGGCGGTCCTTGTCGGCAGCGTGGTTGTCTACTCACTGGGGACGATCGCGACTCCGCTGGCCAAGGGATTCCTCGACATGCTCGCGTACCGGCTGGTGTCCGGGTTCGGCGAGGGCATGCAGGCCGCCGCCCTGTTCGCGGCGCTGGGCGCCTATTTCCACCGCCGCCGCTCGCTCGCCATGGGCGGGCTGGTGACCGCCTTCGGCGTGGGCGTGTTCTTCGGGCCGCTGGCGGGGATCGCCTTCGCCGAGGCGAGCGGTACCTGGCGGACGCCGTTCGTGTGGTTCGGCACGGCCGGGCTGGCACTGGCTGCTGCCATCGGCCTGCTGGTGCGCCGGGGGATCACCGAGCGGGCCACCCGCACGGCACCCGGTGCCGCGGCCGATCTCGCCCACGTCCCCGACACCCTCCTCAACCGCAACTCTGTCGCCCTGTCCGTGACATCGGCCATCGGCGGCCTGGTCTTCTACGGATTCCTGGGCCTGTACCCGAGCTTCCTGAAGATGGAACTGCACTTCACCGTCGGCCAGACCGCTCTCGCCGCCAGTCTCGTGGGGCTCGGCGCCACCTTCTCCCTGCTGGGCGGCTGGCTCGGCGACAGCGTGGACCAGCGCAAACTGCTGATCTTCACCTACCTGATGGTGTCCGCCATCGGGGTGACCACCTACCTCGGGCCGACCGACCCCGGCTGGCAGTACCTGCTGGCGTTCAGCATGGGTGTCTTCGCCAGCGGCTTCCTCTTCACCAACTGCACCAGCGCCATCCAGCGGGCGGTGCGCCCGGATCGGGTCGGTATGGCCGCTGGCCTCTTCGTGAGCAGCTACTACGTTGCTGCCGCCGGCTCGGGCCTGCTGTTCGCCACGTTGGCGCAGACACTTGGATGGCGAGGGGCCGGTTTCTGGCAGATCGGCATGCTCCCGCTCGCCGGTGTCATCGCGCTGCTCTTCGTCCGCTCCGACCGGCAGCAGAACGGGAAGCCCGCGGCAGCCGGCTGAGAGACGCCGACCGGGCGGTAGTACGAGCGGCAGTACGAGCGACCTGGTCCCTGACCCGGTCGGTCAGGCCGCTCGCAAATGGCCGAGGACGGCACTGATATGGGCCAGTTGCTGTCGGCCTCGGCGGGTCGCCGCGTAGATGGGATTGACGACCGGTTCCTCCGGCTGATGCAGCACCGCGAGGGCACCGGCGTCGATCTGCCGTTGGGCCAGGTACCGCGGCACCACGGACAGCAGAGAGGTGGAGGCCACCACGGTCACCACACTGCGCATGTCCGGGACGGTCACCGTCGGGGCCGGCGGTGTCATCCCCCAACAGGCCCGGAAGTAGCGCCGCGCCATGGGCATCGCCTCGGAATAGCCGACGAACGGGCGAGTCGCCGGATGCTGGGGCTCGTACGGGTCCTGACCGGCCCGGCCGACGAGTACGAACTCCTCGTCGTAGCAGTGCACGAGATGCAGCTGTTTCGTCGGCGCACCCTCGATCTTGGTGACCAGCGCGACATCGAGTTCGTCCCGAAGGACATCATCCACGAGGCTGGTGGAAAGACCGACCCTGCAGTGGACTGCGATGCCCTGGTCGATCAATGGTGCCAGCCTCGTCAGCACACAGCCGTCCAGCTGGTCGCCGGGCGCACCCACGAAGACGGGACCGTGCGGCATCGCCGCGTCGGGCGCCAGCCCCTTCAGCGTCTCCTCCAGCAGGTCCAGATGGGGGGCGACCCGTGAGGCCAGGGCGTGACCGGCCTCCGTCGCGGCGATACCGCGCCCGGACCGCACGAACAAGGGCCGCTGGGCAAGCCGTTCCATGGCCCGCAGATGGTGGGAGACGGCCGGCTGCGACATGTGCAGGGTTTCGGCGGCCTTGGCAACCCCACCGGTGCGATACACGGCGAGGAAGGAACGCAGGGCAACCAGATCCTGACCCGAGGACATGGCTCGGGATGCTAGCAGTACGCCCGACCACGAAAAACGATGAATGAGTAGAGCGAGAAATCGTAATGGCTCACGGCAGTACCGCCGTGCTTCCATAAGCTGCAATCTCCAAATCGTGGTGTCGACGGCGCCCGCTCCAGCGTCCTTCGGTACCGGAAAAGGAAAGAGTCGCGTGACCGATGTGAACATTCTGGCCATCAGTGGAAGTCTTCGCGCCGGATCGATGAATACCGCGTTGCTGAGAGCGGCGCAGAAGCACGCCCCCAACGACGTCTCGATAAGTCTTTACGGAAATCTTGGCGCCATTCCGCTCTACAACGGGGACCTCGACACGGACAGCCCGCCGAGTGCCGTACAGGAACTCCGGGCCGCGATAGCCCGAGCGGACGGGCTGCTCATCGCCACTCCCGAATACAACTACTCTATCCCTGGCGTCTTGAAGAACGCCCTGGACTGGGCCTCGCGACCCGCACAGAGTTCCGCTCTGCTGCACAAGCACGTCGCGATCCTGGGCGCGGCGCCTGGAAACTTCGGGACAGTCCGCGCCCAACTCGCCCTGCGCCAGGTGTTCTTGTGGACCCAGTCGAAGGTCGTCGTGCGCCCCGAGATACTGGTCTTCAACTGTGCTCAGCGCTTCGACGAGGCGGGTAACCTGACGGACGAGACGACCATCGAACTCATCCGTGAGCAACTTGCTGTGCTGCGCGACCAAATTCGTGGTCTCTTGCCTCCCCTGCACAGTTCTTAGGGTCGGGCATTCCCGAATCGCGTTGTGACCGGAGCCGACGACCGGGGGTGCTGCCGAATCCTGAATCCAACGGAACTGCTGATTACGGACGCGCGTATCAGAAATTCGGGGACAGGGCATCGAGAACGGCGTGTCGGGTGTGCTGTCGCTCGCCCTTCGAGCTGACACAGGCCCGCGACGGTGTCCCCGCTCCCCCCGGCGTATGTCCGCACCACCAGGCCCGCCCGCTCGCCCCCTCCCCGGACGACACACAGGTCCGAACCGTCTGAGGTGCTTGAACCGGATCTCGCAGTGCGGGGCTGCCGCGCCGCTGGACCGGATTTGTTGCACTTCTACCGCTCTCGTCCTCTCAGGGCTGCCCTGAGAGGACGAGAGGCCTATTCGCAGCACATATAAATCTGTGGACCAATCGGTATAGGAAAGAATGAATGGCTGGGAAGAGACATGACCGTGGCGCAACGACCGTGAAGCAGGCCTGACATGGATAAGGTGATTGCCTCAGCTGCTGAGGCCGTGGCGGACCTACCTGATGGTGCGTCGCTCGCCGTCGGCGGTTTCGGACTGAGCGGCGTGCCCGACGTGCTGATCAGGGCAGTCCATGATCTCGGGGTCCTCGGCCTGAGTGTCGTGTCGAACAACTGCGGCGCCATGGATTCGGGACTGGCCGTGCTGCTTGCCGCAGGGCGGATAGCCCGCGTGACCGGTAGCTACATCGGAGCCAACAAGGAGTTCGCCCGTCAGTATCTGGCCGGGGAGCTGGAGGTCGAGATGATTCCCCAGGGCACGCTGGCCGAGCGGCTGCGCGCCGGTGGATGCGGCATCCCCGCCTTCTACACACCCGCCGGTGTCGGCACACAGGTGGCGGAGGGCGGGCTGCCGTGGCGGTACGACGGGCAGGGCGGAGTCGTGCTGGCCTCACCTCGCAAGGAGGTGCGGGAGTTCAACGGCACGGAGTATGTGCTGGAGCACGCGATCCGTACCGACTTCGCGCTTGTGCGCGCGGCCAAGGGCGACCGGCACGGCAACCTCCTCTTCAACAAGTCATCGCGGAACTTCAACCCCCTCGCGGCGATGGCGGGACGGGTGACGGTCGCCGAGGTGGAGGAGCTGTTGGAGCCTGGAGAGCTCGAACCCGACACTGTGCATCTGCCAGGGATCTTCGTGCAGCGGATCATTGCTCTCACTCCCGAGGAGGCCGCGGCGAAGATGATCGAACAGCGCACGGTCTTCGTGCCTGGCCGACGGCAGGAGGCGAGGCGCTGATGGCGTGGAGCCGCACGGAGATGGCAGCCCGGGCCGCACGCGAGCTGCGGGACGGCCAGTACGTGAACCTGGGCATCGGCCTGCCGACACTGATCCCCAACCACCTGCCGCACGGCGTGGAGGTGATCCTGGAATCCGAGAACGGCATTCTCGGCACCGGCCCCTATCCAGCCGAGAGCGAGGTCGACCCGGACCTCATCAACGCCGGCAAGGAGACCGTGACCGTCCTGCCCGGGGCCTCGTTCTTCGACTCGGCGCTGTCCTTCGGGATGATCCGCGGAGGGCACATCGATGTCGCCGTACTCGGCGCCATGCAGGTCTCCGCAGCAGGCGACCTCGCGAACTGGGCGGTCCCGGGCCGACTGGTCACCGGCATCGGTGGCGCCATGGACCTGGTCCACGGGGCCTGCAGCGTCATCGTGGTGATGACCCACACCACCAAGGACGGCAGTCCCAAAATCGTCAAGGAGTGTTCTCTGCCGCTGACCGGCAGGCGGTGTGTGAACCGGATCATCACCGACCTTGGCGTTCTCGACGTGACGGACGGCGGCCTGGTGCTGGTCGAAACGGCACCCGGGGTCACCGCCGATCAAGTGCGGGAACATGCCGAGCCGAGGGTCCGTGTCACAGAAGGGGACGGCGGATGAGCCGACGTGATGTCTATGTCGTCGACGCGGTGCGTACGCCGGTCGGCAAGTACGGCGGTGCGCTGGCGGCCGTGCGTCCCGACGATCTGGCCGCCCACGTCGTGCGGTCTCTGCTGGAGCGTTCTCCCGGCCTCGACCCCGCGCGGGTCGACGACGTCTTCCTGGGCAACGCCAACGGTGCCGGCGAGGAGAACCGAAATGTGGCGCGCATGGCGGGGCTGCTGGCCGGTCTGCCGGTGACCGTGCCCGGTGTCACCGTCAACCGGCTGTGCGCCTCCGGGCTGGAGGCCGTCATCCAGGCCGCGCGGGCCATCGCGCTCGGCGACGCCTCCGTCGCGGTGGCGGGCGGAGTCGAGTCGATGACACGCGCACCCTATGTCCTACCCAAGAACGACCGCCCTTTCCCGGCCAGACACACGGAGCTGTACTCCACCACGCTCGGCTGGCGCATGGTCAACCCGGCGATGCCGCCGCAGTGGACCGTCCCGCTGGGGGAGAGCGCGGAACTGATCGCGGACAAGCACGGCATCAGCCGGGAGCAGCAGGACGCCTTCGCGCTCGCCAGCCACCAGAAGGCCGCCACCGCCTGGAAGAACGGGCTGTACGACGCCGAGGTCCTATCGGTGTCGGTTCCGCAACGCAAGGGCGAGCCGGTGCCCTTCGACCGCGACGAGTGCGTACGCGAGAACGCGTCCCTGGAGGAGATGGCCAAGCTCAAGCCGTCATTCCGCCCCGCGGGAGGCACCGTCACCGCAGGCAACGCCTCGCCCCTCAACGACGGCGCCGCAGCCCTGCTGCTCGCCGACGAGGAGGGACTTCGGGAGACCGGCCGCGAGCCGCTGGCCCGGGTGACAGCCTCCTCCGCGACCGCAATCGAGCCCCACTACTTCGGCCTCGGACCCGTCGAAGCGGTCAACCGTGCGCTGGCCAAGGCGGGTCTCACCTTTGCGGACCTGGACGTGCTGGAGCTGAACGAGGCGTTCGCCGCCCAAGTGCTGGGGTGCGTCGCCGAGTGGCCCGAGCTCGATCCCGCGATCCTCAACCCACGGGGCGGGGCCATCGCCATCGGCCATCCGCTGAGCGCGTCCGGCGCCCGGCTGGCCGGGGCCGTCGCCCACCAGCTCGCGGCCGCAGGCTCGGGCGTCGGTGTGGCGACCCTGTGCATCGGAGTGGGGCAGGGCCTCGCCCTCGTTCTCGAGCGTTGAACCGCGGCAACCACCATGGGGCCGTTCGGCGCGAGCCGCGTGATCAGGTTCGTTCAGGTGGATAGGTCGTACGCCGCCTGATCCGGCGCAGCCTGGGTGGGCCGCGCCGCCGTCCGCTGGGGCGGTATCGATGCCGGTGGGTACGCCGTAGCGAAGTCAGCTACCCGAAGGCGTAGTCCTCGTCCATTTTGAGCAGCGCGCCGGGTGCGGTGCCGGAGGCGGGCAAGGAGGGCACTGCGCCCACGCGGGCCGACTAGTCGCTGAGGTGCTCCGCTCCCTCGCCGTCGACTTCGACGGGGACCTGGCTCGTCGGCCGTTCCCTTGCTGCGATTGTGTGTCGCGCAATCGATGCTCAGGCGGACTCGCGTTCCACCACGTGAGGCCGGTAGGAGATTTTGGCTTCCTGCGGCTGTTCGCCGCGAAGGGTGGCGGTCACGGCCTGCGCAAGGCGGTAGGCGGCGTTCGAGAAGTCGAAGGCGATCGTGGTGAGCGGTGGTGCGGCGAGCGCCGCGGTGGGAATGTCATCGACGCCGATCACGGCCATGTCGTCGGGCGCGGTGAGGCCGAGCGTGCGCAGGCCCGCGAGGACGGCGAGTGCCGTCTCGTCGTTGTAGGCGGCGACGGCGCTCACCGACCGGTCCCGCCACTCGGCGACCGCCCGCGCGGCGTCCGCAGCGACCGGCTCGACCGTCAGCGCGCTGGGTGGCTCAAGGCCGGCGGCGGCGCAGGCATCCTCGACACCGCGCAGACGGGCAAGCGGCATGTGCTGGGGAACGCGCTGCGCGGGCGGCGCGAAACCGATCCTGCAGTGGCCGCGGGAGAGCAGATGGTCCGCCTGCAGCCTCGCCACGACCTGGTCCGGGCCGGAGGCGTCGTCGCCGAGGGACAGTACGGTCGCCACGCCCGCGCGGCGCAGGGCGGCGGTGGTCTCGGGCGCGAAGCTCTCCAGGCCCACCACGGCGGAGGCGTCCACGCTTGCACAGACATCGACCAGCGAACGGCACGGGAAGCCGGTGAGGTGCGCCACCATGGTCAGGCCGTGTTCAGCGAGGGCGGTGGCGAACTCCGCGGCGAAACGACCCGCGCTGGCCGAGATCGGCAGGTGGGGCATGGAGAACAGGACGTTGTCGCTGCGGCCGGCGGCCAGGGCTTGCCGAGGATCCTTCATAACCTCGTGAACGCAGGATCAAGCCGGAATTTTGCGGTCGATGTCCGGGCTAGGACTCAGGCAGGGCCCGGGCCTTCCGCTGAATGTCCGCAACCACAGGCTCGCTCACCACTACGGCCACTTACACGTCGTCGGATTCCGATAAGACGCCGGGCGAGTACCGAGTACCTGCACCAACGTGCAACTCAGCCACGCGCCAGCTCAGCCTCGTCCGGTGACCACCCAGCCTGTAGTGACCGCTGTAGCGCCAAGAGGGCACGTCACAAGCCCCACACGCGACCTGATGACGCGTCAGTAGAGTTAGCCAAGGGTTAGCAAGAGTCCTGCCACAGCTACCCATAGACGGACACATGCTGGGATGCCACAGCACCGTACACCGGGCATGCAGCACCCCCAGCGGCCCTCCCCGGCGCGATGGAAGGGCGGCAGACAACACAGGCGTCCGACTCGCCCACGCGGCGCCAACCAACCAGCCGTTTCCACAGGTCAGCGAACTCTTCCTCGTGACTTCAGAGGCGTCACCGGCAGCTCGAGGGCCGACAGCCTGACCCCGTCGTACCCCTTCACCTCCCCGAACCGGACCCCTTCCATCCAGTCCTGACAGGCCCGTACGATCTCCTCCTGCGACCGTCCGATCCAGTTCCAGAACAACTGGGTCGAGAGCGGCTTCGAAGCATGAAGGGCCTGCGCCCCATCCTCACCTCCGCGAGCCGGCAACCCGCCGTCGCCTTCTACCTCTAGCAGAAGCGCCAAGTCGCGTACCTGCCACTGACGATCGATGCCCTGTGCGTCACCGGCGGGGGGATCACCGAGATCGTCACATTCCACGACGACCAGTTCCCGCGGCTCGCGCTCCCGGAGCGCCTGCCTGCAGACGGCACGGAGTAGTCCAGTAGCCCCGATGCAGACGCTCAGGCTGCGCGGTGGCGAGCGTGTCGCGGTGGCGTCCTACGACGCCTTCGACGTCGTCACCCGCAGGCGGGTGAACGCCTACTCCTGGCGGAGAATCCCGTACGGCCAGTCCGCCGATTCGACAAACTCTACCGTCCTGTCCGGTTGCCTGGAACGCAGACAGCAGCCGGCACCAGCACTGAGCGAGTAGCCGCAGAGCAGATCCGGGCGGCTGGGCTTGATGGGCCCCTGTCTCGCAACGGCGCTCGCCAGTCAGCCACTAAATGTCCGAGTTCAACGGAGCGTAGTCAGCACCAAGTCAGCACGGGAGCGACGAAGACGGGTGATGACGTGGGCTTTTAGTCAGCACCAAACCAGCACGGGAGTCAGCACGGCACCGTCAAAACACCCCTAACTACGCGTCCCGGACAGCGCCTTCCTCGGCCCCCTACGGGCCTCTCAGCCACGGTTCAACGGGCGAACATGGCGAGCACGCGCATAGCCTCACCCCGAACTATGTTGCCCCACCACATGTGCCCCTGACCTGCACCTTCCTACGGTGTGCAAACACATACCCGTCCCCACCGCACACGAGGAAGTGGCGCACATGGCCTCCGGAACCACCGCTCCCCCGCCACCCGCCAGCCTCAAGCGCATCGTCGCCGCCAGCCTCATCGGCACCACCATCGAGTGGTACGACTTCTTCCTCTACGGATCCGCCGCGGCCCTCGTCTTCAACAAGCTGTTCTTCCCGGGCTCCGACCCGCTCGTCGGCACCCTGCTGTCGTTCCTGACGTACGCCGTCGGATTCGCCGCCCGTCCGATCGGTGCCCTTGTCTTCGGGCACTACGGCGACCGGCTGGGACGCAAGAAGCTGCTGGTGCTGAGCCTGCTGCTGATGGGCGGGGCGACCTTCGCGATCGGGCTGCTGCCCACCCACGCGACGATCGGTTCGGCCGCTCCCGTGCTGCTGACCGTGCTGCGCCTGATCCAGGGCTTCGCGCTCGGCGGCGAGTGGGGCGGGGCCGTGCTGCTGGTGTCCGAGCACGGGGACGCCCGGCGGCGCGGATTCTGGGCCTCGTGGCCGCAGACCGGCGCCCCCGCGGGGCAGTTGCTGGCCACCGGTGTGCTGTCCCTGCTCACCGCCGTCCTCTCGGACAGCGCCTTCACCAGCTGGGGCTGGCGGATCCCGTTCCTGCTCTCCGGCGTCCTCGTGATGGTCGGTCTGTGGATTCGTCTGTCCGTCGACGAATCGCCGGTCTTCCAGCAGGCCCTGGCCCACGCCCAGGCCCGCGAGGCCGAGCAGGGGGCCGCCGCGGAGAAGCTCCCCCTCGTCGCCGTACTGCGCCACCACTGGCGAGACGTGCTCATCGCGATGGGCGCGCGCATGGCCGAGAACATCAGCTACTACGTGATCACCGCGTTCATCCTCGTCTACGCCACCACCGCGGCCGACGTCTCCAAGCAGACCGCGCTGAACGCCGTACTGATCGCCTCCGCCGTGCACTTCGCGGTGATCCCGATGTGGGGCGCCCTGTCGGACCGGGTAGGACGGCGCCCGGTGTATCTGCTGGGCGCGGCCGGGATCGGCCTGTGGATGTTCCCGTTCTTCGCCCTCATCGACACCGGCGGCTTCGGCAACCTGATCCTCGCCATCACGGTGGGTCTGGTGCTGCACGGGGCGATGTACGCGCCCCAGGCCGCCTTCTTCTCCGAGATGTTCGCGACCCGGATGCGCTACTCCGGCGCCTCCATCGGTGCCCAGTTCGCCTCGGTCGCCGCCGGAGCGCCCGCGCCGCTGATCGCCACCGCGCTCCTGAACGACTACGGCAGCTCCACCCCGATCGCCCTGTACGTCATCGGGGCGGCCGTCCTGACCCTCATCGCGGTGGGAGTCGCCAAGGAGACCCGCAACCGGGACCTCGCCGACATCGGCTCCCCCGCGGACACGCACACGGACCCGGAGGCGGACACGGCGAAGGCCGCGACCGTGGACGCCCGCACCGTCTGATCTCCCCCGACCGGCCCCCGTACGCCCACGCGTGCGGGGGCCGGTGCTGTGCCGACACGAACACTCAGTGCTGTGCCGGCGCGGACAACCGGTGCAGGCGCAGGGCGAGTTGGATCTCCAGAGCGCGTGCGGGGCTCTGCCAGTCCTCGCCGAGGAGGCGGCCGACGCGCTCCAGGCGCTGGGCGACCGTGTTCACATGGACGTGCAGTTCGTCCTTGGTGCGGGCCGGGCTCATACCGCAGGCGAAGTACGCGTCGAGGGTGCGCAGAAGATCGGTACCGCGCCGTTCGTCGTAGGCGACGACCTGGCCGATGGTGCGGCCGACAAAGCCCGTGATGTCACGGTCGCCGGCCAGGAGCAGGCCGAGGAACCCGAAGTCCTCGGCGGCGGCACCGTCGCCGGAACGGCCCAGAAGCCGCAGGGCGTCGAGGCAGCGGCGGCCCTCCTCGTAGGCGGCGACCACGATGTCCGGGCGGGTGGCCGGATCCTCGACGGGGGCCGACGCGCCGACGGTGACGGCCTCGTGGACGGCCGTGCCGAGGTGGCGGGCGGTGCGGCGGGCCAGGGCGGTCGCGGTGTCCCCCGCTTTCAGGGGCAGCAGCAGGACGGTGCCGCCGTCGCGGGCGGCGGCCAGTCCGTGCCGGGTCGCCGCGAGGTGCGAGGCGGCGGACCACAGGCGTCTGCGGGCGTCCGCCTCCTGCTCGGCGTCGGCCGCGGTGCCGTCGAGGCGGGCGGCGAGGACGACATGGGTGGCGTCGAGGTCGGCGTGCAGCCGGGAGGCGCGTTCGCGCAGCAGGCGTGGGTCGCGGTCGCGGGCGTCGAGGAGGTCGTCCAGGAGTTCGCCACGGACGCGCTGTTCGGCTTCGGCCGCCGAGCGTCTGGCCAGCAGCAGCAGCGAGGTGACCATCGCGGCGCGCTCCAGGGTGCGTTGGTCGACGGGGTCGAGTCCGGGGTGGCCGTGCAGCACGAGCGCGCCGAGCAGTTCGCCGCCGGCGGCGACGGCGGCGATCCAGTCCTCCCCGTGCCGTACGGCGTGGCCTTCGGCCCGGGAGGCTTCCAGTGCCTCGGCCGGTGTGGCGGCGGCCTCGGTGAACTCGACCTTGCCGGCGAGGACTTCGGCGACCGCCGCCGCCACGTCGTGCACCCCGCCGCCGCGCAGCACGAGTTCGGCGAGCCGGTCGTGGATGTCGGAGGCGCGCTCGATGACGCCGCTGCGGTCGCGGATGATCTCGTTGGCGCGCTCCAGGTCGGCGAGGGCCGAGCGGGTCTCGGTGAGCAGGTTCGCGGTGTCGATGGCGGCGGCCGCCAAGGCGGCGAAGGAGCCGAGCAGGGCGATCTGCTCCCGCTCGAAGACCCGGGCCCGCCGGTCCGCGGCGAACAGCACCCCGATGACGTGGTGTCCCAGCATCAGCGGCACGCCGAGGATCGCGACCAGGCCCTCGTCCCGTACCCCGCCGTCGATGGTGCGGGTGTGCTGGAAGCGCTCGTCCTTGAAGTAGTCGTCGGTGACGTAGGGCCGGGCGGTCTGTGCGACGAGGCCGCCGAGCCCCTCGCCCATGCCGAGCCGCAGCTGCTGGAAGCGGGCGGCGACCGAGCCCTCGGTCACGCGCATGTAGGTGTCGCCGCGGCCCGGGTCGTTGAGGCTGAGGTAGGCGACGTCCGTGCCGAGCAGGGAGCGGGCGCGCTGCACGATCGCCTGGAGCACGGCGTCCAGGTCGCGCAGCCCCGCCAGGTCGTGCGCGGTCTCGAAGAGCGCGGAGAGCTCCGCCTCGCGCCGACGCCGTCCCTCCAGCTCCGAGCGCACACGCAGGGCGACCAGCTTGGCCTGCTCCAGTGCGGCGATCCGCTCGGCCGGCCGTCCCTCGGCGCGGGCGAGCAGCACCGGCTGCTCGTAGGCGTCGGCGGACGCGCCCCTGGCCAGCAGTTCGAGGAACGGTGCCTCGGCGCTACCGGCGGGGCGCTCGGCGGACTGCACGTGATCGCGGGACATGCTCACAGGATTCCTCATCGCACCGTCACCTCGTCAGCCCTGTGGACAACCCGTCGGACCACGGCTCAGTGCGCCGTCCAGCCCCCGTCCATCACCAGGGACGTGCCGGTCACGAAGGACGCCCGCGGGCCGCACAGATACGCCACGGCCTCGGCGACGTCCTCGGGCTCGATGAGCCGCTTGACGGCGCTGTCCTGCAGCAGCACCTCGGCAAGGACGCGCTCCTCGGGGATGCCGTGCGCCCGCGCCTGGTCGGCGAGCTGCTTCTCGACGAGGGGGGTGCGCACATAGGCGGGGTTCACACAGTTCGAGGTGACGCCGTGGGGCGCGCCCTCCAGGGCGGCCGTCTTGGAGAGCCCCTCCAGGCCGTGCTTGGCGGCCACGTACGCCGACTTGAACGCCGAGGCCCGCAGCCCGTGGACCGAGGACACGTTGACGATCCGACCCCATCCCTGCCCGTACATGTGGGGCAGGGCACCGCGGATGAGCCGGAACGGCGCCTCCAGCATCACGGTGAGCACGGTGTGGAAGACGTCGGGCGGGAACTCCTCGATGGGGCGCACCAGCTGAAGCCCGGCGTTGTTGACCAGCACGTCGGTGCCGGCCGCAGCGAGCTCGGCGGCGTCCAGGTCGGTCAGGTCGAGGACGTGCGCTTCGATGGCGCCCGCCAGACCCCGGGCCCCGTCCGCGAGCTCCTCAAGGCCTCGCGCGTCCCGGTCGACCGCTCTGACCTTGGCCCCGGCGGCCGCGAGCCGCAGCGCACAGGCGCGGCCGATGCCACCGGCGGCGCCGGTGACGAGAGCGGTGCGGCCGCCGAGGTCGAGCGAGGAGGCGTGGGGGGCCGTAAGGGCGCTGGGCGGGGTCATGGCTCGACCCTAGGCAGCGCCCCTGGCTCACCCCATGTGGTCAGCGCCCATACTTCAATTGGAACTCATGGGCTCGAACCATGTGGGTTCATCGGACAGTGCTTGCTTGATCCGGAACAGCTGGCGTTCGCCCATCGTGGGCAGCGCGTCCACCTCGTACCAGCCCACCGCGAGGGACTCGTCGTCGTTCACCCGCGCCTCGCCGCCGACGGCCCGGCAGCGGAAGGTGATGTCCATGAACTGGCACCTGTCGCCGTTGGGGTAGACGACCTCGTTGCCCGAGCGGACCAGGACGATCCGCTCGACGACGCAGTGCACGCCCGCTTCCTCGTACACCTCGCGGACGGCGGCCGCCGCGGGCTGCTCGCCGGGGTCCGGGATGCCCGAGATCACCGTCCACTCGTGGTTGTCCGCGCGCTGCCCCAGCAGGACCCGCCCCTCGTCGTCGAGGACGACGGCGCTGACGCCGGGCAGCCACAACAGCTGGTGCCCGGCGGAGGCCCGGATCTCACGGATGAAGTCAGGAGTAGCCATACGCCGACCCTAACCGGCGGTTCCGGCCCGCCTGTTGCGCACACCCGAACCGATCGCCCAGCCCAGTCCGCCCGCCGCGACCAGCGCCAACAGCATCTCCGGCAGGATGCCGAGCTTCGTGGCCGGCGTCTCGGAGGAGCGCAGCGGCACCTTCTGGACGAGGGAGTCGGCGACGAACATGCCGGTCTTCTGCGTGATCCTGCCGTCCGGCATGATGATCGCGCTGACGCCGCTGGTCACCGGCACCGTGACGGTCCGGCTGTGCTCGACGGCGCGGACCCGGGACATGGCGAGCTGCTGGTAGGTCATCTCGCTGCGGTCGAAGGTGGCGTTGTTGCTGGGCACGGAGATCAGCTGGGCGCCGTCGGTGACCTCGGAGCGCACGGCCCAGTCGAAGGCCGCCTCGTAGCAGGTGACGAGCCCGACCTTGGCATTGGCCATGGTGAACACACCCGGTTCGGTGCCGCGGCTGAAGTCCTGGCGGACCATGGACGTCCAGTCGCTGTTGATCGCCCCGATGAGCGAGCGCAGCGGGAGGTACTCGCCGAACGGCTGGATCTGGCGCTTGTCGTAGGTGTCGGTCGGTCCCTTGACCGGGTCCCACAGGATCTGCTCGTTGTAGAGCTTGCCGTCCCGCTCGACGACTCCGCCGACCGAGATCGGCGCGTCGATGGCCTTGGCGGCGGCATCGATGACGGCACGCGCGTCCTCGTTGGCGAACGGGTCGATGTCGGAGGAGTTCTCCGGCCACAGCACGATGTCGGGCCGGGGCATCTTGCCGGCCTTGACCTGGGCGGCCAGCCGCTCGGTCTCGCGCGCGTGGTAGTCGAGCACGGCCCGTCGCTGGGCGTTGAAGTCGAGACCCGCTCGGGGCACGTTGCCCTGGATGGCCGCGACGGTGACGGTGCCGTTCTCGGCCTTGTCGCTGACCAGCGGGCGGGCGGCGACGGCCCCCAGCACGGGGACGGCCACGCTCAGCAGGGCGACCACCGCGGCCGACCGCCGTACCTCTCGGGAGCGGCGCTTGGCCACGACGAGGCGGACGGCTTCGTACAGCCCGAATCCGCACAGGACGACCGCGAAGCCGAGCACCGGGGTGCCGCCCACCGCGGCGAGCGGGAGGAAGACGCCGTCGGCCTGACCGAACGCGATCTTGCCCCAGGGGAAGCCGCTGAACGGCGCACGCGCGCGTGCCGCCTCGCCGGCGATCCACAGGGCTGCCGCCCACAGCGGGAAGCCGGGCAGCTTCGACACCGCCGCGACACCCGCGCCGACCAGCGCGACGAAGACCGCCTCGATCACCACGAGCGCCAGCCAGGGGCCGGGCCCGACCTCCACGCCGGTCCACACCAGCAGCGGCAGCAGGAAGCCGAGGCCGAAGAGGTAGCCGAGGCCCAGGCCCGCCTTCCAGCTGCGGCCGCGCAGCACCCAGCCGAAGACGGCGAACGCCGGGAGGGCGAGCCACCACAGCGTGCGCGGCGGGAAGCTGACGTAGAGCAGCACTCCGGAGAGTGCGGCGGCGAGAGCCGGGACGAAGCGCGCGAGACGGGCCGTGCGCGAGGCGGGCGCGGTCGGCTGCTTCTGGTCCGACTCGTCCACGGATGTTGCGGTGACGGTCACTCCGGGAGTGTACGGCGGTCGACCTTGACGCCGACAGCGCGGTCCGGATGGCAGCACGGGGCCCATCAGCGCGATCGTGCCGCATCCTTCCTGCGCAACTCGTCCACAAACCGTCCATCAGCCGTTACCGTGTGCCGGAGCCTTTGTCGTACCGCCGGTCAGGCGGCCGTGCGACCGGGGCCCGGCACAGGTCGCGGGGGCGACGGGTTCGGGGGGTCGGGTGGGGTCCACGGGGATGACGTCTGCGGCCGGTCCGGCGGAGGACGGCGACAGACGAAACGTTTCGGACGCGACGGGCGTAGCGGTGCTCGGGGCCTGCGCCACCTGGTCCCTGATCACGGCGGCCGTGCACGACGGCCGTCCCGAGGGCGTGCTGCTCGCCGTCCTCGCCGTGGCCGCCGGGTATGCGGCGGGACGAATCTGCGGAGCGATCCTGCCGGTGGCGGCGCTCTGTGCGGCGGCCGCCGCCGGGGTGGGCCTCACCGCCGCCGCTCCCCACCTCTCCGCCGGGCCCGAGATCGCCGCACCGCTGGGCCACGCCGGCTCCACCGCCGCCGTGCTGACCCTGTCCACGGGGGCCGTGTGCTGTGCCGCGTGGGCCGTGCGGGCGCCGGCCTGGCGGCTCGTGCTGCGGACGTCGGCTGTCGGGATCACGGTGACCGCCGCCGTCCTGGGGTCGGCGACCGGATGTGTCGCCTGCGCCGCGGTGCTGCTGTGCTCGCTCGCGGCAAGCCGTATGCAGCACCATCGCGGCGCGGGTTTCGCCGGGCTCGTCCTGACGGCGGCCCTGGTGACCGGGCTGACCTGGGCGGTCGCCGGCCGGGCGGTACCGGAGGGACTCGCCGTGTCGCTGGAGGGCCAGCTGACCCGGCACCGCGTCGACCTGTGGCAGGACGCGCTGCGCATGGCGCACCGGGACCCCGCGCTGGGCGTCGGCCCCGGACGCTTCGGCGAGCTCAGCACGACGGCGGCCCAGACGCTGCTGCCGGACGGCAAACCGCACTCGGCGCCGCTCCAGCAGGCCGCCGAACAGGGAGTCGTCGGCGTGGTCCTGCTCGCCGCGGCCTTCTGCTGGCTGCTCTACACCCTCTGGCGCTCCCCACGCCCCGCTCCGGTCGCGCTCACCGCGGGGGCGGCCCTCACCGCGCTCGCGGCGATCGCCTCGGTCGGCAACGCGCTCAGCTTCACGACGGTGTCGGTGGGCGCCGGCCTCCTGGCCGGGCTGGCCACGGCCCGCCCCCTGGCCGACGAGCCGGCACGGCGCGAGACGGACGGGCTCCGCCCCCGGAACGACCGACTGGCTCCGTGACCTGGTAGGCCGTGACCCGGTGGCCCGTGACCTAGTGGGCCGTGCCGTGCGTGCGTGAGCGCAGTCGGTCCCTGATGATCTGCACGGCGGCCTCGGCGTCGTCCACGGTGATCGTGAACGTGTGCCCGTCCCACAGGCTCAGCACGATGCCCTCGCCACGGCGTACGACGACCGCGGTGCCCTTCTCGGGCCGCCAGCGGTAGCCCCAGCCGCCCCAGTGGCGCGGGGTGACGTCATGGTCGACCTCGGCGTCCGCCACGTTCGACAGCAGGATGCGGCGGCGCGGCAGGCCCATGTGACCGCAGCGCACCTCAAGGGACTCCTCGTCGACCTTGAGCGCGACGTGCACGAACGCCAGGGTGCCGAAGAGGACGAGCAGGCCGGCCGCGATGCAGCCGACGACCGCCATGGCGAGCGGAGCGATGCCCGAGGTCCACGCCGAGTCGACGGCCAGCTCGATGCCGAGCGCCATGCACGCGGCGCCGACAAGCGCCAGCAGCCACTGAGCCCGGTTGGTGGCGCGTCCGGTCCAGACGTCGGGATGCGGCGCGTCCACGCCGTGGGGGTGGTCCCTCATGCCTACGAGATTACTCAGGTTTCGCTCCGCGGGTACCGCGTAGCAGAGGGTGAGTGGGCCGGTGGACCGACCGGAGCCCCTTTCGTCACCCTGGGTCAGCGGGCGGGGCTGACCGCCGAGAGGAATCGGCCTTCCGTGTAAGTGAGCGCGGTCTCGGGCAGCTCGGCCTCGCGTCCGCTGAGCAGCACGGTGAGACTGCCCTCGGCGGGCGCCTCGGGGGCGGGCGGCTCGCCGATCCGGCGCAGCGCCTGGGCGACCACGGCTCCGGCGGTGCCGTGCAGGATGAGCGGCGCCCGGCCCGGCTGCTGCACTGCCGCGCGAATGCGCTCGGCCACCAGTTCGTAGTTGGTGCAGCCGAGGACGAGGGTCGTGATGTCCGCGGGCGTACGTGCCGCCGCGGCGGCGATCGCGGCCTCGATCGCCGGTTCGTCGGCGTGGTGCACGGCGTCCGCGAGCCCGGGGCACGGCACCTCGGCGGCGTCCACCCCCATGGCGAACCGCTCGATGAGATCGCGCTGGTAGGGGCTGCCGGTGGTGGCGGGGGTCGCCCAGATGGCGAGGGGGCCACCGCCCGCGGCGGCCGGCTTGATCGCCGGGACGGTGCCGATGATCGGCAGGTCCGGCTCGAAACGGGCCCGCAGCGCGGGCAGCGAGTGCACCGACGCGGTGTTGCAGGCGACGATCAGCACATCGGGACGGTGCGCCGCGGCGGCCTCGGCGACGGCCAGCGCCCGTTCCGTGATGTCCTCGGGTGTGCGCGGCCCCCAGGGCATCCCGTCGGGGTCCCAGGACAGGACGAGATCCGCGTCGGGCCTGAGCCGGCGTGCCGCGGCAGCGGCTGGAAGCAGGCCGATTCCGGAGTCCATGAGCGCGATCTTCACCCGGCCACGATAGACGATGAGCCCTTGCGGGCCGCCCCGGTGGGGGACACTGCGCACGTGAGCGCCATGACGTGGACCGCCGCCGCTTCCCTCGCCGCCTGGCTGTGGCTGTTGCTCTGCCAGGGCTTCTTCTGGCGCACGGACGTCAGACTGCCCGAGCGGCGGGAACCCGACGAGTGGCCGTCCGTCTGCGTCGTCGTCCCCGCGCGCGACGAGGCCGCCGTGCTGCCCGCGAGTCTCCCGTCGCTGCTGGCCCAGGACTATCCCGGGCGGGCCGAGGTGTTCCTCGTCGACGACGGCAGCTCGGACGGCACCGGGGAGCTCGCCCGGGAGCTGTCCCAGCGGTACGGCGGGCTGCCGCTCACCGTGGGCTCGCCCGGTGAACCGCCCGCCGGGTGGACCGGCAAGCTGTGGGCGGTGCGCCACGGTATCGGCCTGGCACGCGCGCGTGACCCGGAGTACCTGCTGCTCACGGACGCGGACATCGCGCACGAGCCGGAGAGTCTGCGGGAGTTGGTCGCGGCGGCGCGCACCGGCGGGTTCGACGTCGTGTCGCAGATGGCCCGGCTGCGGGTGGAGAGCCTGTGGGAGCGCCTTGTCGTGCCGGCGTTCGTCTACTTCTTCGCCCAGCTGTATCCCTTCCGCCGTATCGGGAAGAAGGGGTCCCGGACGGCGGCGGCCGCGGGCGGCTGCGTGCTGCTGCGTACGGAGACCGCCGAGCGGGCGCGGATCCCGGACGCGATCCGGCACGCCGTCATCGACGACGTGGCGCTCGCGCGCGCGGTCAAGGGCGGGGGCGGTCACATCTGGCTGGGGCTGGCCGAGCGGGTGGACAGCGTGCGGCCGTATCCGCGGCTGCACGACCTGTGGCGCATGGTCTCGCGCAGCGCGTTCGCGCAATTGCGGCACAGTCTTCCGCTGCTGGCCGGAACGGTGGCCGGGCTCACGCTGATCTACCTGGTGCCGCCCGTGGCACTGGCGGTGGGGCTCGTCGCGGGGAGTACGGCGACCGCCGTCCTGGGCGGGCTCACGTGGCTGGTGATGACGGGGACGTATGTCCCGATGCTCCGCTATTACCGGCAGCCGCTGTGGCTCGCTCCCCTGCTGCCGTTCACGGCCTTCCTCTATCTCCTGATGACGGTCGACTCGGCCGTCCAGCACTACCGGGGGCGCGGTGCGGCCTGGAAAGGCCGCACCTACGCACGTCCGGACACGGTGCCCGACAAGGGCTGACCCGCTACTTGCGGCCGGGGGTCCAGTTCATGCCCCAGCCGTAGGCGTAGTCGACGGTCCGCTGGGGGCTCACTCCCCGCTCGGGCACCAGATAGCGGGCTTCGCGCTGGACGACGAGGTCGGAGCCGGTGTTGGTGATGAGGGCGAGCGCGCAGACCGTCGAGGGGACGGTGCACTCGTCGAGGGAGAAGTCGATCGCGGCGCCGAACTGCGGTTGCAGGGTCACGGTGGCCTGCAGGTCGGCGAAGGAGCGCGCGCCCTCGTAGATCGTGACGAAGACGAGGACGCGCCGGAAGGCCTGCTTGTGGTCGAGGTTGACGGTGAGGTTCTCGCCGCTGGTGACGGCGCCGGTGCGGTCGTCGCCGTCGAGGTGGATGAACGGCGGCCGGTCCAGCGCGCCGAAGGCGTTGCCGAGGGCCTGGACGACGCCCTTGCTGCCGTCGGAGAGCTCGTACAGGGCGCACAGGTCCAGGTCGAGGTCGTTGTGCATCGCGACCGGGCGGCCCAGCTTGCTCGCCCAGCCCGAGAACTGCTTGCGGACCTCCCAGTTGAGGTTCACGCGCATCGCGCCCGAGGTGCCGCCCTGTTTGGTCAGGGAGACCGACGGTGACGCCTTGGTGAGCGTGACCTTGGTGAGGCGGACCGGTTGCGCCGGGGGTGCGGGAGGGGCGGCCG
>NZ_JABERD010000002.1 GCF_013044505.1 Streptomyces sp. S3(2020) | reverse complement strand
GAAAAGAGACAGCACCACGCCCACCCGCCCTTTCTCGGCGAGGAGTTCGACGGGACGCAGGAAGAAGCGCATACGGATCCGGCGTGCGGCGGACCGCCCGGGGGTCGTGGCCCAGCCGCGCAGCACCTCCACGTTGCGGCGCTGCGCGGCGGGCAGCGCGGAGGGGTCGAGGAATGCCGGGTCCAGCGCCAACTCCTCGGGATCCACGCTCACTTCGGTGTCCGGAAGACCGCCCAGCTCGCGCAGCTCCTTGGTGGTGAAGCGGGCCTGGGAGGGGCCGCGCCGACCCACCATGTGCACCTCGGACACCCGGCTCGCCGCCAGCGCGTCGAACGCCGCCTGCGGCATGTCCGTGGGGCTCAGCTCCGCCGCGCCCCGGGCGAGCATCCGGGCCACGTCGACCGCGACGTTCCCCACGCCGATGACCACGGCCGAGCGGGCACCGCGTACGAATCCGTCGTCCACGGCGTCCGGATGGGCGCTGTACCAGGACACGAACTCGGTCGCCGACCAACTGCCCGGCAGGTTCTCGCCGGGTACGCCCAGATGCCGGTCGGTGGCGGCCCCCACGCAGTACACGACCGCGTGGTACAGCTCCCGCAGCCGGGCGGCGGACACCCCGTCCTCGCCCACCCGCACACCGCCGAGGAAGCGCACCCGCTCGTGCTCCAGGACCGTGCGCAGATTGTTCTGGAGGGACTTGATCTTCTCGTGGTCCGGCGCCACCCCGTAGCGCACCAGTCCGTATGGGCAGGGCAGCCGGTCCAGGACGTCGACGCGGGCCGACGGATCGAGCTGGACGAGACTCTGGGCGGTGTAGCACCCGCTCGGCCCGGAGCCGACGACGGCGACACGAAGCACGGCGGTACTCCTTACCCGAGGGATCAGAGGAGATCGCTGATGTCTCCAGCATCGCACCGTCGCCGCTGCGCTGACAGGGTGCCGTACGGGTCCGTGGACGCGTGTCCGTTGGTATGGAAAGTGATCATGCGGTTACGTTGCGTGTGTGCTAGAAGCATCGTTTCTTAATCTTTCTGATCGTTGCCCGACGGACGGCGCGGTGTCCGTGTGGCCCGCGTGGGAAGTGCAGGAGGGTGAGGGCGCGACAGTCTGGTTCAACGTCCGGCTGGCGTTCACCGACGGCGCCCGGGTCGACGCGCTCGCCGTCGTGGCCGAGGGGCAGGTCTCGATCGAGGACGTCCGGGCCCAGCCGGCGCTCTCCCTCGACGACCTCGCGGTGTTCGCCGACTGGATCGAGGGCCCGCTCTGCGAGGCGTGCGGTGCCGGACCGGCGGACGAGGACGACGAACAGGCCGGATCGCGGCGCGCCCGGCCCGCCTGGCCGCGCGGCGCCGAGGGCCGCTGGCTGCTCGCCCAGGAGTACCGCGCGGCCCAGGACGAGGGTGTCGACCCGGTGCTCGCGGTGATGTGCGCGACCGGCCACAGTCGCCGCAAGTCGCTCAGGATGATCGCGCAGGCGCGCGACGCCGGTTACCTGACGCCACGTCACGCACGGCGCTAGACAGGGCGGTTGAGGTCGGTGGGGCCTTCTACTGCATGTCCCGCATCCGGGAGATCTCGGCCGTCTGCTGGGCGACCACGTCGTCGGCCATCTCCTCGATCCGGATGTTGTTGCCCTGCCCCTTCACGTCGGCGGCCATGGTGATCGCCCCTTCGTGATGCGTGATCATCAGGGTGAGGAAGAGCTCGTCGAAGGCCTTGCCCTTGGCGGCCCGCAGCTTGTCGATCTGTGCCTCGGTGGCCATCCCCGGCATCGAGGAATGGTCGTGCGCGTCGCCCTTCTCGTCTTCCTCCTCCTTGCCGTACGTCTTGAGCCAGCTCCGCATGGCGGCGATCTCCGGCCCCTGGGCCGCCGCGATCCGCTCGGCCAGCCTCTCGACCTTCTTGGACTCGGCGCGCTCCGGGACGAGTTCGGTCAGCTCCAGAGCCTGTGTGTGGTGCTCGATCATCATCCGGGCGTACGAGACGTCCGCGGAGTTGGGGGAGTCGTCCTCGGCGCGCTGGTCCGCGGCCTCGTCGGCGGAGAGGGTGCGGTTCGCCTCGCCGGGCTTGCCGGGCACGAGCACCGACGGTCCGCTCGGGGCCGGCTTCGCGTCCGAGTCCGCGTCGCAGGCCCCGAGTCCCAGCATCGCGAGGGCGGTGAGGGCCACCGGGGCGAAAAACTTCATTGCGATCTTGTTGCCCCCTGTTGGTATGTGCATGGCGAAGACAATACTTCGGTGGTGCGTGACCCGTTCCGAGGTGAACGGAACTAGGGAGGAAACAGTGATCCTGTTGAAGAATCCCCGAACGCGGCACAGACGACTGGGAGTTGCCACGGCCGCGGCCGGACTCCTGGCGGCGCTGCTGACGGCGGGACCGGCGGCCGCGACCCCCGACCCGGGGGACGGCTCCACCGTGGGCGAGGAAGTGTCCCGGAGCACCGAGGCCGAGGTCCGGGCCGCGATAGCCGACGGGGAGATACCCGGCAAGGACGAGATCGTCCACTCCGGCAACATCGAGCATGTCGCCAACTCGCCCAAGGCCTTCGCGAGTATCAACTCGGACCTGGCGTTCCAGGGCAAGTACGCCTTCTCCGGTAATTTCGACGGCTTCGTCACTTACGACATCAGCGACCCGAAGGCACCGAAGATCGTTTCCCAGGTCCTGTGCCCCGGTTCCCAGAACGACATCTCGGTCTCCGGCAACCTGCTCTTCCTGTCGACCGATTCCTCGCGCACCGACAACAGTTGCAACAGCACCACGCAGCCCGCGACGGAGAAGTCCTCCTGGGAGGGCATGAAGGTCTTCGACATCAGCGACAAGGCGAACCCGAAGTACGTCGCCGCCGTCGAGACCGCCTGCGGCTCGCACACCCACACGCTGGTCCCCGAGCGCAAGAACGTCTACGTCTACGTCTCCTCGTACTCGCCGAACGCCGCCTACCCCGACTGCCAGCCGCCGCACGACGGCATCTCCGTCATCAAGGTGCCGCGTGGCGCCCCGGAGAAGGCGGCGGTCGTGAGCTTCCCGGTGCTGTTCCCGGGTGAGGGCCCGGACGGCGGCGGCAACCCCGGTGGGCCCACCAACCCCGGCGTCTCCAAGACCACCGGCTGCCACGACATCACGGTGCTGCCCTCGAAGGACCTCGCGGCGGGCGCCTGCATGGGCGACGGCATCCTGTTCTCCATCAAGGACCCCGAGAACCCGAAGGTCATCGACCGGGTGCAGGACAACGTCAACTTCGCGTTCTGGCACTCGGCGACCTTCAACCAGAAGGCCGACAAGGTCGTCTTCACCGACGAGTTGGGCGGCGGCGGCGCGGCCACCTGCAACGCGGCGATCGGTCCGAACCGCGGCGCCGACGGCATCTACGACATCGTCGGCAAGGGCGACAAGCGCAAGCTGGTCTTCCGCAGCTACTTCAAGATCCCCCGCCACCAGGCCGACGTCGAGGTCTGTGTCGCCCACAACGGCTCGCTGATCCCGGTCAAGGGCAAGGACATCATGGTCCAGGCCTGGTACCAGGGCGGAGTCTCCGTCTGGGACTTCACCGACTCCTCGAAGCCGAAGGAGATCGCCTACTTCGAGCGCGGCCCGGTGAACACCGAGCAGCTCACCACCGCCGGTCCCTGGTCGGCGTACTACTACAACGGCTACATCTACTCGAACGACATCTCCAAGGGCTTCGACGTCCTGAAGATCAAGGACCGCCGCACGGACGCGGCCAAGTGGGTCCGGCTGGGCGAGCTCAACGTCCAGACGCAGCCGGACTACTTCGACTGACCGGCCGCGGGATCCCCGGTCTCGAAGAAGCGCGACAGATCGGTCTCGTACGTCCCGCCGGACGCCTCATCGGTGTCCGGCGGGACGCCCAGCTCCCAGTCCAGCCGGTAGCGCCCGAACAACTCGGCCCGCAGCACCGGGATCGGCATCGGCACACCGGGCACCAGGGCGGCGTAGACCGAGCCCATGAGCAGGGCGCGCAGCATCGGATAGTCGGCGTCGACGTCCTTCGAGCCGTTGCGGGCGACGGTGTCCCGTAGCAGTTCGGCCAGGCGGCGCTGTTCCGGGCACGGCATGAAGCCCTCGGCCTGGAGCAGTCCGGCCATGTGCTGGCGCATCAGCACGGGCCGCTCCCTGGCCAGGCCCAGGATCGCGTCGATGGCCCGCGCCATCCGCTCCTCGCCGTCGTCGGTACGCGGCTCGCGCTCCAGCGCCTCCTCCAGCGTGCGGTGCATCAGCCGGTGCACGGCGGACTGTACGAGCTGGCGCTTGCCGGGGAAGTAGTACGACGTCAGCCCGCGCGCCGAACCGGCCCGGTCCGCGATGTCGCCGAGCGTCGTCGCCTCATAGCCGTGCTCGGAGACCAGTTCGAGCGCGGCCTGCAGGAGCCGCTCCCGGGAACGCCGGCGCAACTCTTCATTGACCGAGGCGCTGCGCGGGGACATGCTGTAACTCCTGCGTTGACTGGTTACCAGCCAACTATACTCAGCACGTCCGGACCGGCCGGTGAAACGGCTGGTCAGGGCTGCCGCCTGTCTCGGGCGACGCGGGGGATCGCCCGAGGCGGGCGGCTCTTCCGCCCCGGTGGTGGCCTGAGGCTACTTACCGGCGGCGTCCTTCCGCGCTCCGTCCACGAGATCCAGCACCGCCAGCAGCCCGTCCGGGCGCTCGGTCACCGGCAGATGGTCCACGAAGTGCACCCCGCATCCCAGCGCTGCCGCACCGCCGTCGGCCCGCCGGTCGTCACCGACCATCAGGGTCCTGTGCGGTTCGGCCCCCAGTGCCTCGCAGGCGAGGGCGAACAGTCGTGGGTCCGGCTTCTGGACGCCGTGCTCGTACGACAGGGCGTAGGCGTCGACGTACGGGTCGAGGCCGTGCTCCCGGAACACGGGCCGCAGGTCCCAGCCGATGTTGCTCACGATCCCGACGCCGATCCCGCGCTCGCGCAGTGCCCGGAGCACCTCGGCGGTGTCCGGGTAGGGCTGCCAGGCGGACGGTGACCGGTGCCGGTCGTAGAGCCGGTCGTGCAGCCGCGGGTCGGGCAACGGCACCTGCCGGGAGAGCCCGGTGTAGGTGGCCCGGTGCAGTTCGGCGCTCTCGTCCCGGGTCGCCCACCGGCCGGCCAGCTCCTCGGGCACCCGCACCGGATTCGCCCCGCCGGGCAGCGCCCCCGCCACCTCCAGCGCCCTCGCCGTCGCGGCGATCTCGGCCTCGGGGAGCGCGATCCCGGCCTCCGCGAGCGTTCCGCGCAGCCAGGACTCGGTGGACTCGATGCGGAACAGGGTCCCGGAGAAGTCGAACAGCACGGCGATCATGCGGAGATCCTACGAGTCGACGTTCCACTCGACCGGAAGATCGCTGCCGCAGAACACGCACACGAAGTCGTCCTCACGCACCACCGAGCACTCCTGGCACGCCTCGCAGCGACGGAACACCACCTCGTGGGTGAAGCGGCCGCCATGACCGACACCGGCGTCCTCCAGGGCCCGGGCGACCGCGTGCCACGAACCGAGGTCCGGACAGTAGCCGGTCGACTGGTTGCTGATCTCGTGGGTCGACCACCGCCCGGACGTGCGGCCGAAGGCGATCTCGCCCGCCGCCAGGACGGGCCGGCCGCCGGCGCAGGCCACATGCTCGCTGCGCCGCGGCGCGAGCCGCAGCCGGCCGTCCAGGTCCACGACGAAGGTGTACGGTTCCCGCGCCTCGGCCTCGCCGCGCTCGGTCACCCAGGCGCCCAGGTCACCCGGTGAGCCGATGGCACGGCCCTCGGAGCCGGGGCGGACCGCCGCCGAGATCTCCGCCGGTCCCACGTAGCGGTAGCTCATGTGCCGCGACGTCCGTGCACGAGCACCGCGACGGCCACCACGAGCATCCCCAGCAGCCAGCCGCCCACGACGTCCGAGGCCCAGTGGACGCCGAGCCAGATACGGGTGAGACCGACACCGACGACGGAGAACACGCAGACGGCCAGGACCGTACGGAAGACGCGGCGGTCGGCGCCGTAGTGGTGCAGGAGCCACAGCAGGAGGCCGCAGACGACCGTGGCGGTCATGGCGTGCCCTGAGGGGTAGGCCGCGTAGCGGGCCGAGTCGACGGGGTCCGGCCAGACCGGGCGGGGGCGGTCGACGGCGGCCTTGAGCCCCTGTTGCAGCAGGGTGCCCAGCAGGCAGGTGACCCCCAGCCACAGGGCCGTCCACCACGCCTGACGCCGCCACATCAGCCACAGCGCGACCACCGTGCACAGCAGTCGCATCGTCCACGGGTCCCACACCCAGTCCGTGAGGATGCGGAAGGCCTGGGTGAGCCCTGACTCGTCCACCGCCCAGCGGTGCGTGGTCGTCGCGATGTCCTCGTCGAGGCCGGTCAGGGGGTGCCAGCGGACCGCGACCAGGGTGAGCAGCAGTACGGAGCACACGGTCAGGACACCGGCCGAGCGCAGGGCGGTGCGCTGGTCCTGCGGGCGGGGCGGGGCGTCGACGGGCGGCGAGTACATACCGCGATCCTCGCCGACGAGTGGGGCCGGAGGCGAATTCCGCCGTACGGCGACCTGCTAGCCGAGCGCCCGCAGTCCCGGCACGAACGCGACCAGCACCGGGACCACCGGTACCAGCGCCGCCGTCGCCGTCAGACGGAGCCGGTGTACCGCCGTGAGCCGGTCCGGGGGAGTGAGGAGTCGGTTCACCCGCTGCGGGACATGGGCCTGCGGGGTCGGGCAGGGCCCGAACACCCCCCGGTCCTCGTTGAGTTCCACCAGCGCCAGCGCGGTCGTCAGGCGCCCGAAGCGGCGGGAGGCCATGTCGTCCGCGGCGAGCTCGACGAGCCGGTGCATCTCGTCGCGGAACGCGGCGAACACCGGAACCTGCGGAAACCCACCCGCCAACGCGCCCGAACTGTGCAGCAGCCAGTCGTGCCGAGCCTGCGCGTGCCCCTCCTCGTGGGCCAGCAGGGCGTCCAGCTGCCGCCCCTTGAGGCGGCGCAACGCGGCGGTGGTGATGACCAGTTGGGGCGCCGACCCGGGCAGCCACCACGCGTCGGGCCGCCCGCCCTCCAGGACCACCAGACGGCCGGCGCCGCGCTCCTCGCCGGGCAACAGCGGGGCCCGCACCAGGAGTTCGGCCCGGCGCAGCCGCCGTCGCGCCCGCGCCCGTACGACCTCACGGACCAGCATCGCCGCGCTCCACACCCCGCCAAGGGCCAGCGTCACCGCGGTCGTCGCCGCCCAACTGCCGCCCCTGCCGAGCGCGTACGCCTCCACGACCCCGGACGGCGCCGGCGCGAAGACATGGGCGCGCACCGCCTGCCAGGCGGCCGCCGCGCTGAGTGTCATCGACAGGGCGCAGCACAGGAGTACGGCCGCCACCGCGCACTGCCACACCCACAGGGCGACCACGGGTTCACGGTCCACCCAGTCGACCCGGGCGAGCAGCCGAGGGGCGAGGACGGCGGTCAGCGCGCCGAGCAGCAACAGTGCCGCGGGGACCATCATGGGAGCACCCTATGAGCGGCGTACCGCCCAGGGGTACGGCCCCCGAGAGCAAAGTGACGCAGGACACGGCGGAGTTCAGAGCGTCGCCAGCATCGCGACCATCGCGATCCCCATCGACAGCCGGCACGCCCGCGCCAACTCCGGCCGGTCGCCCCAGCCGACCGTCCCGCCCCCGGCGGTCACGGGCACCAGCCGCACTCCGGACAGCAGGACGTACCCCGCGAAGTAGAGGAGCAGCACCCCGGTCAGCAAGGGGATCCCGGCCCCCGCGTGATGCCCGGGTGAGGCGGCCATCACGACCGCCATGTAGACCATGGCCGACGCCCCCACCAGGTGGTGCAGATGGTGGCTGCTCGCCCGGGCCGCCCACAGGGCCCGCACCGCCGCCGCACCGAACACGACGGCGTAGACCGACCAGGCCCACGGCGGCGGGGTGAACACCGCCGCGGGTACGGCCATCGCGGCCATGCCGAAGCCCATGAGCGCCTCGCCGCCCGCCGCACGGCGCTGCTCCTCGACCTCGCTGCGCATCCGCAGCAGACAGTAGGCCCCGGTCGCCGCACACAGCGCCACCAGCAGCCAGCCGGGCGAAGCCGGTCCGTGCACACGCACCTCCCCGCTCGACGGTCGGTCAGGGATGCGATGCCCCGCCCGCGTGGCGCTCACGCGGGCGCAAGGGTGTACACGGGGAGCATTCGGCGGAGCACGGCAGGTCAGCGCGGGGCGGTGAAATCCTTTACGAGTAAAACACCTGTTAAGGTTATGGTTATGAGCAGCGCGACCCCACGTCTTCCCCTCGCCGGTGTCCTGCGCCTCGGCCGGCCCTCGGACATCTGGTTCAAGCCCGCCCTGAGCGTCGTCGTCGCGGTCGCCCCGCCCAATCTGACCCTGCTGGCGCTCGGCCGCCTCGATCTGGCGATGTACACGATGGCCGGGTCCCTGTGCGCGCTCTACGCCCACAACCGCCCCTACGCCGCCCGGGCCCGCGCCCTGGCCTGGGTCGTCCTCGGCATGCTCGCCGGCCTCGCCGTCGCCCTCGTCGCCGCCTCGCTCACCACGAGCGCCGTGGCACTGGTCACCGTCGGCGCCCTGCTGGCCGCGGCGCAGAAGGCGCTGTGCGACGCGGCCCGGATCGGCCCGCCCGGCAATGTGATCTTCACCTTCATCAGCTCCGCCGCCCTGTTCGCCCCGCAGACCCTCGCCCAGGTCCCCGGCCACCTCACCCTCGCCGCGGCGGCGGGCGTCTGGGCCTGGCTCATCGGCATGGCACCCGGCCTGGTCCGCCCGCACGGCCCCGAACGCCGAGCCACCGCCCACGCGCTGCGCACCGCCGCCGCGTACGCCGAGCGGCCCGACGACCCCCGCGCCAGGGCC
The DNA here is from genome assembly GCF_013044505.1 of Streptomyces sp. S3(2020). Taxonomy (GTDB): domain Bacteria; phylum Actinomycetota; class Actinomycetes; order Streptomycetales; family Streptomycetaceae; genus Streptomyces. The sequence continues at coordinate 153,000 of NZ_JABERD010000002.1, read as the reverse complement.
GCCGCGGCCGCCGCCGTCCAGGCCGCCTGGCAGGCGCTGCTGTCCGCGGGTGCCCGCACCGAGCCCCGCCGCGCCCTCGACCGCCTCGTCGTCCGCGCCGAGGTCGCCCTCGCCGCCCCCGCCGACACCGGCCCGGAACGGCTGCGGACCTGGGCGCGCGACCTGCGCGGCAACGGAGAGGTCCCACGGACCGAGGACCGGGGCGCACTGCTCGGCATCGACGCCGAACTCGGCCTCGGCGGCGTCCCGTTGCGGCGCCGCCTCGGCCCCCTGGCCCCCCTCGCCCTGCGCACCGCCCTCGGCTGCGCCCTCGCCGGATACGCCTCCCTGGCCTTCGGCGTCGGCCGCCCCTACTGGGCCCTGGTCACCGCCGCCTCCCTCTACCAGGCCAACCTCACCCTCACCTGGAGCCGCGGCGTCCAGCGCGTCGTCGGCAACCTCGTCGGCGTCCTCCTCTTCGCCGCCGTCGTCCCGCTCGCCCACCTCGGCCCGGCCGCCCTCGTCCTGTGCTGCCTCGCCTTCAACTTCGGCGCCGAGGCGCTGATCAGCCGCAACTACTGGCTCGGCAGCGTCTGCGTCACCCCGATGGCGCTGCTCATCACCGAGTTCGCCGGCTTCCAGGAGCCCGGCCGGCTGATCACCGAGCGGATCGTGGACACCGTCGTCGGCGCCCTGGTCGGCTTCGCCGCCGCGATCGCCGTCACCAACCGGCGCGCGGGCGACCGCATCGAGGACGCCCTGACCGCCGCCGACCGTGCCCGCGAACACACCGCCCGCCTCCTCGCCGAGCCGCACCCCACCCCCGTCGCCGCCCTGGAGTCGGCGCGCCGGACCCTGGCCGCCGCCCTCGTCGAACTGCGGGCCGGCATGGACGCCGCGTCCGGCGAGTGGTGGCAGCGCGCCCTGCCCCAGGAGCGGGTCGTGCTCGCCGAACAGGCCGGACACCGTACGCTCGCCGCGACGACACGACGGTTGACCAGCGCGACGACGGAGGACGTACGGCCATGACGGCGGAGACCAGCAGGGGAAGCGGCCCGCGGACGGACACGGTCGCGGCGGTCGTCCGGCAGTGGCAGAGCGTCCATCCCGGCCTCGACACCGGCCCCATGGAGATCATCGGCCGCATCAACCGCTCGGCCGCCCTCCTCCAGCAGGCCGAGGACGCCCCGCTGCGCCGGGCCGGCCTCAGCCGCCCCGAGTTCGACCTGCTCGGCGCGCTCCGCCGCACCGGCCACGAACTGACCCCCGGCGATCTGGCCCGCGAGACCTTCTCCTCGGGTGCCGCCGTCACCAAACGCCTCAAGCAGCTCACCGAACGCGGACTGGTCGAACGCCGTGTCGACAGCCGTGATCGCCGGGTGGCCCACCTCCGCCTCACGGACGCCGGCCGCGATCTCGTCGACGGCATCCTGCCCGAGCAGCTCGCCTACGAGACGGCGGTGCTGTCCGTCCTGGACGGCGGGATGCAGAGTGAACTCGCCTCGCTGCTCGGAGAGTTGCTGACACAGCTGGAAGGCCGCCTCGGAGCACTCCGCGTCTGATCGGCCGTTTCGGAAATTTCGGAACCGGCCCTTCCATTGACGTGATCCACACCCGCTCCCTAGGTTCGGTTCGATTCGCCGACTCATGTGCGAAATACCGGACGAAGGAGAGATGTCGTGGCAGCCGAAACGCTCACCGTCGACCTCGGCACCGAGACGGGCCCCTTCCACGGCGGCGCGAGCGGCACGCTCTACGGCCTCTACGGCGACGGTGTGCCCAGCCGTGCCGTCGTCGAGGGCATGTACGTCCGCACGGTCGCCACCAAGGCCCAGGACGGCATCCAGCACCCCGGCGCCGACGCCCTGGAGATCCTGCCGTCCTTCGTCGCGGCCGGCGGCAAGGACGTCTACCTCTACATGCCCGACATCCTGCGCGGCTTCCCCTACGAGTGGCCCGGCGCCACCGGCGAGGAACGGCTGGCCGGCTTCACGGAGAGCGTCCGCAAGCAGGTCGAACAGGTCCTGACCATGGGTGAGTTGGCGGCCCACGTCGTCTACGTCCCGTTCAACGAACCCGAGGGCAACATGTTCGGCGAGGGGGAGTGGAGCTACGACGGCATCTCGTGGCACACCGACCCCCGGCACTACTTCGCCGCCTGGCGGGACACCTACCGGCTGATCAAGGGCCTCGACCCGGACGCCCGGATCGCCGGGCCCAACACCTGCATCCTGTACCCCGAGGTCAAGGGGTTCCTCGCCTTCGCCAAGGAGCACGACGTCCTGCCCGACGTGATCACCTGGCACGAGCTGTCCTCGCCCGCCGAGGTCCGCACGAACGTGGCCGAGTACCGCGAGTGGGAGCGGGAGCTGGGCATCGGGCCGCTGCCCGTCAACGTCAACGAGTACGCCCACAACTACCACCTGTCCGTCCCCGGGCAGATGATCCAGTGGATCGCCGCGATCGAGGAGTCCAAGGTCGACGCCGACATGGCGTACTGGAACATCGCCGGCAACCTCAACGACTCGGCCGTCGAGGCCAACAAGGCCAACGGGCAGTGGTGGCTGTTCAACGCCTACGGCCAGATGAGCGGCAACACGGTCGAGGTGACCGCGCCGCGGCCCAACGTCCAGTACACGCTCCAGGGGGTCGCCACGCTCGACCGGGACAAGCGGCAGGCGCGGTTGCTGTTCGGGGGATCCGGCGGTTCCGCCGACATCGTCGTGAAGCGGCTCGACCTCTTCGGCGCGACCGTCCGCGCACGGCTCCAGGAGATCCCCTGGACAGGCCAACTCGGAGCCTCGGCCCAGCCGTTGATCCTCAAGGACGAGGAACTCCCGGTGGTGGACGGCACGGTGACACTGCCCCTGACCGGCCTCGACGAGATGTCCGCCTACCAGCTGATCCTCTCGCCCGGCGGCGACGGACCCGACCCCGCACAGCCTTCAGCGGGCTGGCGGCGGACGTACGAGGCCGAGGACGCCACGTACACCGGCGGCGGCTACTCCAGGAACGGTCCCGAGGGATCCCCGGCGGACGTCGACAAGTTCGCCACCTCCGGCGGCTACCACGTCGGCGGTCTGCGTACCGGCTCCGACGGCGTGCTCGCCTTCGACGTGGAGGTCCCGCGGGACGGGACGTACGAGATCCGGGTGTACGCCAACGCGCACAACCTCGCCGAACCGGTGCGGGAGCACGGCCCCACCAACGTGTTCCTGCGCGTCGACGGCGAGGACCCGCGCGAGCTCCTGCTGCCGCTCGGCTACAAGCCGGCCGTCTGGGGCCACACCGACACCGAGGCGGAGCTGACCGCGGGCCCGCACCGGATCACCCTCGCGGCACAGGATCCCGACCTCGGCACCACCCGGGGCGACGCGGTCGTCGACCGCCTCGACCTGGTCCTGCGCGACACCGGGACCGTCGCGCGCTACGACGCCGGGTACGCGGCCCTCGCCGGCGGAGCGCGGGTGAGCGGCCCCGCCGCCGTGCTCCCGCGCGGTGGGACCGCGACCTTCTGGGTGCACGCGGCCGACGACGGGGAGGCGACCGTCGGCCTCCGCGGGGACGGCGAGGGACTGCTGACGGTCAACGGGGAGGAGATCGGGCGGATCGGGGACGCCGAGCTGCCTGTCTTCCTCTCGGGAGGCGTCAACAAGGTCACGGTCGCGGCGACTTCGCACGAGCTCCTCGCGGAACAGCTCACCGTCGGCCCCTCACGCGGCCTGCTGCCCACCACGACGTACGCCGCCGAGGCGGGACAGCTGACCGGCACCGCGAAGGTGACCGCGTTCTCCTACGCCACCGGCGGCAAGGCCGTCGACGGCATCGGCCGCGGCGCCGCCAACGCACTCACCCTGACGGTGACGGCGGACCGCCCCGGACGCCACGCGCTGACGATCCGCTACTCCAACGGCGAGCAGCCGCCGAGCACCCACTACAACCCGGACCCGGTCTGCCGCCACGCGGACGTCACCGTCAACGGGGACGACACACGCCGTGTCCTGTTCCCCACCACCTTCCACTTCAACAACTTCTGGCAGCTCTCCGTCCCCGTCACCCTCCGACAGGGCGCCAACACCGTCACGTTCACCGCCGACGAACTCCCCGACTTCGACGGCACCGGCACGAACGCCCACGGACAGCGCTCCGCCCACGCCCCGGTCCTGGACTCGGTGACGGTGACGCCGCTCGCCTGACGACCGCCGTCAGGTCTAGGTCCGCGGTCCTCCTCCCCGGACCCGTGGAGATCGTCCGGAGGCCCGATGCCGCCGCCGGGGGCAACGGGCCACCATTTCCGGAGCAGACCTGCCGGAAGGAGCACGCCATGTCGTACCCCGAGCCCCGCTACCACGGCGACAAGGGCGAGGTGAACGCCGTCTTCCGTCCCGCCGACACCCCCGCGGACCTCTCCTCGCCCGGCGGCTCGACCCACTACCTCGCCACCCACGACTCGACCGGCGGCGAATTCGGTCTCTACAAAGTCGAGTTGGGCGCACGGTCGGCCGGCGCCAGAACCCACTTCCACAAGGCGATGTCGGAGTCGTTCTACGTCCTGTCGGGCGAACTGGAGCTCTACGACGGGGAGAAGTGGGTCACCGGTCGCGCGGGCGACTTCCTGTACGTGCCGGTCGGCGGCCTGCACGCCTTCAAGAACGTGACCGACGAGCCGATGTCCATGCTCATGCTCTTCTCCCCGGGCGCCCCGCGTGAGGAGTACTTCGAGCGGGTCGCGGAGATGACCCGGCGCGGTGGCGGGGAACTGGAGGAGTTCCGCGTCCGGCACGACAGCTACTTCGTGGACTAGAGGGGGCTAGAGGGGACCAGGGGGCTAGAGGACCTCGGTCGCCGTCCGCCGGTATCCCGAGCGCCGGTCGTCGATGTCCGTCCAGCGGTCGCCGTAGACCGTCCGGACGACGTCCGGGTCCCGTACGAAGTCGTGCGGGAAGCCCAGCGGCACCGCGCTCACCTCGTCCAGGCGTGTGACCGCGTCGGGGTCGAGGCGGACGTCGACGCTGCCGAGGTTGTCGGTGAGCTGGTGTTCCCTGGTGGCCGCGATGATCGGCACGACATTGCCGGGCCGCTGGAGCAGCCAGGCCAGCGCCACCTGGGCCGGGCTCCAGCCGCCCTGCTCGGCGATCTCCAGGACGGCGGTGACGACCTCGTCCTCCCGCGCGCTCGGCTTGTCGACGGAGGAGCCGAGCCGGCCCGTCTCGCCCCGCCGGTACTTCCCGGTCAGCTTCCCGGCCGCCAGCGGCGCCCACGCCAGTACCGCCTGGCCGAACGCCCGCGCCTGCGGCAGCAGTTCACGCTCCGGTGTCCGCTCCAGCAGGTTGTAGCGGAGCTGCGATCCCGCGAAGGCGGTCCAACCCCGCAGCTCCGCGAGGGTGTTGGCCTGCGCGATCTCCCATGCGGGCCAGTCCGAGACACCGACGTACAGCACCTTGCCGGTCCGTACGAGGTCGTCGAGCGCCCGCATCACCTCGTTGACCGGGGTGAAGTTGTCGCGGGCGTGCACCCACAGGACGTCGAGCCGGTCGGTGCGCAGCCTCCCCAGACTCGCCTCCACCGACCGCACCAGGTTCTTGCGGTGGTTGCCGGCCGCGTTGACATCCCCGGCGCGGGTGCCGCAGGTGTACTTGCTGGCCAGCGCGAACTCCTCGCGCCGTCCCTCGAGGAGCTCGCCGAGGATCCGCTCGGAGTCGCCGCCGGAGTAGATGTCCGCGGTGTCGATGAAGTTGCCGCCCGCGTCGGCGTAGGAGTCCAGCAGTTTCGCACTGGTCTCCTTGTCGGAGCCGGCGCCCGAATCCTCCCCCATCACCATCGCGCCGAGACTCAGCTCGCTCACGCGCAGACCGGTCCTGCCGAACAGTGTGTAACGCACGATGCGGTTCCCCCTCCGGGCAGTTCGTGCGTACGACGCTATGGGCTGGAGCGCACTTCAACGCAAGCGGGTTTCGTGGCGGCGGCGGATCAGTGTTCCGCGCCCGCCAAGTACACCCCGAACACCGCCCCTTGAGGGTCCCGCAGTACCGCGATACGCAGACTGTCGGGCACCGTGGTGGGCTCCATCAGGACCGTGCCGCCCGCCTCCGTCGCCGTGGCCGCGCTCGCGTCCACGTCCGCCACCGCGAAGTACGGCAGCCAGTGCGGCGGCACCTCGGGCGGGAACTTGTCGTCCATCGTCACCATGCCGCCGAAGTCGGCGCCGTCCAGGCCCCACTGCGTGTAGTGCTCCGAGGCGTCGACGCTCCAGCCGAACACCGTGGTGTAGAAGTCCACCGAGCGCTCGGGGTGCCTGCTCATCAGCTCCACCCAGCCCAGCGAGCCCGGCTCGTTGAGCAGCCCGGCACCCTCGAAGCCCTTCGCCTGCCACACATGGAAACCGGCGCCCTGCGGATCGGCGACGGAGGCGAAGCGCCCCATGCCGGGGACGTCCCCGGGCTCGAACGTCACCGTGCCACCTGCCGACTTGACCTTCTCCACCGTGGCGTCGACGTCCGCCACGGCGAAGGTCACGAACCACGTGACCGGCTGCGGCTCCTCGCCCAACGGCACGAGCGCGGCGACAGGGAGACGACCGACGTACGCGATCGTGTAGCCGCCCATCTCCTCGCGGGAGTCGGTCTCCGTACGCCAGCCGAAGAGCTCGCCGTAGAAGCGCTGTCCGGCCTCCAGATCGGGGGTTCCCACCTCGGCCCAGCAGGGCCCACCGGCCACCGGCCTGTCGAGTTTCATGGCGTCACGGCCTTCCTGCCGACGCGGGCGTCCCCTCTCGCACGCTAGCCCCGCTCGACGGCCGCTGCCATCCGGCGTCGCACTCCGCCCGGCGGCCAGGAGCAGCGGCCCTAGACGCCCGGCCGGTAGCGGATCGGATGGTCCGCCGGGACCTCCACCAGCACGATCGGTGTGCCGTCGGGATCGGCGATCCACATCTCGATCAGCCCCCAGGGCTCCTTCACCGGCGGCCGTACGATCCCGACGCCCTTCGCCACCAGCTCCTCGTGTGCGGCCGTCACGTCCGCGACCTGCATCCACAGGCGTACGGACCGGGACGGGGGCGTCTCGGAGCGTCCCGAGAGCTCCAGGAAGCCCCCGCCGAGGAAGTAGACGGTGCCGCGCTCGGGTCCCGTGCCGAACTCGCGGTAGACGCCGAGGCCGAGCTGCTTGCCGTAGAAGACCCGGGAACGCTCGGGGTCGGTGGGGTGGAGGAGGGTCCGGCCGCTCAGTACATGCACCATGCGGCGGAGCCTAGCGGGGGCGTTACGCTCGTCCGTGCCCGTGCCGTGCCCGAGAGCGGAGATACGCCCCATGACCGCTGGACTCACCTTCCGCGACGCCGTCGACACCGATGTGGACACCCTGGTCGCACTGATCGAGTCGGCGTACCGCGGGGACTCCAGCCGGACGGGGTGGACCACCGAGGCGGACATCCTCGAAGGACAGCGGACCGACCCCGAGGGCGTTCTGGAGGTCATCAAGTCGCCCGACAGCCGGCTGCTCGCCGTCGAGCGCGACGGCGGGATCGTCGCCTGCTGCCAGCTCGAACACCGCGGTACCCACGCCTACTTCGGGATGTTCGCGGTCAGCCCGAAGCTCCAGGGCGGCGGCCTCGGCAAGGTGATCATCGCCGAGGCCGAGCGCAGGGTCCGCGAGGAGTGGGGCGCCACGGAGATGCAGATGACGGTGATCTCCGTACGTGACGACCTGATCGCCTGGTACGAGCGCCGCGGCTACCGCCGTACGGGCCGGATGACCCCGTTCCCGTACGGCGACGAGCGCTTCGGTGTCCCGCAGCGCGCGGATCTTCAGTTCGAACTGCTGGTCAAGCCGCTGGTGTGACGTTCATGCGGGGACCTACGCGGTGAAGCGGCCGGTGCGCTTGATCTCCGGGTAGTCGGTGGTCGCGCCGTCCAGCTGGAGGGCCCGTACGAGCCGCAGATGGTCCTGCGTGTTCACCACCCAGCCGATGATCCTGAGATCCGCCTTGCGGGCGGCCTCCACGACCTCCAGCGTGATCCGGCGGATGTTCAGACAGACGGTCGCGGCACCGGCCTCGACGGCTCGGTCCACGACGTCGGTCCCGTACCGGCTGGCGATCAGCGCGGTCCGTACGCCCGGCACCAGGCGGGAGATCTCGGCGATCGCCTCGTCATGGAACGAGGAGACCTCCACCCGGGCGACCAGGTCCCGCCTGAGCATGACCTCGGCCAGTGCCCGGGCGGCCTGCATGTCCTTGATCTCGGCCTGGAGCGGCGACCGCACCGCGTCCAGGACCTCTTCGAAGACGGGTACGCGCTCGCCGCCGCCCGCGTCCAGGGCGCGCAGTTCGGCGAGGGTCTTCTCGGCGATCGGACCGGTCCCGTCGGTCGTGCGGTCCACGTCCGTGTCGTGCATGACGACCAGGGCACCGTCCTTGCTCAGGTGCAGGTCGAGTTCGATGACGTCGAGGCCGGCCTGCTGGGCGGCCACGAAGGAACGGAGGGTGTTCTCGGGTTCGAGACCCATGACCCCGCGATGACCGATGGTAAGGAAGTTCAAGGTTCAACTCGCTTCCGTCGACGGCGGCTCGTGCCTCCGCGCGGACCGGAGCGGACGATCGCGCGGGCGGATTCCGCAGCCTAGTGCGCCCGGCCGGTGATGAACCCGCGCGTACACGGGGGATCGGGGTGACACGAGGGGCGGACCTGCCCGGTACGGCTCCGGGTGGTCACCCTGGGGTGGGCGAGTCCTGTGGACATTGACCACGTGATCCCGCCCGGACGTTCATCTCTACCCATCCGAGCGGTGTTCATGACATCCGGCAGGAAAAAGTTTCGTGACCATGCGGTTGCACAGGATAATTTCCGGAGCTTGCTCTTGCTGGAAGGAAGCCCATACGCATACGGTGTTCTTACGCGAGGTTCTCCCGTGGAGGATGGGACATGACGGAAATTCTTGTGCAGGCGGCGACGGGGGAGCAGGCTCCTCCCGTGACCAGGGTGGTGGAGCACCCGGCATGGCCCGTGCTCAAGGATGCCGTGGAGCGGATCCGGCCCTGGCAGACCAAGGACGGGTCGATCGACTTCACCGCCGAGGGCGCCCCCGGGCGCGCGGACGCCGAGGCCGTCGTACGGCAGGTCGTCGACGCGGTCGAGGAGCTCTCCCCGCTGCTCCCGCACGACATCGGCTATCACGAAGCCCTGGTCAAGGACCTGAGGCGGTGGGCCGACGGCGGCTTCGAGGTGCCCGACTTCCTCGACTCGCTGCTGGCCTTCCAGCCCGCCAAGGGGCGCGCGGACGGTCTCCAGCACCTGGTCGTCTTCCCGATGTACACCCAGAACGGCAACCCGGACCGCAATCTCGAAGCGGTCGTGCTGCGCATGGTCTGGCCTGAGTGGCTGGCCGAGCTGGAGCGCACGCGGTATGACAACCCACTGTTCTGCGGCATCAAGTTCGAGGACTTCACGGCCGGCTACGACACCAACTCGGCCGTCCTCTTCCCGGAGACCATCGCCGTGCGCGAGGCGCCGGAACGATTCTCCTGGGGCGGCATCTTCTGCGACCGCGAGGCCGCCCGCTTCCGCCGCGTGACCGACGCGGCCGTCGGCATCCTGGGCCTGGAGCTGCCCGAGGACGTCGCCGCGATGGTCCACGACCAGACGCGCTGCGAGGAGGCCTTCGTCCTGTGGGACATGGTCCACGACCGCACCCACAGCCACGGCGACCTGCCCTTCGACCCCTTCATGATCAAGCAGCGGCAGCCGTTCTGGATGTACGGCCTGGAGGAGCTGCGCTGTGACCTCACCGCCTTCAAGGAGGCCGTGAAGCTGGAGGCGGAAGGCGTCTCGCAGGCCCGTGACGTGCAGTTCGCGGTCCTCTTCGACCGCATGTTCCGCTTCCCGGTCACCGGCGAGCGGGTCCGCAACTACGACGGGCTCGGCGGCCAGCTGCTCTTCGCCTACCTGCACAAGCACGACGTCGTCCGCTGGACCGACAACAAGCTGCACATCGACTGGCAGCGCGCCCCGCAGGTCACCAACGAGCTCTGCGCCGAGATCGAGGAGCTCTACCGGGCTGGCATCGACCGCCCGAAGCTCGTCCACTGGTTCGCCGCGTACGACCTGGTGGCGCGGTACCTCGCCCCGCACCCGGGCTCCCGCTGGGCCAAGGGCCCGGACGCCCTGGATCTGACCCAGCCGCCCCGGAAACTCGTGGATGACGTGCTTCCGGACGAGTTTCCGCTGAGCATGTTCTATGAGGCCCTCTCCAAGAAGCTCAAGAACGTGATCGCCTCGACCAAGGGCATCACGGCGGAGAGCGCCGAGCGAGTCGCCGCGTGAGCGACCGCACCACAACAGCTCAGGAGGCGAAGATCATGGCGGGGAACGGAGCTCTCAGCGGTGCGGTGATCGCGGTGGCCGGCGCGGGCGGACCCGCCGGACGCGCGACACTCGTCCGCCTCGCCGAGGCGGGGGCGACGGTCGTCGCCGCCGACAACGACCCCGAGCGCCTCGCGGAGGCGGTCGCCGCGGCCCGCGACGCGGGCGGCGGCGCCACCGTCATCGGGGAGCCGGTCGACCTGCTGGACCTGGAGTCCACCAAGGACTGGGCCACGGGCATCGAGAAGGAGTTCGGCCGTGTCGACGGCGTCGTCCATCTCGTGGGCGGCTGGCGCGGCAGCGAGACCTTCGTCAAGACCAGCCTCGACGACTGGGACTTCCTGGAGCTGCTGCTCATCCGCACCGTGCAGCACACCTCCCTGGCCTTCTCCGAGGTGCTCCAGAACAGCGACCGCGGCCGGTACGTCCTGATCAGCGCGGCCGGCGCCTCGAACCCGACCGCCGGGAACGCGGCGTACGCCGCCGCCAAGGCCGCCGCCGAGGCCTGGACGCTCGCCATGGCCGACTTCTTCCGCAAGGCGGGGGCCGGTGAGGAGCTCACCTCGGCCGCCACCATCCTGGTGGTGAAGGCGTTGGTGCACGACGCGATGCGCGCCGAGCGCCCCAACGCGAAGTTCGCGGGCTTCACGGACGTCAAGGACCTCGCGGGGGCCATCGCCGACGTCTGGGAGAAGCCCGCCGGGGAAGTGAACGGAAACCGTCTGTGGCTCACCGAGAAGCCGTGAACCCTCCGAAGACCGACGCCCGCCGGCACCACGACCCGGACAGCCGGGGCTTCGCCAGCGACAACTACGCCGGCGCCCACCCGGAGGTGCTCGCCGCCCTGGCCCTGGCCAACGGCGGGCACCAGGTCGCCTACGGCGAGGACGACTACACCGAGAACCTCCAGGCGATCGTCCGCAGCCACTTCGGCGCCACGGCCGAGGCGTTCCCCGTCTTCAACGGCACCGGCGCCAACGTCGTCGCCCTCCAGGCGGTCACCGACCGCTGGGGCGCGGTGATCTGCGCGGAGAGCGCGCACATCAACGTGGACGAGGGCGGCGCCCCCGAGCGCATGGGCGGCCTCAAGCTGCTCACCGTGCCCACACCGGACGGCAAGCTCACACCCGAGCTGATCGACCGGCAGGCGTACGGCTGGGACGACGAGCACCGCGCGATGCCGCAGGTCGTCTCGATCACCCAGAGCACGGAGCTGGGCACCCTCTACACGCCCGACGAGATCCGCGCGATCTGCGACCACGCCCACGCGCACGGCATGAAGGTGCACCTGGACGGTTCCCGCATAGCCAACGCGGCCGCCTCCCTGGACGTCCCGATGCGGACGTTCACCAACGCGGTCGGCGTCGACATCCTCTCGCTCGGCGGGACCAAGAACGGCGCGCTGTTCGGCGAGGCCGTCGTGGTGATCAACCAGGACGCCGTCAGCCACATGAAGCATCTGCGCAAGCTGTCCATGCAGCTCGCCTCGAAGATGCGCTTCGTCTCGGTCCAGCTGGAGGCGCTGCTCGGCAAGGACCTGTGGCTGCGCAACGCCCGGCACTCCAACGAGATGGCCCAGCGGCTCGCGGAGGGCGTCCGTGCCGTGCACGGCGTGGAGATCCTCTACCCGGTGCAGGCCAACGGCGTGTTTGCCAAGCTCCCGCACGAGGTCAGTGTGCGCCTGCAGAAGCGGTTCCGGTTCTACTTCTGGGACGAGACGGCGGGTGTGGTGCGCTGGATGTGCGCCTTCGACACGACCGAGGAGGACGTGGACGCGTTCGTCGCGGCGCTGAAGGAGGAGATGGCGCACTAGCGCACCTCCCATCTCTGCATAGATATGCGATCACCCGTAAAAACATTGACGATCGGGTGATCGCATTCCTATGCTCTGCGGTCATGGAGCTGATCCAGAACACCACTGATCTGTCCGCATATTTGGCCGCGGACGAGGCCATCGACCATCACCATCCACGCGTACGGGACACCGCGGCCCACCTCGCCGCGCAGGCCGAGGACTCGTATGGCTATGCGCGGCTGGCCTTCGAGTTCGTGCGCGACACCATCCCCCACTCCCAGGACTCGGGCGACCCGCGCGTCACCTGGCGGGCCTCCGACGTCCTGGAGCAGGGCACCGGCATCTGCTACGCCAAGGCGCACGCGCTGGCCGCGCTGCTGCGCGCCGAGGACATCCCGACGGCCCTGTGCTACCAGAGGTTCGACGTGGTGCACGGACTGGTCGCCGTGCGGTTCAACGGGGCCTGGCATCGACAGGATCCACGGGGCAACAAGCCGGGTGTGGACGCCCAGTTCTCCCTCGACGGCGAACGGCTGGCTTTCGTGTGCGATCCGGAGTCCAATCAGATGGACTATCCGGTGCTGTACGCTGAACCGCATCCGACCGTGTTGAGTGTCCTGCGGGCCGCCCCCGACCGGCCGTACCTGTGGAAGACGCTCCCTCCCGCACTCTGAGGCACTCGATGACCTTCTCCCTGGCCGTGTCCGACGAGGTGCGCGCGCTCGCGCCCGGCTTCACGCATGTCGCCGTCGAGGCACACGGCCTCGTCAACGGACCGAGCACCGAAGCGAGTTCGGCGCTCCTCGACGAAGCCGCCCACCGACTCGCCGCACGTCTGGACGGGCGGGCCCCGCACGAGGACCCGCACATGGCCGCCTGGCGCGAGGTCTACACGGCGTTCGGGTCGAAGCCGTCGCGCACCCGCAACTCGGCGGAGGCGCTGGCCAGAAGGGCGCTCGCGGACGGCGGACTGCCCCGGATCAACCTGCTCGTCGACCTCTACAACGCCATCAGCGTCGCCCGTCTCATCCCGGTCGGCGGCGAGGACATCGACCGCATCGAGGGCGGCATGCGCCTCGTACGGGCCACCGGCGACGAGGACTTCGTGACGGTGGCCGGAGGCGAGGAGGCCGTCGAGCACCCCGACGCCGGAGAGGTGGTCTGGCGCGACGAGCGGGGCGTGACCTGCCGCCGCTGGAACTGGCGCCAGGGCCCGCGCACCCGGCTCACCGAGGAGACCGTCTCCGGCATCTTCCTCCTGGAGAGCCTCGCACCGATGCCGGTCCCCGACGTCGAGGCGGCGGCCGCCGAACTCGCCGAACTGCTGGAGAAGTTCAGCCCCGGGGCGCGTATCGAGGTGCACGGGGCCGACCCGGTGCGCGGCTGATCCGTCGCAGTCGTTAACCTCCCGGCATGCGTGATGGGGGAGCGGTGGACGACGGCACGAGCGTGGACGCGGAGCAGCCGGTGCGGCCTCTGGCCCGGCTGAGGAGGCACTGGCCGCTCACCTTGGCCGTGGCACTGGCGGTGCTGGCGACGGCCACGGTCGTGCCGGTCGTCCTCGCGGACTCCGAGGGCGACCCCCCGTGCCAGGAGATACCCGCGTCGACCCGCGCGCTCGCGAAGGACCCGGCGGCCGCCACCCGCGCCCTCGACCCGGGCGACGAACTGACCCTGTTCGGCGCCGTACGCGACCTCCTGGTGCACGAGAACCCGTGCGGGGACGGCGGCAAGGTGCTCGGCCAGGTCGTCGAGGCGGCCACCCGTGCCCCGGCCGACGGCAAGCCCCACACCCTCGCCCAGGCCCGCAGTGCCTACGCGGTCGTGGCCGCCTTCGACGACAAGGACGTGCCCGTCGGCATGGCGCCCGGCCTGGCCCGTCTGCTCGCCGAGTACGTCGTGGACGCGAACCGCTATCTGAGCCCCGACGACGAGGCCTACACCCCCGCCGTAGACGCCACGTCGGCCGCGCCGGACGACACCGGCTGGACGACGTACGGCCGCTTCCTCGCCCCCGGTGAGGCGCACGCCGACTTCGAGCACGTCCAGCCGTACTCGCCCGTGCGCGCGGACCCGGAAGCCCTGACGGCCGAACTGGCCAAGGACCCCGAGGCGTTCGCGATCCTCTACGACGCCCAGCGCGCGTACCTCGCGTACTACCTCGAACGCCTCACCCGGGCGGGCACGGACCCCGACCACCACCCGGAGCCGGACAAGGACGGGACACCCGGGTCCACCGAGACCTGGGTCGACATCGACCTGGAACACCTCACCGACCGCGTCGGCGCACTGATGAACCTCCGGGCGCGCTACGCCAGGGAGGGCACCGTCCCCGACCTCGCGGCCTTCGACAAAGCCGTACGGCAGCACACGCGCGGCGCCTACCGGGCGGCCGCGCGGCAGGTGGGCAGCCGTCCGCCGGTGGGGGACATCGCCGAGCGGCAGGTGTCCGGGCCGATCGCCGGGGACCTGATGGACGGGCGGCACCAGCTGTTCACCGTGCTGGACGCCTGGGCCGAGGCGCGGAACGTACCGCGGGAACGCGCGTCCGACCTGCGGCAGTTGATCGACGACCGGTACGTCAGGGCGCTGTGGATGAGGTTCTGAGCGGACTCAGCCGCCGAGCTCCAGATCCGTGCACCCCCGCTGCCGTACCTGCTCGCGGGCGAAGGCCGTGAGCAGCTTCCGCTTCTCGGCCTCAACGACGCCGGGGATGTCCTTGTCGTCACTGAGCGCGAAGTTGGCCGCCTCGCCGTCACAACGGGCCGTCGCCGTACGGGCCGCGGGCAGTCGGCCCTCCTCGGCGATCAGACGGCTGCTCCAGTCGCCGTACCAGGCGGCGAACCGCAACCGGGGCTCCATTTCACCGGAGTCGGCGTCCCGCGCGTACAGGTCGCAACGTCCCACAGGACCGGCGTCGTTCATCAGTGTCGCGACCTGCCACTTGGACGCTTCGAGCAATCCGGACTCGACGGCCCAGCCGCAGACGGTGTCCGCGGACCTGCCGAGGGACACCGTCCTCGGATCCTTCTCCGGATCCACCGGCGCGGCCTCGCCCCCGGGTGCCCTCAGCGGCTCGGCGCCACAACCCAGCCGTTCGGACGCGGAGTTGGTGAGGGCTACGGCCGTCTCATAGGCGGCGGGCGTACCCCACAGGGTGTCCCGGCCCAACCGGGTACGCACCAACAGCTTGGGACGGCGGCCCTCGTCGTCCTTGTCGAGGGCCGGACAGGGCACCAGGAGCTGGAGGTCGCCGAACTTGTCGATGAAGCCGGGCATTCCCCTGGGCATCGGCGCCATGGTGTCGAAGCCCGTCTCGGGGAAGACCACCATCAGCTCGCGGTCCAGATCGTCCCGCCGGGTGTACGCCTCCATCAACAGCAGCCGGTCGCCGCGCAGTTCGTCGCCCTCGAAGTCGAGGGAGCAGCCGTAGTCGCCCAGCTCCGGGTGGGAGGCGCTCGTCGCGTCCTTGAAGTGCGAGCCGTTGCGCCCGAGTTCACGCACCGCGTCCACGGGCAGCGACCCGTCGCAGGCGGTACGCAACAGCCACCAGTCGTTGACGTACGGGGTGGCGATCCAGCCGCCCATGCCCAGCACGACCGCGGCCGTGATCGACACTTTGACCCAACGCCGCATGTCCAGCCCCCGTAGCGCACCCCGGACACCTGGCGTCCGGTCACGCCCAGCACACTATCCAGGGGCGCCGGGAACCGCGCGACCAGCCCCCACCGGCCCGCGGCCTCGCAACGACCTCTTCCGCCGACCTCTCAGCGAGCCTCCGCCGCCTTGACTTCCTCCGGAGTCGGCGCGGTCCCACCGAGATGCGCCGGCATCCACCACGTGTCGTTCGCGTCCTTCGGGCGGACCGGGTACGCGCGCTGCGCGGCCTCCAGCATCTGCTGGACGCTCTCGCGCAGCTGACGGGTGATCGCGCCCGCGTACTTGTCCTTGGACGCCTCGATCGCCTCGCCGACCCGGATCGTGATCGGGATGTGGCTGCGCTTGAAGTTGCGCGGGTGACCCTTGGTCCACAGTCGCTGGGTGCCCCACACCGCCATCGGGATCAGCGGGACGCCCGCCTCCTGAGCCATGCGCGCGGCACCGGACTTGAAGGACTTCAGCGTGAACGACTGCGAGATCGTGGCCTCCGGGAAGACCCCGACGATCTCGCCGGAACGCAGCGAGTCCAGCGCGTGCTGGTAGGCGGTCTCACCCTGCTTGCGGTCCACGGGGATGTGCTTCATCCCGCGCATCAACGGGCCGGAGATCTTGTGCCGGAAGACGGACTCCTTCGCCATGAAGCGAACGAGTCGTTTCTGCGGGAGCGCCGCCAGTCCGTCGAAGATGAAGTCCAGGTAGCTGATGTG
Source organism: Streptomyces sp. S3(2020) (assembly GCF_013044505.1). Classification (GTDB taxonomy): domain Bacteria; phylum Actinomycetota; class Actinomycetes; order Streptomycetales; family Streptomycetaceae; genus Streptomyces. Next base: position 136,501 of record NZ_JABERD010000002.1, on the reverse strand, counting down.
ATTGCTCACCAGCACGGCGCCGCCCGAGCGCGGGATGTTCTCCGACCCCTGGCAGTCGATCTTGAGGTCCCACGCCTTGAACAACGTGAGCGCGAGGCCGACGGCGGGTCGGTAGACAAGCTCTGCCATGGACGGGGTGGACCCTTCCTTCTCTGCCTGGGAACGATGGTTCCCGGCGGGAAAGTTACGGCGCCGTAGGTTTACGGCATCTCGCAGATCGTGCCCCAAGAACGGACCGGGGGCCAGTCCTCGTGCCCGCGAACGGCGAGATCCTTGTCACGTCGCCTGCTTGATCCACCTCGTGCTTTTACGGCGTCTTTACTGCGTACGCACCGTTACCCGTCGTACGAGCAGGTACATCTCGCAGCCCAGGCAGTACCCGAACGCGGAGTTGAGAAAGGCGGCCGCGAGCGCCGCACCGGTCGCCGCGAGCCCCAGCCACGCCGGTCCGAGCCCGTAGCCGACGAGCCCCACGGCGGCGAAGACGAGTCCGACCGCCTGAGCGAACCGCGGCGGCTCCGGCGCCTCGAACTCCGTCGGCGGGCCGAGCCGCGGCCGTACGACCGTGCGGAACAGCCAGCCGTACGGCGAACGCGCCACCCCGCCCGCCGCGCCCAGCGCGAACGCCAGGGTCTGCCAGGCCAGGAGCCACACACTGCCGGTGATCAGTACGACCGCCAGTACTAGGGTCGTCACGGCCGCCCCGAAGCGCGGTCCCCTCACGTCGATGTCCATGAATCAAGCATTCCGCATGGAAAACCGTTCGTGGCGCCGGGAATCTTTGCAGTCTCGTGAACGCTGGAGCCCAGTAATGGCCGGAGTCGTGGTGTGTGTGGTGGTGCTCGTCGCCGCGAGCGCCTACGGAGTGCTGCACAAGCGGCGGAGCGGGAGGGTACGCGTGCGTGGGCGTGACGACGGCAAGCGGCTCGGCGCGGCCGAGCTGGGCGGGGAGTTGGGGGAGCGCGCCACGCTCGTCCAGTTCTCCAGCGCCTTCTGCGCACCCTGCCGCGCCACCAAGCGGATCCTGGGCGAGGTCGTCGAGATGGTCCCCGGGGTCGCCCACATCGAGATCGACGCCGAGGCCCATCTGGACCTCGTACGCGAACTCGACATCCTCAAGACGCCGACCGTGCTCGTCCTGGACGCCGACGGCCGTGTCGTGCGGCGGGCCACCGGGCAGCCGCGCAAGGCGGACGTCATCGCGGCCCTGGGGGAGGCGGTTTGACACGGCTCACGCGGACGGTGAGGCATCTCCCATATGCCGGAACGTACTTGACTGTGCGCACCACCTATCGTCAGCCTGACCGTATGCCTTCGGAACTCCTTCTCTTCGGGCGGGTCCACGTCGACCTCGCCCGCACGGCGAGCGCGCGCTGTCCGGGTTGTTGAGCAGCCACGGACCCCCTCGCCCCTCCTTGCCGAAGGACCACTCCATGACGGCCTCGCCGGAACTCCGTACCCCTGAACTCGCTTCCGCCGACCTCCTCCGCTCCGTCTTCCGGCGGCACGCGGCGGGGGTCGCCGTGATCACCGCCGGTGGCGAGGCGGGTCCGGTCGGCTTCACCGCCACCTCTCTGACCTCGGTCTCCGTCGAGCCCCCGCTGCTCTCCTTCGGGATCGGGGTCGGCGCCTCCAGCTGGCCGGCGATATCCGAGGCCGACCATGTCGGCGTGCACATACTCGGCGAGCACCAGCAGGACCTGGCGGCCACCTTCGCGCGCAGCGGCGCCGACCGCTTCGGCGCGCCGACCGCCTGGCGTGAGGGCCCCGAAGGGGTTCCCGTCCTCGACGGCGTCCTGGCCTGGCTGGTGTGCCGGGTCGCCGCGCGCGTACCCGCCGGTGACCATCGCATCGTCCTGGCCGAGGTGCTCCTCGGCGATCCGGCCGGGGCCGGCCGTCCGCTCGTCTACCACCAGGGTCGCTTCGGCGGCCTGCGCGACTGACGCCCACTTCTGCGGAGCGGTCGAGTTCCGATTACGCTGCGTTGCGAAGGTCACAGTTCAAAGCGCTTGCTTAGCGGGAACGAACTGGGTGTACTGACGAGTAATATTTCGTTCGGAGCGCGGGTCGCCCCGATCGGGATCGGCCGCTTGGGGCGCCTATGCTGCCTGCAAGTAGGCAGCAGAGAAATGTCGACGCAGCAGTAGGAGAGCCGGCGTGAGCTTGAGGATCGTTGTCACCGTGAAGTACGTGCCCGACGCCACTGGCGACCGGCACTTCGCCGATGACCTGACCGTCGACCGGGACGACGTGGACGGTCTGCTCTCCGAGCTGGACGAGTACGCGGTCGAGCAGGCCCTGCAGATCGCCGACGAGGCCGACGACGCCGAGATCACGGTGCTGACCGTCGGTCCCGAGGACGCCAAGGACGCGCTGCGCAAGGCGCTGTCCATGGGTGCCGACAAGGCGATCCATGTCGAGGACGACGACCTGCACGGCACGGATGCGATCGGTACCTCGCTGGTGCTGGCGAAGGCGATCGAGAAGGCCGGCTACGACCTGGTGATCTCCGGCATGGCGTCCACGGACGGCACCGCGGGCATCGTGCCGGCGCTGGTCGCCGAGCGTCTGGGCGTCCCGCAGGTCACCCTGCTGTCCGAGGTCTCCGTCGAGGACGGTGTCGTGAAGGGCCGCAGGGACGGCGATGCCGCCTCCGAGCAGCTGGAGGCCTCGCTGCCGGCCGTCGTGTCGGTCACCGACCAGTCGGGCGAGGCGCGTTACCCGTCCTTCAAGGGCATCATGGCCGCCAAGAAGAAGCCGGTTCAGTCCTGGGACCTGTCCGACCTCGACATCGAGGCCGAAGAGGTCGGTCTGGACGGCGCCTGGACCAAGGTCGACTCCGCCGCACAGCGTCCGGCGCGTACCGCGGGCACGATCGTCAAGGACGAGGGTGAGGGCGGCAAGCAGCTCGCCGAGTACCTCGCGAGCCAGAAGTTCATCTAAGGGTCCTGGCCCGCTCAAGGCTCACCCCTCTTACCGCCCCTGAAGACTTCGCAATTCGCAGGAGAGCATTCCCATGGCTGAAGTTCTCGTCTACGTCGATCACGTGGACGGTGCCGTCCGCAAGCCCACCCTGGAGCTGCTGACCCTGGCCCGCCGCATCGGCGAGCCGGTCGCCGTCGCACTCGGCGCGGGCGCCGCCGACACCGCCGCCGCGCTCGCCGAGCACGGCGCCGTCAAGGTCCTCACCCACGAGGCCGCCGAGTACACCGACTACCTCGTCGTCCCCAAGGTCGACGCCCTGACGGCCGCGGTCGCCGAAGTGTCCCCGGCCGCCGTGCTGGTGCCCTCCTCCGCGGAGGGCAAGGAGATCGCCGCCCGCCTCGCACTGCGCATCGGCTCCGGCATCATCACCGACGCCGTCGACCTCGAAGCCGGCGACGAGGGCCCGGTGGCCACCCAGTCCGTGTTCGCCGCGTCCTTCTCCACCAGGACCCGCGTCATCAAGGGCACCCCGGTCATCACCGTCAAGCCCAACTCCGCCGCCGTGGAAGCCGCCCCGGCCGCCGGCACCGTCTCCGAACTCGCCGTGTCCTTCGGCGCGCTGGCCACCGGCACCAAGGTCACCGCCCGCACCCCGCGCGAGGCCACCGGACGCCCCGAGCTGACCGAGGCCGCGATCGTCGTCTCCGGCGGCCGCGGCGTCAACGGCGCCGAGAACTTCGCCCTCATCGAAGCCCTCGCCGACTCCCTCGGCGCGGCCGTCGGCGCCTCCCGCGCCGCCGTCGACGCCGGCTGGTACCCCCACACCAACCAGGTCGGCCAGACCGGCAAGTCCGTCTCCCCGCAGCTCTACATCGCCTCCGGCATCTCCGGCGCCATCCAGCACCGCGCCGGCATGCAGACCTCCAAGACCATCGTCGCCATCAACAAGGACGCCGAAGCCCCCATCTTCGACCTCGTCGACTACGGCATCGTCGGCGACCTCTTCGACGTCGTCCCCGCCCTCACCGAAGAGATCAACACCCGCAAGGGCTGATCACAGCCGGACGTGCCGAGGCCCCCGTGACCGCTTCCCGAGCGGTTCACGGGGGCCTCGGCTCATCCCAGGGTCAGGGACGCCTGAACCGGCAGATGGTCGCTCGGGAACTGGCCGTTCAACGTGAACGTGTTGATCCTGGCCCGGTGGACGGTGACCCGCGGAGTGGCCAGGATCCAGTCGATGCGGTCGCCGTCGGGTGCCAGCGGCTTGTAGCCGTGGAACGTGGCGTACAGCCTGCCGCGCTCGGCCGCCACGTCCCAGGTGTCGACCAGCCCGGACCCGAGCAGGATGCCGTAGGCCTGGTTGGTGTGGGCCGCCGCGTTGAAGTCGCCGGTCACCACGACCGGCAGGGAACGGTCGAACGCGCCGATGCCCTCGGTGATGAGCCGTGCGGCCCGCTCGCGCGCGTACTGGCTCACATGGTCGAAGTGGGTGTTGAGCACGTAGAACTGCTGCCCGCCGGCGGCCCGGTCGCGGAACCGGACCCAGGTGACGATCCGTGGCAGCGAGGCACCCCAGGTGTTCGAGCCGATGGTCCTCGGGGTGTCGGAGAGCCAGTACGTGTCGTGCTCCAGCGGAGCGAGGCGGCGCGTGTCGTAGAAGATCGCCGTGGACTCGTCGTTGCTCCCGCCCTCACGGCCGGTGCCGATCCAGTCGTAGTGCGGTCCGAGGTCGGTGTGGATGTCGAGCAGTTGCTGGTAGAGGCCTTCCTGAGTGCCGATGAAGGTGGGGGCCTCGCGGCGCAGCAGGCGGCGCATCACCGGGCGGCGGGCGGCCCAGCTGTTGGGTTCGGAGGTGCTCGCGTAGCGCAGGTTGAACGTCATGGCGTCGAGCCGGCGGCCGGCCGGCCTGGCGGCGGAGGCGGGCATCGTGGCCATCAGGGGCAGGGCGAGCGCGGCGGCCATGGTCGTTCTCAGTCCCATCCGACGCGTCATTCTGGTGGTGTCCGTCATGTAATCCCCTCCCGACGGATCAGGATGAAGGTGCGAACCGGTGTGCGAAAGAGGGCCTGGAGGTACTTGGCATGCCGAATGAACGCCGCGGCTCATGCTGTGGACGGGGTGTTGACCAGTCGGAAGCTTCTGGATAACTTCGCTCTACGGATTGTTGATTCCGTAGAGCGGAAAATAGGAGGGTGTGGCATGGGTCAGGGCCAGCAGGAGCAGGTGGCGACGAGCCTCGCGAGTGCCGTCAGCGAGGAGATCAGTGCCTCCCTCGCGCCGGTCGACGCCGAGCTGGAGCGCCGCTACCCCGGTGACCCCGGCACCCGCCAGCCCGTCCACACCGTCTACGTCCCCGGCGACGCCTTCGCCGCCGACACCCTGCGCTCCTGGGGCGACCAGGCCCTCGCCGCCCTCGACGAACACGCCCCGGACGCCGCCTCCTTCGCCGCCGTGCTGGGCCTGTCCGACGAGCTCGCCGAGCCGGTGTACTCCCGAGTGCGCGCCAAGCTGGAGCGCGAGCCCGTCGAAGACCTTCGGGTGGACTTCGAGGACGGCTACCAGGGCAAGGACGAGGACCAGGACGCGGCGCGCGCCGCCCGGCTGATCGCCCAGGCGTACCGGAACGGCACGGCGGCCCCGTACATGGGCATCCGTATGAAGTGCATGGAGACGGCGGTACGCGACCGCGGCATCCGCACCCTGGACATCTTCCTCACCGGCCTCATGGAGGCCGGCGGCCTGCCCGAAGGGCTCGTCCTCACGCTGCCGAAGGTGACGTACGCCGAGCAGGTCACCGCCATGGTGCGCCTCCTGGAGGAGTTCGAGAAGGCACGCGGCCTGGAGCCCGGCCGGATCGGCTTCGAGATCCAGATCGAGACCAGCCAGTCCATCCTCGCCACCGACGGCACCGCCACGGTCGCCCGGATGATCGGGGCCGCCGAGGGCCGCGCCACCGGACTGCACTACGGCACCTTCGACTACAGCGCCTGCCTCGGGGTCTCCGCCGCCTACCAGGCCAGCGACCACCCGGTCGCCGACCACGCCAAGGCGATCATGCAGGTCGCGGCCGCGGGCACCGGCGTACGCGTCTGTGACGGCTCCACCAACGTCCTGCCGATCGGCCCGACCGCCAAGGTCCACGACGCCTGGCGCCTTCACTACGGCCTCACCCGCCGCGCCCTGTCGCGCGCCTACTACCAGGGCTGGGACATGCACCCCGGCCACATCCCGACCCGCTACGCCGCCGTCTTCGCCTTCTACCGCGAGGGCTTCGAGCAGGCCGCCGCCCGCCTCGCCCGCTACGCCAACCACACCGGCGGCGACGTCATGGACGAGCCCGCCACCGCCAAGGCCCTCGGCGGCTATCTGCTGCGCGGCCTGGACTGCGGCGCCCTCGACATCGCCGAGGTCGCCCGGCTGACCGGCCTGACCCGGGCCGACCTGGAGGGCTTCGCGGCGCCCCGGCGCGGTGACCTGACGATCTCCGGCCGGTAGCGGCCCGTTACCTTGCGGCCATGACTCTCGGACCCGATGACGAGATCGGCACCCGCGAGGAACTGGCCGCGTTCGTCCGCGCCCTGCACGAGGAGTGCCTCCAGCGGGGTGACGAGTGGGAGAACCGCACCCTCGACACCTTCCTGGAGGCGCTCTCGGCGTGGATCGACTCCGCGCCGGGCTGGTACCGGAACTTCGACAAGGACCTCCCCGCCGGGGGCGACTGGACCTTCCTGGCCCGGGCGCTGCGCGCGGCGACCGACTACGAGTGACGGACGGCACCCGAGGAGCCGTACGGGACGGATTAGTCTGGGCGCCACGCATGGACGTGTCACAGGAACGGGGCAACGGTGTCATCGGGGGAGAACGGACGTACGGACGAGACCGGCCGAGTGCTGGCCGGGCGCTATCGCGTCGTGGCGCAACTCGGCCGGGGCGGCATGGGAGTGGTCTGGCGGGCCGTCGACGAGGTCCTCGGCCGTGAGGTCGCCGTCAAGGAACTGCGCACCTACACCGACTCCGACGGCCCCGAGCTCGCCGGCCTGCGGCTGCGCATGCAGCGCGAAGCCCGCGCCGCCGCCCGGGTGCGCCATCCCGGAGTCGTCGCCGTCCACGACGTGACCGAGGTCGACGGCCGCCCGCTGATCGTCATGGAGCTGGTGGACGGGCCGTCGCTCGACGACGTCCTGCGCGAGCGCGGCACCCTCGAACCGGGGGAGGCGGCCGGGATCGGCGCCGAGGTCATGGACGCGCTGGCCGCCGCCCACCGCGCAGGCGTACTGCACCGGGACGTGAAGCCCGGCAACATCCTGCTCGACCGGTCGGGACGGGTCGTCCTCACCGACTTCGGCATCGCGACGATGGAGGACCCGGGCGACGGCTCCGCCACCCATCTCACCCGCAGCGGCGAACTCGTCGGCTCCCTCGACTACCTGGCGCCCGAGCGGGCCCAGGGCGCCGACCCCGGCCCGGCCTCCGACATCTGGGCCCTGGGCGCCACGCTGTACGCCGCCGTGGAGGGCTCCTCGCCCTTCCGCCGTACGTCCACCTTCTCCACCCTCACCGCGATCGTCAGCGAGCCGCTCCCGGAACCCGCCCGCGCGGGAGCGCTCGGGCCCGTGCTCCGGCGGCTGATGGACAAGCGGCCCGAGGGCCGTCCGGAGGCGGCGGAGGCGCGGGAACTGCTCCAGGCGGTCGCGGACGCGGAGGGTACGGATTCCGCGACGACGACATTGCGGGGTACGGCGGGCGCGGCGTCGGCGGAGACGGAGCGCGGTGTGCCGTCGGTGCCGCCCGGGTTCGGGCCGGTGACGCCGGTCGCTCCGGCAGGGCAGGGCTCCCCGACGGGTGGAACGGGCCCGCACGGCTACGGCGCACCCAGCCAGGGCGTTCCGGCCCCGCAGGGCTACGGTGCCCCCGACCAGAGCGTCCCCGTACCGCAGGGCTACGGCGCTCCCGGCCACGCCGGACCGGCTCCGCACGGCTTCGGGGCAGCCGCCCCGGGACCGCTGGACCCGGCCGTCACCGGCCCCGTGGACACCACCCGGCCCTCCCGCCGCAAGGGCCGTGGGCTCCTCGCCGCCGCGGCCGTCACCGTCGTCCTGGCGTCGGCCGGCGTCACCGTCGCCCTGCTGAACAGCGGCGGCGACAAGGAGACCGGCGCACGACCCACGGCGTCCGCCACCGGCATCGGGGCCACCTCCTCGGCGAGCGGCCGTGGCGGCGCCGTCCGCACGGACGACCCCAAGCCCACCGGGCGAGGGGACGAGAAGTCCCCGACGGCGACCGGGGCACCGAGCCGCACGACCGACAGCGCCCCCACGGGCCGGGCCACCACCTCCTCCCCGACGCGGACCTCGGGCGGCGGCGACGGCGGGTCCTCGGGAGACGGCGGGGCCACGGGAGGCGGTGGCGCGACGACCCCCGCCCCGGCCTGCTCGCCCAGGGGCGACGGCAAGTACGACTGCACGGTCTGGAAGACCGCCGCCTCCTACACCGCCTCCGGCACCGAGGTCGGCGTCCTCAACGCGGGCACCAACTACTTCTACTGCCAGGAGAACCTGGGTCGCCGTGAGACGGACGGCGAGTGGACCAACGTCTGGTGGGCCAAGACGGACGACGACAGCGGCAACACGAACGTCTACGTCAGCGACGTCTACATCAAGGGCGGCGACAACGACGAACCGGTGCCGGGACTCCCGGTCTGCTGAGCCCGCACGTGGCGCTCCAGGCCGGAGGGGATCACCAGCTTCTCCTCCGCGAAGAGCCGCGTGCCCTGCCGGCACAGCTCCCGGTCGGCCCGTGCCCGGGCGCAGAACTCCTCCGGTGTGGCCCCGAACAGCTCCCTCAACCGGGCCGATCCGGCGAGGAGTTCGGTGAGCAGCGCCCGCTGGCCCGGGTGTGTGCGCGGGGCGCCGGTGCCGTCGTGGAGGACGCCGTGGCGGTTGACGTACACGTACGCGCCCGGGAGTCGCGTGCCGTCCGCCAACTCGATCCCCACCTCGGGGGAAGGCAGCCAGGCGCGCCGGTAGTTGCCGGTCGGCAGCGGCACCCCCTCGCTCGCGTCGACCACCGCCAGCTGCTCCGCGTCGAGCCAGGTGACGAACAACTCCCTTACGGCGGCGGGTGCGTCGACCGGTGACGCGGACACGTACCCCAGCAGGCTCACATGCGCGGAGACGCCGACGTCGATGCCCGTGACGCGGGTCCGCACCATCGGGATGGGGGAGGTGATCCCGTACTCGGCCATCTTGTGCCGCAGTTGGGCCGGGCTGGCGTTGGAGCCGACGGCCAGCACGGGGACTCGGTCCTCGAACCGCAGCCGGTCCAGGGGCAGCAGGCGATCCCCGTCCAGGAGCCCGGAGTCGGCCGGCCAGACACCCGGGTAGAGCAGCGGATGGTCACGCGGCGCCTCGGCCAGTCCGAGGGCCTCCAAGGTGCGGGCGCCCGGGGCCGGTTCGGTTCGCTGTACGTCGGGCGCGAGCGGAGAGGCCCGCCGCGGACGCCCCGAGGGGGCCTCCGAACCAAAACCCAACCGCGAGGAACCACCCACGCGTCCGTCCGAGGCGGCCGCGGCATGCGGTGGATAACCTGCCGAGCCATCGTCTGCGGCCCCCGGCAGCGGCAGCCCGCTCGGGTTTCCGCCCGAGGTCGGCGGGGGTTGTTGCGGTTCGTCCGTGGAGGGTGTTGGTGTCGGTCCCGGGTGTGGCGGCTCGCTCGGGTTTCCGCCCGAGGTCGGCGGGGGTTGTTGCGGTTCGTCCGTGGAGGGTGTTGGTGTCGGTCCCGGGTGTGGCGGCTCGCTCGGGTCTCCGCCCGAGGTCGGCGGGGGCTGTTGCGGTTCGTCCGTGGAAGGCGTCGGTGTCGGCCCTGGGTGTGGTGGCCTGTTCGGGTTTCTGCCTGAGGTCGGCGGGGGTTGTTGCGGTTGGCTCGTGGAGGGTGTTGGTGTCGGCGCTGGGTGTGGCGGTCCGCTCGGGTTTCCGCCCGAGGTCGGCGGGGGCTGCTGCGGATCGCTCGCGGAAGGCGTCGGTGCCGGACCGCTCGTGTGTCCCTCCGGTGCCTGCCCGGGCTGACGTACCTCGCGCGCGCCCTCCTCCATCGGACGCTCAGTCCGCCGGCGGCAGTTCGCCCGAGCCGCGGGTGATCAGGCGGGTGGGGAGCTCGATGCGTTCCGGGGTGATCAGCGTGCCGTCGAGCTGGCGGAAGAGGCGCTCGGCGGCGGTACGGCCGAGGGCTGCCGCGTCCTGGGCCACGACGGTGACGCCCGGCTGGAGCAGGTCGGCCAGTTCGATGTCGTCGAAGCCGACCAGGGCGATGTGCCGGGACTGTTCGGCGAGGACACGGATCACGGTGACCGTCACCCGGTTGTTGCCCGCGAAGACCGCGGTGACCGGCGCCGGTCCGGAGAGCATCTCCTCGGTCGCCCGCCGCACCCGCTCGGGGTCGGTGACGCCGAGGGACATCCAGGAGTCCTCGACCGGTATGCCCGCGTCCTCCATTGCGGCCCGGTAGCCGCGCAGCCGCTCGGCGGCGGTGTGGATGCGGGGCATGTCGCCGATGAAGCCGATCCGGCGGTGCCCGTGGGCGATGAGGTGGGCGACACCGTCGCGGGCGCCGCCGAAGTTGTCGGAGAGGACGACGTCGGCGTCGATCTGTCCGGCCGGACGGTCCACGAACACCGTGGCGACGCCCGCCTTCAGCTCCGGCTCCAGATACCGGTGGTCGTCACCGGCCGGGATGACCACCAGGCCGTCCACCCGCCGTGCGCACAGCGCCAGCACCAACTCCTGCTCGCGGTCCGGGTCCTCCGCGCTGGAACCGTTGATCAGCAGGGCGCCGTGGGCACGGGCCACCTCCTCGACGGAGCGGCTCAGCGGACCGTAGAAAGGGTCCGCGAGGTCCTCCAGGACCAGCCCGATACTGGCGGTGCTGCCCTTGCGCAGCACCCGCGCGCTGTCGTTGCGGCGGAAGCCGAGCGCGTCGATGGCCTCCTGGACCCGGCGCTCGGTCTCCGGTGTGACGCCCGGTTCGCCGTTGACCACACGGGAGACCGTCTTGAGGCCGACCCCGGCGCGCGCGGCCACGTCCTTCATCGTCGGACGGTTGCCGTAACGCGTGGCGGAGAGGCGGTCTGCGCGGCGGGTGGAGTCGGGCACGATGCGGCGTCCTGTTCCTGTCGTCCGGGAAGGTGCGGCGGCCATGATTTTGTATGAGGATGTGGCGTCGAGCATAGAGCCTGGACAACGTTGTCAGATGCGGGGGACACTGTCCACCGCAATCTCCGGTTCCGTGCCCCCACCCCGGGATCGGCCCACACTCGCTCATGGTTGACCGGGAGATCACACACTGATGCACACCGACCTCGTGGCCGCGCTCGACATCGGCGGCACCAAGATCGCCGGGGCGCTGGTCGACGACCACGGCCGGATCCTGGTGCGAGCCCAGCGCGCCACGCCCGCCAAGGAGGACGGCGAGACCGTGATGGGTGCCGTCGAGGAGGTGCTCGGCGAGCTCACCGCGTCGACGCTGTGGGGACGCGCCTCCGCCCTCGGTATCGGCAGCGCGGGGCCCGTGGACGCCTCCGCGGGCACCGTGAGCCCGGTCAACGTGCCCGGCTGGCGCGACTATCCGCTGGTCCGGCGGGTCCGGGAGGCGACGGGTGGGCTGCCCGTCGAGCTGATCGGCGACGGCGTGGCGATCACCGCGGCCGAGCACTGGCAGGGCGCGGCCCGCGGCCATGACAACGCGCTGTGCATGGTCGTCTCGACGGGTGTCGGCGGCGGCCTGGTCCTCAACGGCCGTCTGCACCCGGGTCCGACGGGCAACGCGGGACACATCGGCCACATCAGCGTGGACGTGGACGGGGACCCGTGCGCGTGCGGTTCGCGCGGCTGTGTGGAGCGCATCGCGAGCGGTCCGAACATCGCCCGCCGGGCCGTGGAGAACGGCTGGCGCCCCGGCCCCGACGGCGACACCTCCGCCGCGGCGGTGGCCGCGGCCGCCCGGGCCGGCGACCCGGTCGCGGTGGCCTCCTTCGAACGGGCCGCCCAGGCCCTGGCCGCCGGAATCGCCGCCACCGCGACACTCGTCGAGATCGACATCGCGGTGATCGGCGGCGGTGTGGGCAAGGCGGGCGACGTCCTCTTCGCACCGTTGCGCAAGGCCCTGACCGACTACGCCACCCTGTCCTTCGTGCGGCGTCTGGCGGTGACGCCGGCTCAGATGGGCACCGACGCGGGGCTGGTGGGTGCGGCGGCGGCCGCCCTCGCGAAGCGGACGGACGCGGCCACGGTCTGACCGGACCTCGGCAGGAACGTTCACTCGGCAGGGACGTTCACTCGGCTGCCGGACCCGACGTACGACCGTCGGGTCCGGTATCGGCCAACATCCGGTTCGGCCCCATGCGGCATGCCCCGGGCAGGACGCATATGGCACACACCGTTCCTCCACTGTGGGTATCTCTGGCATATCCCTGTTTCCCGTAGAACATGGCTGATCGTCATGTTTATGGCCCGATTTCATGCTTAGCCGCCGTAAGCCGGACGAGTAGCGTCATGGGCCTTCCGCGAAGCGTTCCGCGGGTGAAGGGGGAATGCCATGACGTGGCTGGGCTGGGAGAGTCTCGGGGGCACGCTGACGAGCGGCCCCGGTGTGTCGTCCTGGACCTCGGGGCGGCTGGACACGTTCGTGCGCGGGACCAACTCCGCGCTGTGGCACAAGTGGTACCAGAACGGCTGGTCGAACTGGGAGAGCCTCGGCGGCATCCTCACCTCGGAGCCCGCCGCGGTCTCCTGGGGGAACGGCCGTATCGACGTCTTCGTGCGGGGCACGGACTCCGCCCTGTGGCACAAGTGGTATCAGAACGGCTGGTCGGGCTGGGAGAGCCTGGGCGGTGTGCTCACTTCCGCCCCGTCCGTGGCGAGTTGGTCGTCCGGGCGGCTCGACGTCTTCGTGCGGGGGACGGACTCGGCGTTGTGGCACAAGTGGTTCCAGAACGGCTGGTCGGGCTGGGAGAGTCTCGGTGGTGTGCTGACCAGCGCACCCGCCGCCGTCTCCTGGAGCAACGGCCGTATCGACGTCTTCGGCGCCGGCACGAACGCGGCGCTGTGGCACAAGTGGTTCCAGAACGGCTGGTCGGGCTGGGAGAGCCTGGGCGGTGTGCTCACTTCCGCCCCGTCCGTGGCGAGTTGGTCGTCCGGGCGGCTCGACGTCTTCGTCGCGGGCACCGACTCGGCGTTGTGGCACAAGTGGTTCCAGAACGGCTGGTCGGGCTGGGAGAGTCTCGGTGGTGTGCTGACCAGCGCGCCCGCCGCCGTCTCGTGGGGACCGAACCGGATCGACACGTTCGTCGCCGGTACCGACAGCGCGATGTGGCACAAGTGGTGGACACAGGTCCCCACCGTGCGGCTGCACGCCAAGGTCCTCACCGCTCCGAACGTGTCCGTCACCGACGCCGTGGCACGCATGCGGGAGGTGTACGCGACCGCGGGCATCGCCGTGGAACTGGCGTCTACCGAGAGTCTGAACCTGCCGGCCCTCAACGACATCGACGTCGGACAGTGCGTGAGCGGACAGACGACGGCCGAGCAGAACGAGCTCTTCGCCCATCGCAACAACGCGGGTCCCGACGACGTCGTCGCCTACTTCGTACGGTCGACGGTGCCGCCGTTCAACGGCTGCGCGGCGCATCCCGCCGGCCGCCCGGGTGCCGTCGTGGCGCAGGGTGCGACACAGTGGACACTGGGGCATGAGATCGGGCACGTCCTGGGCCTGCGGCACGTGACCGACAACAACCGCCTGATGACGGGCAACGGCACGGCCAACATCACGAACCCACCGCCCGACCTGGTCTCGGACGAGGTGAAGACCATGCTCGACAGTCCTCGGACCCAGGACATCTAGGAGGCTTCGGTGAGCGTATCGATGCGTGATGTGCGCAAGGTCCTCGATCCCGAGGAGCCGGACTACGCGGCTGCCGCCCGGCTGGGCACCGACAGCCTGCCCCATCTGCGCAGGCTGGTCGCGGGCGACGATCCGCTGCTCGCGGCCAAGGCGGCCTACGCGGCCGGGCAGCTGGCGGGCGACACCGGGCAGGACGTGGTGACCACGGCCGCCCGGAGCGAGGACCCGACGCTGCGCGTCGCGGCGGCCAGTGCCGCGGCCAGTCTGCCCCCGGAGTCCGCCGCCGCGGTTCTCTCCGACCTGGTGGCCGACGACGATCCCGGCGTGCGCAAGGTGGCTCTGGCGGCTGTGCCCGCGGACCCGCCGACGGAGCTGGCCGACCGTATCCAGCAGGCCTCCCTCGCTGCGCAGGCGGTGCCGGCCGAGCCGGTGCCGAACGGCGAGCAGCCGCTGGGGACGATGCCCGGAGAGCGGGCCGACAGCGGTCTGATGCCCGGCGAGGGCGCCACGACCGGGCTGATGCCCGGCGAGGGTCCGGGCGCCGACCGGCGCATGGGGGACTCCGGCATCGAGCCGAAGCCGGGGAAGATGCCCGGCGAGGAGTGAGATCCGCTCGTCCCCGGGTGCCCGGGCCCAGCCGCCGCCGCGTGCCGGGTCCGGGCACCCGCGTACTCCCGCCGGCCGCTTTCGTCGACGTTCCCGTGACTCCCGCCCGCCCGCGCCGTTGATCCGGGCATGAAGAAGCGCACCATGCTCGCCATCGCCACCATGGCCACCGGTTTCGTCGTCGCCGCGGTCACCCCCTCGCACGCGCTCGGGGACGACCTGCCCGACCTCGACGTGGACAAGACCGTCAGCACGCTCGGCGACACGATCGCCAGCGAGAGCCTCTCCGTCGACGACACCGCCCTCGGGCAGAACGGCTGAGGCCGACCGGAGCACGGCGCCGGCGCCCCTCGCGTCAGGGGGCGCCGGCGCCGTCGTATGCGCCCCCTCAACTGGGGCTGGTTTCCGTGGCAGGGTGAAGCGGGCAAGCCTCAGGGGGCCAACAGAAGAGGGGGAACCGTGATCGTCTGGATCAACGGTGCGTTCGGTGCGGGGAAGACCACCACCGCACGAGAACTGATCGAACTGATCCCGAACAGCACGCTCTTCGACCCCGAGGTCATCGGCGGAGCGCTGACGCACCTGCTCCCGCCCAAGCACCTCGCCGAGGTCGGTGACTTCCAGGACCTGCCGATCTGGCGACGTCTTGTGATCGACACGGCCGCCGCCATGCTGGCCGAGCTCGGCGGGACCCTCGTGGTCCCCATGACCCTGCTGCGCCAGGAGTACCGCGATGAGATCTTCGGCGGCCTCGCCGCTCGCCGGATCACGGTCCGGCACGTCCTTCTCGCCCCGGCCGAAACGATCCTGCGGGAGCGGATGGCCGGGCGGGAGATCCCGCCGGACCTGCCCGACGGCGACATACGGATACGGCAGTGGTCGTACGACCACATCGAGCCGTACCGCACCGCCCTCGCCTCCTGGCTGACCACCGACGCCCACCCCGTCGACAACGGAGCCCGCACCCCGTACGAGACGGCCGTCCGCATCGTGGAGGCGGTCGGATCCGGTGCCGTACCCGTCTGCGACATCGTGCAGACCCCCGAACCGACCGCCGAGACCCTCGCCGCCGGAGTCCTCCTCTTCGACGAGCAGGACCGGGTGCTGCTCGTCGACCCCACCTACAAGGCCGGCTGGGAGTTCCCCGGCGGCGTCGTCGAACCCGGTGAGGCGCCCGCGCGGGCCGGTATCCGCGAGGTCGCCGAGGAGACCGGGATACGGCTGGAGGACGTACCGCGGCTCCTCGTCGTCGACTGGGAGCAGCCCCGGCCGCCCGGCTACGGCGGTCTGCGCCTCCTCTTCGACGGCGGCCGTCTCGACTCCGCACAGGCGGGCCGGGTGCTGCTGCCCGGGCCCGAACTGCGGGACTGGCGCTTCGTCACCGAGCAGGAGGCCGCCGACCTGCTGCCGCCCGTCCGCTACGAGCGGCTGCGGTGGGCGCTGCGGGCCCGGGAACGCGGGGCGGCGCTCTATCTGGAGGCGGGCGTTCCGACGGCCTGAGCGGCGGCGTTCAGCTCCTCGTCCGGATAGGGGGTCAGCCTGCTCTCCTCGGACAGCCGACGGGCGAAGTCGTTCATGACGGCTGTCGGCCGGGCGTAGCGGGTGATGATGTCGGCCGCGGCCCGCGGGATCCCGCCCCCGGGCCGCGCGCCGTCGGCGCACGCGCGGATGAAGTCGTCCCGCTCCTGCCCGCGATGCCCGTAGAGGGCGGTGACGAGCCAGATCACCAGGTGTCTGGTGGTGTAGTCGCGGTCGTAGTGCCGGTGCCGGCCGAAGAAGGCGCGCTCCTGCGGGGTGAGGCGGAAGCGGGTGGAGAGGGAGAGGCCGTAGTCGGCGAGGTGGAGCCGGTGGCCGTCGGTGAGGATGTTCTGGAAGTGGGCGTCGAAGTGGACGAGTCCACGGCTGCCGAGGAAACCGGTGAGTGCGCGGAGCTGCCGTTCCACCGACACGCACGCGGCATCGGCGTCGTCCGTGCGCAGCCGGGCCTCCAACCAGTCGTGGAGGGTGTGCGGGACGTACTCCAGGAACAGCGCCAGGCTCGCGGACGCCGTGCGCAGCGACTCGATGCGTTCGCGCACCGCGGGGCTGCCGCCCCAGTAGGCCACCGCCCGTTCCACGTCCGCGAGTTCGATGGGCAGGGGCCGCGGGGTGTCGGGCAGGACCCGCCAGTGGTGCATCAGGGGGAAGCCCGGGAAGTGGCCGGCCAGTACCCAGTCGGTGGTCATGGTGTGTACGGCCAGTTCCCGCCAGGTACCCAGGCCCGGGCTGCCGATGCCGTAGTGGAAGTGCGGCGGCACCTGGAAGAGGTTCTCCGTGGACCGGACGTTCTCCGGCCGCAGTTCGAGGTCGGTGAGCGGTACCCGCTTCACGAAGACCCGTCTGCCGTCCACCTCGACGAGCGCCGCACGTCCGCCGATTCCCGTGCCGAGCGGCGAACCCGACTCCACCAGTTCCATGAGCCCGGTGTTGCTGAGGAGCGATAGGGACGCGGCGATGTCGGCATGGGCGGTGCGGCGATCGGTGCGGGACATGGAGTCATCCTCGGCCGGACAGCGCGTGGTTGTCCGCCGATTTCCGCGGCGCCGCCGGGCGACGGACGACCGTGGAAAGGCCCCCGTCCGTGGACGAGGGCCTTCCGGTGACGGCGAAGTCGGTCAGCCCGCCGCGTAGTTGCGCAGGAACAGCGCCTCCGCGACCGAGAGGCGCTCCAACTCCTGCGGGGACACGCTCTCGTTCACCGCGTGGATCTGGGCCTCGGGCTCGCTCAGGCCGATGAGCAGGATCTCGGCGTGCGGGTAGAGCGCGGCGAGGGTGTTGCACAGGGGGATGGAGCCGCCCTGCCCCGCGTACTGCATCTCCTGGCCCGGGTAGGCGACGGACATGGCGTCGGCCATCGCCGCGTACGCCGGGCTGGTCGTGTCGGCGCTGAAGGGCTGGCCCTGGCCGATCTGCTCGGTGCGCACCCGGGCGCCCCACGGGGTGTGCGCCTCCAGGTGGGCCTGGAGCAGCTTGGTCGCCTCGGCGGCGTCGGTACCCGGCGGCACCCGCAGGCTGACCAGGGCGCGGGCGCCCGCCTGCACGGACGGGGTGGCGCCGACGACCGGCGGGCAGTCGATGCCGAGGACCGTGACGGCCGGACGCGCCCAGATGCGGTCGGCGACCGTGCCGGAGCCGATCAGCTCGACGCCGTCCAGGACCTTCGCGTCCTCGCGGAACTGCTCCTCGTCGTACTGAAGGCCGTCCCACCCGGTCTCGGGGGCCAGACCGTCGACCGTCGTCGAACCGTCCTCGGCGCGCAGCGAGTCCAGTACGCGGATCAGCGCGGCCAGCGCGTCCGGGGCCGCACCGCCGAACTGGCCCGAGTGCAGGTTGCCCTGGAGCGTGTCGACCTGCACACGGAGCATGGTCATGCCGCGCAGGGTGGACGTGACCGTCGGCAGACCGACCCGGAAGTTGCCCGCGTCGCCGATGACGATGGTGTCGGCCTCCAGGAGGTCCGGGTGCTGCTCGGCGTACCGCTCCAGACCGCCCGTGCCCATCTCCTCGGAGCCCTCGGCGATCACCTTGACGTGCACGGGCACGCCGCCGTTCGCCTTCAGCGCGCGCAGGGCGAGCAGGTGCATGATCACGCCGCCCTTGCAGTCGGCGGCACCGCGTCCGTACCAGCGGCCGTCGCGCTCGGTCAGCTCGAACGGCGGAGTGGTCCAGGCGGACTCGTCCAGCGGCGGCTGCACGTCGTAGTGGGCGTAGAGCAGGACGGTCTTCGCACCGTCGGGGCCGGGCAGGTAGCCGTAGACCGACTGGGTGCCGTCCGGGGTGTCGAGCAGGGCCACGTCCTGGAAGCCCTCGGCGCCGAGCGCGTCGGCGACCCAGCGGGCCGCGCCCTCGCTCTCGCTCCTGGGGAACTGGTCGAAGTCCGCCACCGACTTGAACGCCACCAGTTCGGTGAGCTCCGCCCGCGCTCTGGGCATCAGCGAGGCGACGGTCTCGGCGACCGGATTCGACGACATGGGCACGCTCCTTGTAGGTGCGACGTTGTACATGTGGGTATGGAGATCCTCCCACAGTGGCCTGCGGCGATGACGGTCGTAGGATGCGGGAGGCAGGTGCGGCAACGGGCTTGATCGGAGCAGTAGACCATCGTGACCAGCGAGAACTCTTCGGCGGACGACGCGCGGCAGGTGTGGGACGTCGTCGTGGTGGGTGCGGGGCCGGCCGGGGCCTCGGCCGCGTACGCGGCGGCGGTGGCGGGCCGCCGTGTGTTGCTGCTGGAGAAGGCGGAGCTGCCCCGCTACAAGACGTGCGGCGGCGGCATCATCGGCCCCTCGCGCGACTCCCTGCCGCCCGGCTTCGAGCTGCCGCTGCGGGACCGGGTGCACGCGGTGACCTTCTCCCACAACGGCCGCTTCACCAGGACGCGTCGCTCCAAGCAGATGCTGTTCGGGCTGATCAACCGGCCCGAGTTCGACCACCAGCTCGTCGAGCACGCCCAGAAGGCCGGCGCCGAGCTGCGCACGGGCGTCGCCGTCCAGCGGGTCGAGCAGCACGGGACGGCGGTGCCGGACCGGCGTACCGTCGCCGTGGTCCTCCAGGGCGGCGAGACGGTGTTCGCGCGGGCGGTCGTCGGCGCGGACGGCAGCGCCAGCCGGATAGGAGCACATGTCGGGGTGAAGCTCGACCAGGTGGATCTGGGCCTGGAGGCGGAGATCCCGGTGCCGGAGACCGTCGCCGAGGACTGGCAGGGGCGGGTGCTCATCGACTGGGGGCCGATGCCCGGCAGTTACGGCTGGGTCTTCCCCAAGGGCGACACCCTCACGGTCGGGGTGATCTCGGCACGCGGTGAAGGGGCCGCGACCAAGCGGTACTTGGAGGAGTTCATCGGGCGGCTCGGCCTCGCCGGGTTCGAACCGAGCATCTCCTCCGGTCACTTGACGCGTTGCCGGGCCGACGACTCGCCGCTGTCCCGTGGCCGGGTGCTGGTGTGCGGGGACGCGGCGGGGCTCCTGGAGCCGTGGACGCGCGAGGGCATCTCGTTCGCGCTGCGTTCGGGGCGGCTCGCGGGGGAGTGGGCGGTGCGGATCGCCGAGGCGCATGACGCCGTGGACACCCGGCGCCAGGCTCTCAACTACGCGTTCGCCATCAAGGCGGGGCTGGGCGTGGAGATGAGTGTCGGCAAGCGGCTGCTGATGGCGTTCGAGCGCCGCCCCGGTCTCTTCCATGCCGCGCTGACCGGGTTCCGGCCGGCCTGGAGGGCGTTCACGGAGATCACCCGAGGGTCGACGACGCTGGGGGAGCTCGTCCGCGGCCGTCCCATGGCCCAGCGTGCGCTGGCCGCGCTGGACCGTCGGCAGGCACCCGACGGCGGCGAGGTCACTTCCTGACGGTGATCCGGAAGACGGGGTGGTCCTGGGCGCACGCGACGATCTCCTCGTCGGAGGACTTCGCGGTGACCCCCTGGAAGTACTGGTTGACCTCCCAGCCCCACTTCTCCAGGTAGGTCCGCAGGATCGGGAGCTTCTCCGCGTCGGGGAGCTCCACCGCGGTGAACTCGCGGACCTTGCGGCCGACCCGCAGCTCCCCGCCGCCGGCCACGCGCATGTTGCGCACCCACTGGGAGTGGCCGCGGGCCGAGACCAGGTACTGCCCGCCCTCGTACGTGTGCGGGTTGACCGGGATGCGCTGCATCTTGCCGCTCTTGCGGCCCCGCACCGACATCTCCGCCATCCCCGCCAGGCTGAAGCCGTGCCGGGCCAGCCAGCCGAAGACGCTGTTGAAGCGGACGTTGAGCGGGCTGCCCTTGAGGTAGTACGGCTGCGACATGGTGACCCCATCGGATTGGGAGAGCGGTGCTCTCGCTGTGCCCTCAGTCTGCGCCAGAACAGTGCTCCAAAGCAAGAGCAGTGCTCTCTTTTTTGTTCACCGCTCTCTTTTTTGTTCGCTGCTCTCGTTTGTGTGCACTGCTCTGCATTCGTGGGACACTGGCCCGCATGAGCACCGCACACGGCGCCCGTGCCCGGGCCAGGATCGAAGTCACCGCGGCCATCAAGGACGCGGCGCGCAGACAGCTCGCCGCCGACGGTGCCGCGAAGCTCTCGCTGCGGGCCGTCGCGCGTGAGCTCGGCATGGTCTCGTCCGCGCTCTACCGCTACTTCCCGAGCCGTGACGAGCTGCTCACCGACCTCATCATCGACGCCTACAACTCGATCGGCGAGAGTGCGGAGGCGGCGCACGACAAAGCCGTCGGCGCCGGGCCGGCCGAGCGCTGGACCGCGGTGTGCGAGGCGGTACGCGGCTGGGGGCTTCGGCATCCGCACGAGTACGCGCTGATCTACGGCTCCCCGGTGCCGGGTTACACCGCACCCGACACCACCGTCCCGGCCGCCTCCCGCGTCGGGCTCGTCTTCATCGGCATCGTCCGCGACGCCCACCAGGGGTCCGCCCTCGTCACGCCCTCGTTGTCCGCCGCACTGCGCCCCGAAGCCGAGCGGATGGCCGCCGACCTGGCCCCGGACCTGCCGCCGGAGTCGGTGGCGGCGCTCGTCGCGGCCTGGGCCCAGCTCTTCGGGCTGGTGGGGTTCGAGCTGTTCGGACAGTTCAACCGGGTCGTCGAGGACCGCGACACGTTCTTCCGGCAGGCCGCGACCCGACTCGCCCACGGGGTCGGGCTGGTGGCCCAGCCGACCGACATCGCCGACGGAGGCGAGGGCAGCGGTTCCGGGTCCTGAGGCGGCGGCTCGCGGGGCGGGCGGACCGGTGGGCGCCCGAGGGGCTGCGGGCCAGGGAGGGCGGCGTACTTCGCGGGGAGTACCCGTGGTGTCCTCGCCCGGCTGACGTCCGGGGTGGCGGGCGGCGTCTAGCGTGGCGGACATGGATGAGCAGGGCGTGTCCGGGGGCGGTCCTCCGTGGTGGAACCGCTGGGGTGATCAGGAGCGTGCCGCACGGTGGCCCTGGCGTTCCACCGTGCTGGTCACGGCGTTCGTGCTGGCCGGGTCGAACTTCGCGGCGCGGCAGCAGGTGGACGAGCGGGCGGACCTCGACGTCTTCGCGCGTGTGCTGCTCGTCGTCGCGGCCGGGCTGCTGCTGTGGCGCCATCGGCACCCGGTGGTCGTCGTGTTCGGCACGGCGGCCGCCACGATGCTCTACCTGGGCGCCGGATACCCCTATGGACCGGTCTTCGTGACGTTCGCCCTGGGCTGCTTCAGCGCCATCGCCGCAGGGCACCGCAAGGCTGCCTGGACGGCGCTCGGCCTGCTCTGGACCGGGCATGTGCTGGTGGCCCACTGGCTCTACCAGTGGCTGCCGCCGTCCGGGGACGAGGCCGCCTCCTGGGGGTCGGAGGGCGTGGTCGCCGCCTGGGGGGTCGCCATCGTCGCGCTGGCGGAACTGGCCAGGACCCGCCGTGAGCAGTGGGCCCGGGAACGGGCCGAGCGGGCGCAGGCGGCACGGCGACGGGCCGACGAGGTGCGGCTGCGGATGGCCCGCGAACTCCACGACGTCCTCGCGCACAGCATCTCCGTGATCAATGTGCAGGCCGGCGTCGGCCTCGCCCTCCTCGACAGCGACCCCGAACAGGCACGCACGGCGCTCACCACCATCAAGGCCGCCAGCAAGGAGGCGCTGGGCGAGGTCCGCCAGGTCCTCGACACCCTGCGCACCCCCGGGGACGCGCCCCGCGCACCGGCCCCCGGGCTCGATCGGCTGCCCGAACTGGTGGAGCAGGCGGCGAGCGCGGGACTGACCGTGGAGATCGAGGGGCGGGCCCCGGAACTCGCGCCGGGTACGGATCTCGCCGCGTTCCGTATCGTCCAGGAGGCACTCACCAATGTCGTACGGCACTCAGGATCGCGGCACGCGCGCGTGCACCTCGCTCATGACGACAGGACGACGCTACGGCTCCGTATCGACGACGACGGGCCCGCGACCGGCGCCGACGCGGGCGGCAGCGGCAACGGGCTGGCCGGAATGCGGGAGCGGGCCGCGGCCCTGGGTGGCACGATCGAGGCCGGGCCGCGCCGCGACGGAGGCTTCCGGGTGCTCGCCGTATTGCCGCTCACAGTGAAGGAGGACCGGTGATCCGCGTACTGCTCGCCGACGACCAGTCACTGGTCCGGGCCGGGTTCCGGGCGCTGCTCGACGCGCAGCCGGACATCGAGGTGGCAGGCGAGGCCTCCGACGGTGCGGAGGCGGTGCGCCTGGTGCGCGAACTGCGCCCGGACGTCGTCCTGATGGACATCCGGATGCCGGTGCTCGACGGACTCGCCGCGACCCGTCGGATCACCGACGACGAGCGGCTGTCGGACGTCAGGGTGGTCATGCTCACCACCTTCGAACTCGACGAGTACGTCTTCGAGGCGATCCGCTCGGGCGCCTCAGGATTCCTCGTCAAGGACACCGAGCCGGAGGAACTCCTGCGTGCGGTCAGGGCGGTGGTGGAGGGGGACGCGCTGCTCTCGCCGGGGGTGACCCGGCGGCTCATCGCCGAGTTCGCGGCCCGCTCCAAGGAGCCCGCGACGGCCGACGCGCTGGTCCGGCTCACCGAGCGGGAGCGGGAGGTGATGGCCCTGGTCGGCATCGGCCTGTCCAACGAGGAGATCGCCCGGCGCCTGGTCGTCAGCCCGCTCACCGCGAAGACCCACGTCAGCCGCACGATGGTGAAGCTGGGAGCCCGCGACCGGGCCCAACTCGTCGTGCTGGCCTATGAGTCGGGGTTGGTCCGGCCGGGCTGGCTGGGCTGAGCCGCGCCGTCCTCGCGCCCCAAGCGCAGCAGCACACTGATGACCCGGGCCATGAACAGCACCGGTGCGAGCGCGAGGCCCACGTGGACCAGGAGCCTCTCCATCGTCCGCGGCAGATCGAAGAGCAGCGCCGGACCCGCGAGCGCCCCGAAGACGACCGCCGCCGCGAACGCCGCGCTGAACAGTGCGTAGCCGATCTCGACGGTGATCGCGTCCCGCGCCGCCTGATCCCGTCGTCCCCCGTGTTCGGTCATACGGCGAGTCTCACAGCCGTGCGCCCGGCGGAGCAAGCGGCTCCGCCGGGCGCACGGTGGGGGAGGCGTCCCCCTTCTCAGTCGCGCACGGTCACGCGCGCCGCCTCCTCCTGGGATGTGGACCTGGCGACCACGACGGTCTTCCGGCGGGGCCGGACCCGCAGTCCGGTCAGCGAGATCAGCAGGCCCAGGACCGCGACGCCGGTGACCACCGTCAGACCGGGCAGATAGCTGTCGAGGACGGCCTGGGGAGAGGCGTTCTCCTCGGGGGCGTTCGCCGTCAGCACCGCTGTGACCACGGCCAGGAAGAGCGCGCCGCCCACCTGGACCGAGGTGTTGAGCAGACCGGAGACCATGCCCTGCTCGTGTTCGTCGACGCCGTTGGTGGCCTGGACGTTGAGCGAGGGGAAGGTCAGGGCGAAGGCGGCGCCGACCAGCAGCATGGTCGGCAGGATCACCGACGCGTAGACCGGGTCGAGGTCGATGCGCAGGAACAGCAGATAGCCGACGACCATCAGCGCGAAGCCGGCCACGATGAGCCGCGGGGTGCCGAACCGGTCGATGACCGTGCCCACCTTGGTCGCGGACAGCGCCACCAGTGTGCCCGCCGGAAGGAAGGCCAGCGCGGTGTGCAGCGCCGACCAGCCGAGCACTTGCTGCATGTAGAGGGTGACCAGGAACTGGAAGCCGATGTAGCTGCCGAGGAACGTCAACGCGCCCAGCTGGGCCCGGACCTGTGGGCCGGAGCGCAGGACGCCGAGCCGGATCAGCGGGCTGGGGCTGCGCCGCTCGACGGCCACGAAGGCGGTCAGCAGGACGGCGACGGCGACGAACGACAGGATCGTGCGGGCGGAACCCCGGCCGACCTCCGCCGCCTCGACGACGGTGAACACCAGCAGCAGCATCGAGGTGGTGCCGAGGACGGCGCCCGGGATGTCGTAGCCGCCGGTGCGCTGTTCGCGTTCGCTGCGCGGCAGCAGCTTCAGGCCCGCGATCAGGGCGATCAGGGCGACGGGGGCGGGCAGCAGCATGGTGTAGCGCCAGCTGGCCTCGGTGAGCAGGCCGGAGAAGACCAGGCCCATCGAGTAGCCGGTGGCGCCGCAGGTGGTGTAGATCGACAACGCGCGGTTGCGCAGGGGGCCTTCGGCGAAGGTCGTGGTGATGATGGACAGACCGGCGGGCGCGGTGAACGCGGCGCTCAGGCCCTTGACGAACCGGCTGGCGATCAGCAGCGGTCCGGAGTCGACGAGCCCGCCGAGCAGCGAGGCGACCGCGAAGACGCCGAGGGCGACGAGGAACACCTGGCGCCGGCCCAGCAGGTCGGCGGCGCGACCGCCGAGCAGCAGCAGGCCGCCGTACCCGAGGATGTAGCCGCTGACGATCCATTGCAGGGTCGAGGTCGACAGACCGAGGTCGGCGCCGATGGACGGCAGCGCGACGCCGACCATCGACACATCGAGCGCGTCCAGGAACATCGCGGCGCAGAGCACCAGCAGTGTGCCCCACAGTCGGGGAGTCCAACGCCCTTCGGGCGCCGGGGTGTTGAGCGGAGAGGTCATGCCGGAGACACTACATGCGCATGCATCGAATGCAAACGCATTTAATTACAGTGCAATAATTTCGGCTCTCTGCTACGGTGCGCCCATGGCGGCGAAGAAGGCCGAGCAGACGCTCGTGGACCAGTGGCGGGACATCCTGGCGCTGCATGCGCGCACCCAGTGCGAGCTGGACCGTGCGCTCCACGGGCACGGCCTGTGCGCCAGCGACTTCGAGGTGCTCGACGTACTCGCCGACGTACGGCGCGCCCCGGGCGGCGACTGCTCCTATCGCGTCCAGGAGATCTCCGAGCGGGTCCATCTGAGCCAGAGCGCGCTGTCGCGACTGATCGCCCGGCTGGAGAAGGACGGACTCGTCGAGCGCGGCATGTGCTCGGAGGACCGGCGGGGTGTCCGTGTCTCGCTCACGTCGAAGGGGCGCACCCTGCACGGCGAGGTGCTCCCGGTGCAGCGCGCGGTACTGACGAGAATGCTGGCCTCGGACTGAGCGGGGCCGGGTCTCAGATCCCGGACGTCACACGCCACAGCTCGGCGAGCGAGCCGTCACCGGTCACGCCGGGGAACGGCACGCGATTCCACAGCGACAGGTACACCTGCGCTGCGGGACCGCTGATCTCGCACTCCGCGTCCCCCTCCTCGCTCCGCTCGGCCGCGGGCGGCTCCTGGGTCAGCCGTACGGTCCACACGGCGCCCTCGGCGTCCGTCGCCCGGACCCGCAGCACCCGGGGCCGCTCACTGCGCACCCTGCTCCTGGCACGGGCGTGGAAGCCGGTCAGCAGTTCGTCGATGCCGTCGGCGGCGAACTCCGCGGTGATCTCGCTCGAAGCGCCGCCCCGCGCGGACTCCGCGTCGAAGCGGTGCACCGTGGTCTCGTGCGCCTGCCTGCGCGCCCAGAACGCGAGCGGCGAGGGCGCCGGCAGGAAGTACCAGCACCGCGTGTCCGGGTCGGCGGAGGCGAGGGTGTCCACAAGGCGCTCGTGCCCCTCACGGAACCACGCCAGGAGGTCGGCGCCGTCGAGGTCGGGCAGGCCCCCGAAGGGGCGAGGGGAGGTGTGGGCGTCGGCGACGAACCCCGCCGCCCAGCGGTGCACCGCGCCCGTGTGCCGCACCAGATCCCGCACCTGCCACTCCGGGCAGGTCGGCACCTTGGCGTCGGTACCGGCCCGCTCGGCGGCCGCGGCGAGCGACCGGCCCTCCCGGTCGAGGATGCGGACGAACTCGGCAGTCTCCATGGGGGTGAGTGTGCCGCATGGAGCGCGGTCGAAGGGGGAGCGTCGCGGCGCACGCCGGATCCCTGGGCAAGTCGGCTGAGTTTCCGCAGAGTTGAGGTGTGGGGTCCTGGCCGCCGAGGACGGCGGACTCAGCCGTGACGCCGGGTGAGGAACCCGATGACGGCTGCCGTGGCGGCGAGGACGGCCACGCTGGTGAGGGCGAGCGGGAGGGAGAACCAGTCCGCCATGAAGCCGATCGCGGGCGGGCCCAGGAGCATACCGCCGTAGCCGAGCGTGGAGGCGGTGGCGACGCCGGTGGGGCCGGCGAGCGTGCCGGCGCGTTCGATGGCGACGGGGAAGAGGTTGGCGAGGCCGAGTCCCGCGATGCCGAAACCGAGGAGCGCGGCCCACAGTTCGGGGGCGAGCGCGCCGAGCAGCATGCCGGCCGCCGCGGTGGTGCCGCCGGCGATCACGGTACGGCTGCGGCCGAGCCGCTCCAGCAGGGTCGTGCCGGTGAGGCGGCCGATGGTCATGGTCAGGGCGAAGCAGGAGAAGCCGACGGCGGCGACACCGGGGGAGGTGTGGAGGTCCTCCTGGAGATGCAGGGCGCTCCACTCGGCCATGGCTCCCTCGCCGTACGCCGTGCAGAGGGCGATCAGCCCGAAGACGATCACCAGCCCACGGGTGCGCCGGCCCGGCCGGTCGGGGGCGGTGCCCGCTCGCGGTTCCGTCCGCCCGGGCGGCACGGGCGGTTCGATCCGTAGCAGCGCGCGTCCGGCCACGGCCGTCACGAGCAGACCGATGACGGTGAGGCCGAGCAGATGCCGGGTGGGCGAGAGATGCGCGGCGACCACTCCGCCGAGGCCCGCGCCGACCATGCCGCCGAGGCTGAAGGCCGCGTGGAAGCTGGGCATGATGGGGCGCTTCAGGGTGGTGACGAGGTCGACGGCCGCGCTGTTGAAGGCGACGTTGATCCCGCCGTACGCGCTGCCGAAGACCAGCAGCACGGCGCCGAGGGCCGGTGCGGAGTGGGTGAGCGGGGGGAGGGCCACGCTGAGCGAGAGGAGCACGGCGCAGGCGACGGTGACCTGGTGGTTGCCGTAGCGGCGGCACAGGCGGCCGGTGAGCATCATCGTGACGACGGCACCGGCGGAGACGCCGAGGAGGGCGAGGCCGAGGGTGCTGGCGGTGGCGTGGGTCTGTTCCTTGATGGCGGGGATGCGGACCACCCAGCCGGCGAAGATGAAGCCGTCGAGGGCGAAGAAGACGGTCAGGACCACGCGGAGTCGGCTGAGGGCGGTCCTGTCGTTCCCGTTGTCCCCGTCGTTCCCGTTGTCCCTGCTGTTCCTGTTGTTCCCTGGCACGTCGTTGTGCGTTCGGGTTTTGTTTATTGGCGGCACAAAGTCAGGCTAGGTGCGGAGGCGCGCTGGGGCAAGGTGCCTGGTGTGCGCCTGTGTCGGATCGTTGTCAGAGTGGTGCCATGTGCTGGAGTGCCACGGCCGATCTCGTCGCCGGTGCCGGGATCGCCGGCGTCGGCGTGGCCTGCGTGGCGCGAGTGCGCAGAGCGGGCGATCTCCCGATGGCCGCGCTGCCGCTGCTGCTCGGCGCGCATCAGCTGGTCGAGGCCCGGGTCTGGCACGTCGGGGGCGGAACCGGGCCCGCCACCGTCGTATGGGCGGTGATCGCCCTCCCCCTCCTGGCGGCGTGGGTGCCGCTCGCCGTCCTGTGCGCGGCACCGCGGCAGGCGTGGGGCCGGCTGGCGCTTCCCGTGGTGTGCGGCCTGGTGACCGCCGCCGTGATGGCGTACGCCATCGCCACCCGTCCCGTGCGCGCGGAGATCCGCGCGCACACCGTCGGCTACGTCCTCGGGCTGCCGCACGCCGAACTGCTCATCGCGGGCTATCTGCTCGCCACGGTCGGTGCCCTGCTGCTCTCCGGTGACCGTTGGCTGTTCGGGTTCGGCGTGCTGGCCGCGGTGGGCGCGCTGGTGTGCTCGGCGTTGTGGCGGCTGGAGTTCGTCTCGACCTGGTGCGCGTTCGCGGCGGTGTGCTCGGTGGTGGTGTTCGGGTGGGTGCGTCGGCGGGCGGCGTGTTCCCCCTGAGCATGCGTGTGCGCCTGAGCGCGTGTATTCCCCCTGAGCGTGGTGGTCCCGCTACCGGGACCGGTGATCCTGCCAGCGGGAGGGGCCTGGCTGGGCAGGTGCCCGCGGCGCAGGGTGGGCTGATGAACATCAGTGAGACGTCACAGCCCCGCAGCCGTGTGACACCGCTGCGCCGGCTCAGGGGAGACATGTACGTACCACGCGGGACCACTGCGCCCAGCCTGCGCCGGCAGAACGACGAGCAGGCCGCCAGGAGAGGGTCCGACGGCGGTCGGTCCCGCTGAGTCTCGGGGACATGGGGCAGACTGCCGGTTCTGTGGACACTGATTGCGGGGACACCGCTTTCGTCACCGAGCCGCTCACCGCGCGCTGCCGGGAGATCGCCGCGCGGCAGGAGCACGCCTGCGTGGGCATCAGCCTCTTCAACAGCTACTTCAAGCGGGCCCGCGTCGCCGAACTGTGCCACTGGGCCACGGCCGGCTACGAGACGGTGCAGTTCCATGTCCCCGACACCCCCTCGGAGTTCACCCTGCGCGCGCTCGGCATGCCGCCCGACAAGGCGCGACGGCGGGCCCACGAGAACGGGCTCAAGATGCGCAACCGCATCACGGCGGGGATAGCGGCGCTCGGCCTGCCCTGCACGGAGGCCCACATCCTCAACTGGCGCTTCCTGCGGGCCAACGGCTCCTTCCGGATACTGCACCGCGCGGCCCTCGCCCACTTCGAGGACAACGCCGCCTTCCGGGACCTCTGCCTGCGCGAGTCGCGTGCCGTGCTCGTCCACCGTATGCCGCCGGGATCAGCCGGACCGACGGACGGCCAAGTCCGTACCGCCGTCCGCTACTTCCTCGCTGACATCCCCTTGCTCGTCGACACGCCCGCGGTGACCGGGGTCGACTCGTCCGTCTACTGCTATCACCGCACGACGCCGTTCGTGGAGGCCCTGTACGACGGCGGCCTCCCGATCCGGCCGAGCCCGCGACAGGGATACGTCGTCGTCAGGGCTCCGCACTGATGCGTGGCCGCACCGGTCGGCGGCCCGCCGCTCTCGCCGCAGCCGCCACGGCCTCGGCGGCCAGGCGGCCAAGGCGGACACGAGTGCGGTCGCGGCAGGCGGATCGGTGACGAGGTCGACCGCCTCGCCCGCCCGGACCGGCGACGGGGGTACGGCGCCGCGTGCCACGTCGGACTCGTAGGCCTGGCGGGCCGCCGGCGGTCCGGATACGGGTGTCCGAGGGTGCTTGCCGTGTTCTTCGGGGCCATCGGGAGCCATGGGCGCTGTCTAGGACGCGGTTGCGTTCGGTGTCCTGTGCCCGTCGCCGTTGCCGTCGCCATCCCCATCCCCGGAGCAGGGCCTCGGCGACCGAGGGGTGGACGAGCGCATCGGCCGTCGTCTGGAAGCGGGTTCCGATCAGCGCCCGGGCGGCCCCCCGGCCGCCAGCGTCGGCACCGGTCCCACCAGATCCACCACGACCGGCACGAACATCAGCGTGGACCGCCCGTGCCGGGCACCGTGTCCACCGCACCCGGGCCGGCCGGTCCCGCTCAGCCCTGTGGCTCGGTGATGTCGACCATCCACGGGACGCCGAAGCGGTCCGTGCACATGCCGAACACGTCGCCCCACATCTGCTTGTCGAGCGGCACGGCCACCGAGCCGCCGGCCGACAGTCTCTCCCAGTAGCCGCGCAGCTCCGCGTCGTCGTCGCCGCTCAGGCTCACCGAGAAGTTGGTGCCAGGGCTGTGTTCCGTACCGGGCGTGGAGTCGGCGCCCATGAGGGTGAAGCCGCTCGGGGTCTCCAGCATGCCGTGCATGATCTTGTCGGCCTCGGGGGCGTCCGGCCGGCCGAAAGCACCGTAGGTGTTGAGCGTGAGCGTGCCGCCGAAGACCTCCTTGTAGAACTCCATCGCCTGCCGGGCGTCTCCGTCGAAGCTGATGTAGGGGTTGAGTCGCGAGCCCATGAAACCCTCCCGGAACGGGGCAAAGAATCAGTAGTCCGGAGGTTAGCCCGGGGCACTGACAACGGCACTCCGGGCGGGCGGAGCGGGCTCGTGCGGGGCTCTCCGGCTCCTTGACTGTCCCGGGCGCGTCCGAAGTGCGACGCTGGGACGAGAGACATCCGCCGAGGGGACTCGGAGGGCACGATGGGACGTGAAGTGCCGGCCCTGGTGTTCACGCGGGAGGACCGCCGTCGGTACCGGGAGAAGATGCACACCTGCCTCGACGTGCTGGCGCAGATGCTGCGCGAGTCGGGGTTCGAGAGTGAGCGTCCGCAGGTCGGGCTGGAGATCGAGCTCAATCTGGTGGACGACGACGGGATGCCGGCGATGCGGAACACCGAGGTGCTCCAGGCCATCGCCGACCCGGCCTGGGCGAGCGAGCTGGGGCGCTTCAACCTGGAGATCAACATCCCGCCCCGTGAGCTGACGGCCGGTGGCCCCGGTGCGTGGGAGCAGGCGATCCGTAACGCGCTCAACCACGCCGAGGAACGTGCCTCGGCCGTGGGCGCGCATCTGATCATGATCGGCATCCTGCCGACCCTGGGCGAGGGGGACGTCGGCGAGCACGCCCTGTCCGGCGATCCGCGCTACCGGCTGCTCAACGAGCAGATCTTCGCGGCGCGCGGCGAGGATCTGCGGATCAGGGTGGACGGGGTGGAACGCCTGGCGATGTACGCCGACGCCATCACACCCGAGGCCGCGTGCACCAGCACCCAGTTCCATCTCCAGGTCGCGCCGAAGGAGTTCCCGGACTACTGGAACGCGGCCCAGGCCGTCGCGGGCGTACAGATCGCCCTGGCGGCGAACTCGCCCTTCCTGTTCGGCCGGGAGCTGTGGCGCGAGACCCGTATCCCGCTGTTCGAGCAGGCCACCGACACCCGCCCGCAGGAGATCAAGGCGCAGGGTGTGCGGCCGCGGGTGTGGTTCGGCGAGCGGTGGATCACCAGCGTCTTCGATCTCTTCGAGGAGAACGTGCGCTACTTCCCCGCGCTGCTGCCGGTGTGCGACGAGGAGGACCCACAGGAGGTGCTGGACGGCGACGGAGTGCCCCAGCTGGGCGAACTGACGCTGCACAACGGCACGATCTACCGCTGGAACCGCCCCGTCTACGCCGTCACCGACAGCGGACCGCATCTGCGCATCGAGAACCGGGTCCTGCCCGCCGGACCCACCGTGGCCGACACCATCGCCAACGGCGCCTTCTACTACGGCCTGACCCGCGCGCTGGTCGACGAGGACCGGCCGGTGTGGAGCCGGATGTCCTTCTCGGTCGCCGAGGAGAACCTCCACGCGGCGGCCCGCGACGGCATCGACGCCCGTCTGTACTGGCCCGGCGTCGGTGAAGTCCCGGTCACGGAACTGGTGTTGCGGCGGCTGCTGCCGCTGGCCCACCGGGGTCTGGAGCTGGCCGGCATGGACGCGGAGTGGCGCGAGCCGCTGCTGGGCATCGTCGAGCAGCGCTGCGTCAGCGCCCGCAACGGCGCGCTGTGGCAGGCGGAGACGGTCCACCGGATGGAGAAGGAAGGCGTCCACGACCGCCAGGAGGCGCTGCGCCGGATGACCTCGACCTACATGGACTACATGCATCTCAACGCGGCCGCGCACACCTGGCCCGTGGACTGAGACCGGTCAGCCCCGCCATTCCCGGGCGGCCGTCAGCGGAACGGGGGCCGGGGGCCGCGTCGAGGTCGTCAGCTCGACGCGCCGGCCCTCGGCCGACGAGCGGAGCAGCGCGGTCATCGTCTCCAGTACGTGCAGGGCGAGTTCACCGTCGGCGCGCGGCGCCCGCTGTGCGTCGGCGGTGACGAAGTCCAGCAGGCCGATGCCCCGCGAGCCGTCGACGTAGCCCGCCGACGGCGGGAGCCTGCGCCACCCGGTGTCGCCGAGTCCGAAGAGCCGTACCTCGCCGTCGAAGTGGTTCGGGTCCGGCACCGAGAGGGTCCCGGTCTCGCCGTGGACCTCGATCGGTGCCGCGGTCGTGGTCACGCCGTCGAAGCTCGTCGTGATCGTCGTCAGCGTCCCGTCGGTGTGTTCGAGCACTCCGGAGACATGGCTGTCGACCTCGACCGGTATCCGCTCGCCCGCGCGGGGGCCGGAGGCGATGACGCGCTCGGTGCGCAGTCGGCTGGACGCCCCGGTCACGGCCCTTACCGGGCCCAGGAGATGGACCAGGGAGGTGAGGTAGTAGGGGCCCATGTCCAGGAGGGGGCCGCCGCCGGTGGTGTAGTAGAAGTCGGGGTGGGGGTGCCAGCGTTCGTGCCCGGGGGTGATCATCACGGCCGAGGCGAACAGGGGGCGTCCGATGCTCCCCGCCTCGACGGCCGCCCGGGCCGTCTGGATCCCGGTGCCCAGGACGGTGTCCGGTGCGCAGCCCACCCCGACGCCCGCCTTCGCGGCGGCCTCCAACACGGCGTGGGCGTCGGTGAGTTCGGCGGCGAGCGGCTTCTCCCCGTAGACGTGCTTGCCGTGCGCGATCGCGCCGAGGGCGATCTCGGCGTGGGCCGCGGGGACGGTGAGGTTCAGGACCGTGTCCACGTCCGGGCTGCTCAGCAACTCCTGGACGGTCAGCGCCCGGACGCCGGGGAACTCGGCGGCGACCGCGGCCGAGCGGGCGGCGTCCAGGTCGGCGACCGCGGTGACCCGGACGGTGGGAAGGCCGACGAGTGTGTCCAGATAGGCGCGGGAGATGACGCCGAGACCTACGACGCCGATGCGGTGCGCGTCGCCCACAGCATGCCCCTCTCGATGACGGTACGGACGTTGGGGTTCTCCAGCACGTCGAGGCTGTGCCCCGGCGTCGTCACGACGATCCGCCCGGCGCCCCACTGCCGGGTCCAGACCGCCGGCGCGGTGACCGGCCGGTGCCAGGGCTGCCAGGGCCGGGTGGGATGGGTGGTGGTGGCCAGTACGTCGATCAGGTCGTCGTGGAGCACCCAGTACTGCTCGGTGGTCAGCTCGAAGTCCTCGATGCCCGCGGTGACGGGGTGTTCGCGGCCGAGTTCGGTGAGGGTGACGGTGTGCGGCAGGAAGTTGTCCGACTCCTCGCCCCGGCGCTCGCAGGGCTCCTTGCCGGGGTGGGTCGCGAACTGGCCGCCCACCAGGTGGAGATAGTCGGAGGAGGCGCGGAAGGAGTCGGCGATTCCGCCGTGCCAGCCGGTGAAGCCGGTGCCGGCCACGACCGCCGTGCTCAGCCCCGCCAGTTGCCCGGCGGTGATCTCCGACATCGTGACGCACTGCACGACGAGGTCGGTGGCGGCCATCGTGGCGGTGTCGGCGTAGACCTCGGTCGTCTCCTCGACGCGGACGGTGTATCCGTTGCCTCGCAGGAAGGGCACGAACAACTCCGTGGCCTCGACCGGCCGGTGTCCCTCCCATCCGCCTCGGACCACCAGGGCCTTCTTGTCTGTCATGTGGTTCCTTCGCCGAGCCCGTCGAACTGCGCCCTTCACTATGCGTCAGTGGCTCGCGCCCGGGAAAGGGCTGTCGGCTTCCGCGAAAGTTTCGCCTCCTCGCGGGAGTTGGTCTGCACCAAGCCCTTGACATGTTCATATCTCATTTCTTAAATCACGTAGTGAACTAAGTCACCCCCCACCCGCAGAAGCGGAGAAGCAATGCTCCGACTCCCCAGACCGACCGTGGCGTTCGTGGCCGCGGCCGCCGTCGCCTCGGCCCTCGTCGTCCTGGAGCCCACCGAGGCGGCCGCCGCCCTGCCCGGCAGTTGGGCCACGGTCGTGAACTCCGGCAGCGGCAAGTGCCTGGACGCCCGGTCGGCCGCGACCGTGAACGGCACCGCCGTGCAGCAGTACACCTGCAACAGCACCACCGCCCAGCAGTGGAGCTTCACGCCGACCGGTGACGGCTACGTACGCATCAACAACCGCAACGACGCCGCACAGGTCGTGGACGTCAGCGACGTGTCCACGGCGGACAACGCGCCCGTGCACCTGTGGACGTACGGCGGTGGCGGCAACCAGCAGTGGCAGGCCGTCGACGAGGGCGGCGGCGCGTACCACTTCGTCAACCGCAACAGCGGCAAGTGCCTCGACGTCCCGTCCGCCTCGACGGCCGACAGTGTTCAACTCGTGCAGTACACCTGCAACGGCTCGGCCGCCCAGCGCTTCCAGGTCGCACCGGTGAGCACCGCGCCCGGGGACGTCGACCTCGGTCCGAACGTCGTCGTCTTCGACCCGTCGATGCCGTCGGCCACCATCCAGAGCCGGCTCAACCAGATCTTCCAGCAGCAGGAGACGAACCAGTTCGGCTCCCAGCGCTACGCGGTCATGTTCAAGCCCGGCACCTACAGCAACGACGTCAACGTCGGCTTCTACACCCAGGTCCTGGGCCTCGGCCAGTCACCCGACTCGGTCACCATCAACGGCGCCGTGCATGTGGAGGCCGACTGGTTCCCGCCGCAGAACGCCACCCAGAACTTCTGGCGCGGCGCGGAGAACCTCTCGGTCAACCCCACCGGCGGCACGGACCGCTGGGCGGTCTCACAGGCCTCCGGATACCGGCGTATGCATGTCCGCGGCAACCTGGAGCTGAGCGACGGCGGCTGGTCGAGCGGTGGCTTCATGGCCGACAGCAAGATCGACGGCCAGGTCCGCTCCGGCACCCAGCAGCAGTGGCTGACCCGCAACTCCCAGCTCGGCGGCTGGACCGGCGCCAACTGGAACATGGTCTTCGTCGGCAGCCAGGGCGTCCCCGGCAACAGCTTCCCCAACCCGCCCTACACCACGGTGAACCAGACCCCGAAGGTCCGGGAGAAGCCCTTCCTGTACGTCGACGCGGCGGGCGCCTACAAGGTGTTCGTGCCGTCCGTGCGCACCAACTCCTCCGCCACCAGCTGGGCGAGCGGCAACGCCCCGGGCACCTCGCTCGGCATCGACCAGTTCCACGTCGTGAAGCCGGGCGCGACCGCCGCCCAGATCAACGCCGCCCTGGCCGAGGGCAAGAACCTCCTGGTCACCCCCGGTGTCTACCACCTGAACCAGACCCTGCGGGTGACCCGCCCCGACACCGTCGTCCTCGGGCTCGGTCTCGCCACGTTCATCCCCGACAACGGCATCACCGCCATGACGGTCGCCGACGTCGACGGAGTGAAGCTCGCGGGCGTCCTCTTCGACGCGGGCACCACCAACTCGCAGACCCTCGTGGAACTCGGCCCGTCCGGCGCCGCCGCCGACCACTCGGCCAACCCCACCTCGCTGCACGACGTCTACTTCCGCGTCGGCGGCGCGGCCGTGGGCAAGGCGACCACCAGCCTCGTCGTCAACAGCGACGACGTCATCGGCGACCACATGTGGATCTGGCGCGGTGACCACGGCAGCGGTATCGGCTGGAACTCCAACACGGCGGACACCGGACTGGTGGTCAACGGCGACGACGTGACGATGTACGGCCTGTTCGTCGAGCACTACCAGAAGCACCAGACCATCTGGAACGGCAACGGCGGCCGGACGTACTTCTACCAGAACGAGATGCCCTACGACCCGCCCAACCAGGCCGCCTGGATGAACGGCTCCACCCAGGGCTACGCCGCCTACAAGGTCGCCGACTCCGTCACCAGCCACCAGGCCTACGGACTCGGCAGCTACTGCTACTTCAACGTCAACCCGAGCGTCACCGCGGAACACGCCTTCGAGGTGCCCAACACCCCGGGCGTCCGCTTCCAGAACATGGTGACCGTCTCCCTCGGCGGCACCGGCACCATCCGGCACGTCATCAACGACCGGGGAGGCCCCTCCAACTCCTCGACCAACGTGGCCAACCTGGTGAGCCACCCATGAGGGGAACACCGGATCCGGGCCGTTCGTTCGCCGTACGAGATGCCTGGGACCCGAGCTCGTAGCGCCCTTCTCACCGGTACCGGCATCGCCCTGCTCCTCGGCTGCTCCGGCGGCGGGGGAGCGGGCGGTGCGTCCACGACGGACCGGGGAGCGGCACCAGCTGCGACCAGCCCGGCGGAGTCCGCACCGGCCTCGGCGCCCGCGGCGGCTCCGACACCCCCGACGCCCCGGGCGGCCTCGCTCACCATCGAGGCGATCGGCGTCGCGAACCTGCGGGTCATCCCCTACGAGGGCACCACGGACGACCGGCCGGGCACCAGGATCCAGAACCGCGGCCTCGCCGCCAGCCCCTACGGCGAACATGGCGGCGTCGGCCCCGGCGAGGTCGGCAACTACCTCGTCACGGCCCACCGCCTCTCCAACGGCGGCCCCCTGCGCCGGCTCCCCGACCTCGACGAAGGCGACTCGGTCCTGGTGAGCTCGGGCGGAACGGTCTACGAGTACGAGATCACCGACACCAGGACGACGTCCTTCCGCTCCGCACGATCCCTCGCCGAACAGCGGGCGGCGGTCCCGGGATTCCCCGGCAGGCTCCCCACCCAGGCCGTGATCACGATCTCCACCTGTCTGACCCTGGAGGACCACGCGGCGGGCAACTACTGGCGAGACGACCACGGAAACCCCGAGCATCGCGTCGACAAGATCGGCGTGCTGTCGGCCACCCGGACCCCGGAGAATGGCTGAAGCCGGTGTGGCGCGTGGGACGTGGAGGGCTCGACAATCATCCGGAGTCGAGGAATCCGGAGTCGTCATGCGTCTGTTCCCCGTTCTCAGCCGTACCCGCGTCACCGCCCTGGCCACCGGGCTGGCCGCGACAGCCGTACTCGCCGTCGGCGCACCCGCGTCGGCGACGGCCCAGGCCGATGTCACGGCCACCCTGCGGGTCACCGTCACCGACGGCGACTCGGTCATGACCCAGACCGCCGGTCAGTACATCTGTCACAGCGGTTTCAGCGTCGGCCAGGCGAAGGACATCTCGGTCACCGTGCCCGCCGGGCAGTGGGTCCAGGTGTTCAGCAGCCACGGCTGCTACGACGCGATCGCCATCAGCGGCACCTACATCGAGACCGACGGCCAGGTCATCACCTTCACCCTCTGACACGTCAGCCCGACAGCCCAGCAGGGCACGTCAGCCCCGATAACCCCGCAGTTTCCGATACAGGGTCGCCCGGCCGATCCCCAGGGCCGCCGCCGTCCTTGCCTTGTTGCCGCCGTTGAGACGGAGGGCCTCCAGGATGGCGGCGCGCTCGGCACGTTCCATCGGTGTGAGCGGACGGGGCGCGGGTCCCTCGCGGACGAGGTCGGGGAGTTCGGTACGCCGGACCGGTCCCGACGAGCGGCGACGCTCTGCCAAGGCCCGTACGAGGTGCGCGAGTTCGGTGACGTTCCCGGGCCACGGGTGCCGCTCCAGTGCGCGCAGCGCGTCCAGGGTCCAGGTGAGCGGGGGGTGCCCCGGCGCCGGCGCGGGAGCCAGGGACGTGAGCAACTCCCGGATGTCGTCGGGCCGTTCACGCAGCGCGGGCAGAGTGACGGAGCGGGCCGCCAGCGTATCCAGGAGCCGTTGGAGACACGGGCCCGGCGCCGCTCCGGGGGTGTAGGTCACCAGCAGAGGCACACCCGGATGCGTGTCGAGGAGTGAGTTGAGGGTCGCCGTGTCGGGTGGGGCGAGCCGCTCCACGTGCCGGATGAGGAGCGGGCGGCCCTTGACCAACTCGGCGAGTTCGAGGTCGAGTTCGCCCTCGGCCGCATCGGCGATCGCCGGGTCGCCGGCCAGTTCCCGGGCGAGCGAGGTCTTCCCCGTGCCGCGCTCGCCGACGATCAGCAGCGGCTCCGGCGACGCGGCCAGCTCCACCGCGCGGCCGACCGCGTGCCGCCAGGGCAGCGACCGTCCGGCCGGCCCGACGGCGGTGCGGGGGGCGGCCGGCGGGACCGTGTGCCCGACCGGCTCCAGGACCGCGACCGCTCCGACGACCGAGCCCCGGTGGGCGACGAGGCTGACGGTGGCGGCAGTTCCCGGACCGTCGGAGACCCGTATCCGCGTCTCCGTCCGCTCCCGCACCTGTGCGACGACTCGCTGCTCCAGCGCCTCCAGTTGCTCCGGCGACAGCAGCTGTCCCGCC
Organism: Streptomyces sp. S3(2020); assembly: GCF_013044505.1. Classification (GTDB taxonomy): domain Bacteria; phylum Actinomycetota; class Actinomycetes; order Streptomycetales; family Streptomycetaceae; genus Streptomyces. Next base: position 98,253 of record NZ_JABERD010000002.1, on the reverse strand, counting down.
GCCTCGCTGACGAACCGGTTGCGGCCGTCCAGGGCGACCACCGCACGCCCCGGCTGTCCGGCGGCCCGCAGATAGGCGTCCAGCAGCACCCGTTCCGCCGCCCGTGACCGTGCCAGGAGTTCCGCCTCCACCGCGATCACCGCGGCCTCGGCGACCGGGGCACCCGGATGCGGGCCGCACTCGACGCACAGCCCGCAGGACACGGTCACCGTGCCCAGCAGCCGGCCGGTCTCCGGCTCCCGCACCGGCACACTGACCCCGGAGACGTCCTGCCACAGATCGAGGAAGTGCTCGGGCCCGTGCACCTCGGCCCGGCGCCGGGTGTGCAGGGCGAGGGCCGCGCTGTTGTGGCCGACCGCCTGTTCGGAGAGATCGTGGTGGGGGTGGTCCGGGGTGAGTCCGGTGGCCCAGAGCACCCGCAGCCGGTCGTCGGTGAGGACGAGCGTGGTCCGCCCGCTGTCGAGGGTGGGGGCGATGCGCTCCAGCACGGGCCGGGCCGCCGTCAGCAAGGGCGACTCGGGCGGTGAGACGGCGGGCGCCGATTCCCGTACGTCATGTCGTACCCCGAAGAACCGGGCGCGCTTCCACGCGGCGAGGACCTCTTCCGGTACCCCGTCCGGCAGTGGGTGCCCGCGCAGGAACAGCTCGCGGGCCCTGCGCAGCGAGGCGAGGGCGGGGCGGGCGGTGGGGCGCTCTGCGGTGGTCACGGCACGGCTCACCCTACCGGGAACGGTTGAACGGGCAACAATCCCGGGGTCTCCCTCTCCCCGACCGGGCTGTCTCGAATTGAGACACCCGCGCTCCCGCACCCCCGTACATGATCTTGGACAGTAGGTGCCTGTTCTCATTCCCTGGAGCGTCCCCCGTGCAGACCGTCGAGCCCGATGTCGTGACCGACGTACTGATCGTCGGCAGTGGTCCCGCGGGCGGCGCCGCCGCACTCGCCCTGAGCAGCTACGGCGTACCCAACATCGTCGTCACGCGCTACGCGAGCCTCGCCGACACGCCCAGGGCGCACATCACCAACCAGCGCACCATGGAGGTGCTGCGCGACCTCGGTGTCGAGGACGAGGTCGTCGCGAAGGCCACCCCGCAGCAGCTGATGGGCAACACGACCTTCTGCACCAGCCTCGCCGGCGAGGAGCTCGGCCGGGTCCGCTCCTGGGGCAACGATCCGCTCGTCCAGGCCGCGCACGAACTCGCCAGCCCCACCCGGATGTGCGACATGCCCCAGCACCTCATGGAACCGGTGCTCATGGACGCCGCGGTCTCGCGTGGGACGAACCTGCGCTTCAGCACCGTCTACAAGTCCTTCGTCCAGGACGACTCCGGTGTCACGGTCACCGTCGAGGACCGGCTGCGCGGCGACGAGTACACCATCCGCGCCAAGTACCTGATCGGCGCCGACGGCGGCCGGTCGCAGGTCGCCGAGGACGCCGGGCTGCCGATGGGCGGCCAGATGGGAGTGGCCGGCAGCATCAACATCGTCTTCGACGCCGACCTGTCGAAGTACACCGCCCACCGCCCCTCCACGCTCTACTGGGTCCTCGCCCCGGGTGCCACCGTGGGCGGCATCGGCGCGGGCCTGGTGCGCTGTGTGAGGCCCTGGAACGAGTGGCTGATCGTGTGGGGCTACGACGTGAACGCCGGCGCCCCCGACCTGACCACCGCATACGCCGAGTCCGTCGTACGCCGGCTGGTCGGCGACGACGACATCCCGGTGACCATCAAGTCCTCCTCCGCCTGGACCGTCAACGAGATGTACGCCGAGACCTACTCCGCGGGCCGGGTCTTCTGCGCCGGCGACGCCACGCACCGCCACCCGCCGTCCAACGGCCTGGGCTCCAACACCTCCATCCAGGACTCCTACAACCTGGCCTGGAAGCTCAAGCTCGTCCTCGACGGCACCGCCTCCCCGAAGCTGCTCGACACCTACACCGCCGAACGCGCCCCGATCGGCAGGCAGATCGTCACCCGCGCCAACAAGTCCATCGGCGAGACCGCCCCGGTCTTCGAAGCCCTCGACGGGCTCTCCCCACAGACCCCCGAGCAGCTGTGGGCCAACATCGCCGCCCGCAAGGAGGACACCGAGGCCGCCGAGAAGCAGCGGGCGCGGCTGCGGGAGGCGATCGCGTTCAAGGCCTACGAGTTCAACGCGCACGGCGTCGACCTCAACCAGCGCTACACCTCCACCGGGATCGTCCCCGACGGCACCGACGACCCCGGCTTCGACCGCGACCCCGAACTCCACCACCAGCCGTCCTCCCGCCCCGGCGCCAGACTCCCGCACGCCTGGATCACCTCCGGCACCCGCACCCTCTCCACCCTCGACACCGTCGGACAGGGCCGCTTCACACTGATCACCGGCATCGGCGGCACCGACTGGGTACGGGCGGCCGACGCCCAGGACCTGGAGATCGCCACCGTCGTCATCGGCCCGGGCCAGGAGTACGAGGACCCGTACGGCGACTGGGCGCGGCTGAGCGAGGTCGCCGACGGGGGAGCACTCCTCGTACGGCCCGACGGGTACGTCGCCTTCCGGCACGCGACGGCGGCCGCCTCCGGTGCGGACGCCGAGCACACGCTCACCGAGGCCGTGCGGCGCATCCTCGGGCACGCCTGATGAGCGCCGAACTCACCCGGAGCGTGGTCGACAGCCTCGACGGCACGCCGGACCCCCGGCTGCGCGCACTGCTCGCCGCCCTCACCCGCCATCTGCACGCCTTCGTCCGGGAGACCGAGCCGACCATGGCGGAGTGGGAGCAGGCCGTCGGCTTCCTGACGGCGACCGGGCAGACCTGCACGGACACCCGCCAGGAGTTCATCCTGCTGTCGGACGTGCTCGGCGTCTCGATGCTGGTGGAGACGGTCAACAGCGCAGAGGGAGGTACCGAGAGCACGGTCCTGGGGCCCTTCCACATGACCGAGTCACCGGTCCGTGCCCTCGGCGCGGACATCGACCTGGTCGGCGGCGGCGAGCCGTGCGTGGTCAGCGGACGGGTGCTGTCGGCGGACGGCACCCCGCTGCCGGGCGCGCTCCTGGACGTCTGGCAGGCCGACGGCAACGGCTTCTACGACGTCCAGCAGCCGGGGATCCAGCCCGCGGGCAACGGACGCGGGCTGTTCACTGCGGACGACGAGGGCCGCTTCTGGTTCCGCACCTGTGTGCCGAGCCCGTACCCGATCCCCACCGACGGCCCCGTCGGGAAACTGCTGCGGGCCACGGGCCGGCATCCCTACCGTCCGGCCCACATCCACTTCATCGCCACGGCCGAGGGACACGAGCCGGTCACCACGCACATCTTCGTGGCGGGCGGCGACTACCTCGACTCGGACGCGGTGTTCGCGGTCAAGCAGAGCCTCGTCCAGGACTTCACGCAGACCGACGACCCCGTCCTGGCACGGGAGTTCGGCGTCCCGACCCCGTTCCGGCACGCCCGCTTCGACCTCGTCCTCAACTCGGTCCGCCCGTGAAGGAGTTCACGTACGAGGCCCAGCCGATGCGGGTCGTCCTGCGCCCCGGCGCCGCCGAAACCGCGGTCCCCGGCGAGGTCGAACGACTGGGGCTGCGAAGGGTGTTGGTGGTCAGCGGGCCACGGGGCGCGCGGACCGCCCGGGCCGTCGCGGACGCGCTCGGCGGTGACTGCGCGGGGCTGCACACCGAGGCGCGGATGCATGTGCCCGCCGAGGTCGCCGACCGGGCCGTGGCGGTCGCGCGGGCCGCCGGAGCCGACGGCTGTGTGGCCGTGGGCGGCGGCTCCGCCATCGGCCTCGGCAAGGCGATCGCGCTGCGCACCGGACTGCCGCTGGTCGCCGTGCCCTCCACGTACTCCGGCTCCGAGATGACCCCCGTCTGGGGCCTGACCGAACACGGGGCCAAGCGCACCGGCCGCGATCCCTCGGTCCTGCCGCGCAGTGTCGTCTACGACCCCGAACTCACCCTGTCCCTCCCGGTGGACCTCTCCGTGACCAGCGGCGTCAACGCCCTCGCGCACGCGGCCGAGGCCCTGTACGCGCCGGACGCCTCGCCACTGGTGTCACTGATGGCCGAGGAGGGCGTACGCGCCATGGCCGACGCCCTGCCCGCCCTGACCGCCGCTCCCCGGGACCTGGACGCCCGCGGCCGGGCCCTGTACGGAGCCTGGCTCTGCGGTGCCGCGCTCGGCGCGACCACCATGGGGCTGCACCACAAGCTCTGCCATGTCCTCGGCGGCACCTACGGCCTGCCGCACGCCGAGACGCACACCGTGGTCCTGCCCTACGCCCTCGCGTACAACGCGCCCGCCGCGCCCGAGGCCATGGCGGCGCTCGGCCGGGCCCTGGGCACGGACGACGTCCCGAGTGCGGTGCGGGACCTCGCCGATGGTCCCGGCGTACCCCGCTCGCTGGCCGAACTCGGCCTGGCCGAGGCCGATGTGGCGGCGGCCGCGCAGGTGGCGGCCGAGCAGGCGTACCCCAACCCGCGCGAGGTCACCGCGCAGGGCGCGCTGGACGTGCTGAGAGCGGCGTACACGGGCGACCGGCCGCGCAGGGATTCCTGAAGAACGCCGGGACTCCCGAGGAGCACCGAGTCTCCTGAAGAACACCGCGACTCCTGAAGAGCACCGAGTCTCCTGAAGAACACCGCGACTCCTGAAGAGCACCGCGACTCCTGAAAAACCAGAACGGAAAGGTGGACCCCATGCCCCTCGGACTGCTCCGGCGGCGACTGAAGAATGCCTCCGGAGGTGCCGCGGGCCTCGCGCTGCCGGTCCCGGCCGGCGCGGGCGTCGTCTGCCGCGAGGTCCTCGACCCGGTGAACCAACCGCTCGGCGGTGCCGAGGTGACGGTGACCGAACTCCGCAGCCACCAGGTCGCGGCACGCGGCACCACGGATCCGTACGGCCTGTTCCTGGCCGCGCTGCCGCCGGGCGGCTACAGCCTGATGATCGTGGCCGAGGGACTGGAACCGCACCGCGAGAGCATCGACGTCGTCGCCGACGCGGGCCTGGAGTCCCAGCGCGTCTGGCTCCAGCCGGCCCGGCAGGCCGAACTCCCGGTCCCCGGCACCTGGCTCTTCGACCCGCCGCACACCGCGATCCGGTTCATCGCCAAGCATGTCGGCATGGCCCATGTGCACGGCCGTTTCGAACGGTTCGAGGGCGGCATCCAGGTCACCCAGGACATCGGCGACTCCCGTGTGCACGTGCGCATCGACGCCTCCAGCATCACCACCGGCAACAACACCCGGGACGCACACCTGCGGTCCGCCGACTTCCTCGACGTCGAGCACTTCCCCTACATCGACTTCAGAAGCACCCGCTTCGCCTACCGGGGCGGCAGCAGGTGGTCGCTGCTGGGCACGCTGACCATGCACGGAGTGAGCCGGTCGGTGTCGCTGGACACGAACTACCTCGGCATGGTCAACGGCGGTTACGGCGAGGAACTCCGGTGCGCCGCCCTCGCCAAGGCCGAACTGCACAGGGAGGACTACACGCTCAACTGGCGGTCCATGCTGGCGCGGGGGATCGCCGTGGTCGGCCCGACGGTCCAACTGGAGCTGGACGTCCAGGCGATGTACCGCACGCACGACACACCGACGCCACCCGAGTAGGTGCGGTCACTCGGCGCGGTCACGTGGCACACCCCGCGCACAAATTCTTCACAGCGGTGAGGGTATGAGGATGTCCAAAACTGAAGTTTTCGGCGTAGGGTCCGATCATGGACGGCCCCAGCAACCGTAATTCCTCCCCCCGCCTCGCTGATCTGGCGCAACTCGTCCGTCTGCCCGCGGCGTTGAGTGTGCCCGGTGATGTCCTGGCAGGGGCCGCCGCGAGCGCGGGGACACCGTCGCCCCGCATCCTCGGCACGATGGCGTCGTCCGTGGCCCTCTACTGGGCCGGGATGGCGCTCAACGACTACGCGGACGCGACCGTCGACGCGGTGGAGCGGCCCGAACGCCCCGTGCCCTCAGGGCGGGTGGCCCGCCGTACCGCCCTCGCCACCGCCTGTGGACTCACCGCCGCCGGGCTCGGCCTCGCCGCCCTGACCGGCGGGCGGCGGGCGCTCGGTGTGGCGCTGCCGCTGACCGGACTGGTCTGGGCGTACGACCTCGGCCTCAAGTCCACCGCCGCCGGACCCGCGGCCATGGCGGGCGCCCGGGCCTGCAACGTCCTGGCCGGAGCCGAGCCGGGACGCAGGGCGTCCGCACTGCCGGCCGCCCTGCTGGTCGGCGCGCACACCTACACCGTCACGGCACTGAGCCGCCACGAGATATCCGGCGCCCCGCGCGAGGTACCCGCCGCCACGCTGGCCGGCAGCACCGCGACCGCCGTGGCCGCCGCGGCACTTCCGGGCCTGCGCGGGCACGGCAGGACCGCCCGGACCGGCGCGGCCCTGGGAGCGCTCGCCTACCTCGCCTCGTACGGCACCGCGCAGGCCCGCGCGGCACGCGAACCGTCCGCGACGAACGTGCGGAACGCGGTGGGCACCGGGATCATGTCGCTGATGCCCCTCCAGGCGGCGCTCACCGCGGGGGGCGGCAGTACCGGGCTCGCCGGGATCCTGGCCGCGGCGCATCCGCTGGCCCGCAGACTCGCGCGGAAGGTGTCGCCGACGTGACCCCGAAACCCGGGCCTCCGGAGCGCCTTCGGTTCGGGTTCGGCACCAACGGCTTCGCCTGCCACCGCCTCGACGACGTACTGACCGTCCTCGCCGACCTGGGATACGACTCCGTCGGCCTCACCCTGGACCACGGCCACCTCGACCCGTACGCCTCCGACCTGCCCCGCCAAGTCGACCGACTCGCACGGCGGTTGGACCGCCTCGGCCTCGCCGTCATGGTGGAGACCGGAGCGCCCTACCTCCTGGACCCGTGGCACAAGCACCACCCCACCCTGATGTCCCCGGCCGACAGCGGGCGGCGCGTCGACCTGCTGGCGCGCGCGGTGCGCGTCGCGGCCGACCTCGGCGCCCCGGCCGTCCAGCTGTGCAGCGGCCCGGCGCCGCGGGGCATGCCCGAGGAAGAGGCCTGGAAACGGCTGGCCGCGGGCTGCGAAGAGGTCCTGGCGATCGCCGGCGAGCACGGTGTGGCCCTGGGCTTCGAGCCCGAGCCGTACATGTTCGTCGACACCGTGCGGCGCGTCCTGGAGCTGCGGCGACTGCTCGGCGATCCCGCCCTGTTCGGCATCACCCTGGACATCGGGCACGCCCACTGCGTCGAGGAGCCCGCACTGCTCGACTGCGTGGCGCTGGCGGCGCCGCACCTGGTGAACGTGCAGATCGAGGACATGCGGCGCGGGGTCCACGAGCACCTCGAACTCGGCGCGGGCGAGATCGACTTCCCGCCCGTCCTGGCCGCGCTGAAGGCCTCCGGCTACCTCGGACCGGTCTCCGTGGAGATCCAGGGCGCCGCCCTGGACGCGCCCGACGTCGCCCGCCGCTCCCTGGAGTTCCTGAAGGCCGCCGAGCCGTCCTGAGGCCCCGACCTCCTCCGACATCAGCACATCCGAACAGGAGACCTGCGCCGTGGACCCCCACATATCCACCGCCCTCGACCGACAACTCACCCCCGACGCACGGCTCTGGCTGACCGAGGCCGTCGCCCGCGTCGGACAGGACCCCACAGCCGTACGCACCGTCTTCCCGGCCGTCGGCCGACGCTGCGGGCGCGGCCCCCTCACCCCCGGCTGGACGGTCGCCGACGCCGCCCGCGCCCGACTCCTCGCGGCCCTGCCACTGCGCGGAGCGGAACTCGCCGAGGAGGTCACCGCCCTGCACCGGTACGGGGACGCCGCCGAACAGCGGGCCGTACTAAGGTCGTTGGCCCTGCTGGAGAAGGCGGATCCCTCCTTCGTCGACCTGGGCCTGCCACTCGTCCACATCGCGCTGCGCGGCAACGACACCGGCCTGATCGAGTCGGCCCTCGGCCCGTACGCCGCACGTCACCTGGACTACGACGGCTACCGGCACGCCGTACTGAAGTGCGTGTTCTGCGAGATCCCCCTCGACCGGGTCGCAGGCCTTCAGGAACGCGCGGACCGCGAACTCGCCCGGATGCTCGCCGACTTCGCCCACGAGCGGGTCGCCGCAGGCCGGACCGTCCCCGCGGACGTCTGGCCGATCCTGCGCGCCCACCCCGGCACGCTGGAGGCCTCCGGGCTGCCCGCCGAAGCCGACTCACCCGTCCCCGCCCGCCGAACCGCCGCCGAACAGGCCCTCGCCGCCTTCACCGGAGCAGCATGATGCGCATCTTCGACCCGCACATCCACATGACCTCACGCACCACCGACGACTACGAGGCCATGTACGCGGCCGGGGTCCGCGCGGTGGTGGAACCCTCCTTCTGGCTCGGCCAGCCACGCACCTCGGTGGAGAGCTTCACCGACTACTTCGACGCGCTGCTCGGCTGGGAGCCGTATCGCGCCGCGCAGTTCGGCATCCAGCACCGCTGCACCATCGCCCTCAACCCGAAGGAGGCCAACGACCCACGCTGCACCGGGGTGTTGGACGTCCTGCCGCGCTACCTGGCCAAGGACCGCGTGGTGGCCGTCGGCGAGATCGGCTACGACTCCATGACCCCCGAGGAGGACGAGGCCCTGGCCCGCCAGCTCCAACTCGCCATCGAGCACGAACTGCCCGTCCTCGTCCACACCCCGCACCGCGACAAGGCCGTCGGCACCCGCCGCACCCTCGACGTCGTGCGCGAGTCCGGCATCCCGCCCGAGCACGTCCTCGTCGACCATCTCAACGAACTCACCGTGGGCATGGTCGCCGACAGCGGCTGCTGGGCGGGCTTCTCCATCTACCCGGACACCAAGCTGACCGAGGACCGCATGGTGCGCATCCTCCAGGAGCACGGCACCGAGCGGATGCTCGTCAACTCGGCCGCCGACTGGGGGCGCAGCGACCCGCTCAAGACCCGCAGGACCGCCGACGCGATGCTCGCCGCCGGCTTCGACGACGACACCGTCGACCAGGTCATGTGGCGCAACCCGGTCGCCTTCTACGGGCAGAGCGGCCGACTCGACCTGGAGGACGTCAAGGCCGACGGCACGGCCCTCTTCGCGGGCAACTCGATCAAACGCGGCGGGGAGTGACCCCGCCGTGCGCTTCCGGCACCCCGACGGCACCACCGTCCACCTCGCCTATTGCAGCAACGTCCACCAGGCCGAGGACCTCGACGGAGTGATCGGCCAACTCGCCACGTACGCCGAGCCCGTACGGGAGAACCTCGGCGCCGACCTGCTCGGCATCGGCCTGTGGCTGGCCCGCGACGTGGTCACCGAACTGTCCGCCGATCCCGACGCCGTACGCCGCCTGCGCGCCGAACTCACCGCGCGCGGCCTGGAGACGGTCACCCTCAACGCGTTCCCCTACGGCGGATTCCACCGCGAGGTCGTGAAGAAGGACGTCTACCTGCCCGACTGGGCCGACCCCGCCCGGCTGGACTACACGGTCGACTGCGCCCGGGTCCTGGCCGGGCTGCTGCCCGACGACGCCCGGCGCGGCAGCGTCTCCACTCTTCCGCTGGCCTGGCGCACACCGTGGCCGGCCGGGGCGCGGGACTCCGCACGGCGGGCCCTCGACCAACTCGCGAGCCGGCTCGCCGAGTCGGCGCGGGAGACCGGCCGGACGATCAGGGTCGGGTTCGAGCCCGAGCCCGGATGCGTGGTGGAGAACACCGTCCAGGCCGCCCGGGAACTCGGGGGAGTGGACCCCGAGTGGCTCGGGATCTGCCTCGACACCTGCCACCTCGCCGTGCAGTTCGAGGAACCGGCCGCCGCGCTGCGCCGGATCGCCGACGCCGGGCTCCCGGTCGTCAAGGTGCAGGCGTCCAGCGCGCTCCAGGCCGACGACCCCGCCGACCCCGAGGCCCGGCGCGCGCTGGCCCGGTTCGCGGAACCCCGGTTCCTGCACCAGACACGCACCGCCCCGAACGGCACCGTCACCGGCGTGGACGACCTCCCCGAGGCCCTGGCGGGCGGCCTCGACCCGCACTCGCCCTGGCGGGTGCACTTCCACGCACCCCTGCACGCCGCACCCGAGCCGCCGCTCAGCACGACCGCGAGCGAACTGACCGCCTCTCTGGGCGCGTTGCTCGGTGGCCCGCGAGCCGTGAGCGACCACATCGAGGTCGAGACCTACACCTGGTCCGTCCTCCCCGAACACCTGCGGCCCCACGACCGCGCGGGCCTCGTCGCGGGACTGGCCGCCGAACTGGCCTGGACCCGCGACCGGTTCGAGGAACTCGGCCTCAAGCCCCTCTCAGGATCGGAGCCCCTCTCATGACCCGACTGGTCGTCCTCGACATCGTCGGCCTCACTCCCCGCATGCTCCGCCACATGCCCGCCGTCTCGGCCGTCGCCGAGCAGGGCTTCCAAGCCCGGCTCAACACCGTGCTGCCCGCCGTGACCTGCTCCGTGCAGTCCACCCTCCTCACCGGCGCACCGCCCTGCGAGCACGGGATCGTCGGCAACGGCTGGTACTTCCGGGACCTCGGCGAGGTCCTGCTGTGGCGCCAGCACAACGCCCTCGTCGGCGGCGAGAAGATCTGGCACACCGCCCGCAAGGCCGACCCCGACTACAAGGTCGCCAACGTCTGCTGGTGGTACGCCATGGGCGCCGACGTCGACCTCACCGTCACCCCCCGACCGATCTACTACTCCGACGGCCGCAAGGAACCCGACTGCTACACCTGGCCGCCCGCCCTGCACGACGAACTCACCGACCGTCTCGGCGACTTCCCCCTGTTCACCTACTGGGGCCCCAACGCCGGCCTGCCCTCCAGCCAGTGGATCCTCGCCGCCGCCCGGCAGATCTTCGACGAACACCGCCCCGACCTGACCCTGGTCTACGTCCCGCACCTCGACTACGAGCCCCAGCGCTCCGGCCCCGACTCCCCGCAGACCGCCCGTGAGGCCCGCCGCCTCGACGACGCGCTGCGGCCCCTGCTGGAGCACTTCCGGCGCGAGAACGCGACCGTCGTGATCCTCAGCGAGTACGGCATCGCGCCCGCCTCCCGCCCCGTCGACATCAACCGGGCCCTGCGCGGCGCCGGACTGCTCGAAGTGCACACCCAGGACGGTATGGAGTACCTCGACCCCTGGACGTCCCGCGCCTTCGCCGTCGCCGACCACCAGATCGCCCACGTCTACGTCCGCGACCCGGCGGACACCGCGGCCGTGGCGAAGATCGTCGCCGAACTCCCCGGCGTGGACCAGGTGCTGGACGCCGAGGGCAAGGCGGCCCACGGCCTCGACCACGAACGCTCGGGCGAACTGGTCGCCGTCGCGGAGTCCGACGCCTGGTTCACGTACTACTACTGGCTGGACGACGACCGCGCCCCCGACTTCGCCCGCCAGGTCGAGATCCACCGCAAGCCCGGCTACGACCCCGCCGAACTCCTCTACGACCCCACGGTCCCCGCCGTGAAGGCCCGCGCCATCGGCCAGGTCGCCCGCAAGAAGGCCGGCCTGCGCTACCGCATCCAGACCGTCCCCCTGGACCCCTCCGGCGTACGCGGCAGCCACGGCTGCCTGCCGCAGGACCCGCAGGACAGCCCCGTACTGCTGTGCTCACGGCCCGAAGCCGCACGCGACGAGATCGACGCGACCGACGTCAAGAGCCTCCTCCTGACGCTGGCCGGCATCACCACTCCCTGAACAGCCCATCACCGGAGCCCCCCACATGAGCCCGACGAAAACCCCGCCACCCCTGCCCGACCACCGGCCGCTCCTCGACCCCGCCGCCGAATACCGCCGTTGGACCGAGGAGCGCCCCCTCGCCAGGATCAGCCTCTGGGGTGACACCCACCCCTGGCTCGTCACCCGGCACGAGGACGCCCGCGCCGTTCTCAGCGACGCCCGGTTCAGCTCGCAGAACGTGCGGCCCGGCTTCCCGGGCCTTCAGCCGACGCCTCCGCCGCTCACGCCCGGCCAGCTCTTCGCGATGGACCCGCCGGACCACACCCGGCTGCGCCGCATGCTCATCCCCGAGTTCACCTTCCGCCGGGTCGAGCAACTGCGGCCCGCCATCCGGAACATCACCGCCGACCTCCTCGACGGACTGCTCAAACAGGAGCAACCGGCCGACCTGGTCGAGCACTTCACCCTCCCGCTGCCCCTCCTGGTCATCTGCGAACTGCTCGGAGTGCCCTACACGGACCGGGACTTCATCAACAAGCAGGCCGCCGCGTTCGCGACCGTCTCGGCGGGACCGGAGGCCATGCGGGCGGGCTGGGGCGCCCTCTTCGGCTACCTGCGGGAGCTGCTCGCCGCCAAGTCCCGCGAACCGGGCGACGACCTGATGAGCAAGCTCGCCACCGAGCGGGTCGCCACCGGCGAGGCCGACGCCGCGGAGGCGGCCGGGATGCTCGTCCAGCTCCTCATCGCCGGGCACGAGACGACCGCGAGCATGCTCTCCCTCGGCGTCGTCGCCCTGCTGCGCCACCCCGACCAGCTGGCGGCACTGCGCGCCGACGAGGACCTCGTGCCGGGTGCGGTGGAGGAGCTGCTGCGCTATCTGACCGTCGTACACATCGGGCTGCGCCGAATCGCCACCGAGGACGTCGAGGTCGGCGGTGTCACCGTCCGGGCCGGCGAGGGGGTGGTGGTCGCCCTCCAGGCCGCCAACCGGGACCCCGCGGTCTTCACCGGCCCGGACACGCTGGACCTCACCCGGGACGCGGGTCAGCATCTGGCCTTCGGCCACGGCCTGCACCACTGCCTCGGCCAGTCGCTCGCCCGCGCCGAGCTCCAGATCGCCCTGCCGATGCTGTTCGAGCGGCTGCCGGGGCTGCGTCTGACCGGTCTCCCCGCGGAGGAGTACGCCTTCGAGGGGCGCGCGATCCACGGTGTGCGGGAGCTGCCCGTGGCCTGGTGACGCCTTCGAGGGCACCGGCCGCCTGGTGCGGCCGGTGCCCTCGAAGGGGGAAGCGGAGCGCCCCTACTTCGGGTCGCGGTCGAAGAGCGACTTGGACCAGCGGTAGCCGAGCGCCGTGAGGCCCAGGCACCAGGCCACGGCCAGCCAGCCGTTGTGGCCGATCTCGGTGCCGAGCAGCAGTCCGCGCAGGGTCTCGATGGCGGGTGTGAAGGGCTGGTACTCGGCGATGGGCCGGAACCAGCCCGGCATCGCGTCCACCGGGACGAACGTGCTGGAGATCAGGGGCAGGAAGATCAGCGGCATCGCGTTGTTGCTGGCCGCCTCGGGGTTCGGGCTGGACAGGCCCATGCCGACGGCGATCCAGGTGAGGGCCAGGGCGAACAATGCGATCAGTCCGACCGCGGCGATCCATTCCAGGACGGTGGCGTCGACCGAGCGGAAGCCGATGGCCACCCCGACGACCCCGACGAGGACCCCGCTGGCGACGCACTGGAGCACGCTGCCGATGACGTGTCCGATGAGCACCGACCCGCGGTGGATCGCCATGGTGCGGAAGCGGGCGATGATGCCCTCGTTCATGTCCATGGAGACGGACACGGCGGTGCCGATCGTGGTGGAGCCGATGGTCATCAGCAGGATGCCCGGGACGAGATACGCGATGTACTCGGAGCGGTCCGCCCCGCCGCCCCCGATGCCGGCGCTCATCGCGTCGCCGAAGATGTAGACGAACAGCAGCAGGAGCATGACCGGTGTGAGCAGCAGGTTCAGCGTCATCGACGGGTAGCGGCGGGCGTGCAGCAGGTTGCGTCGCAGCATGGTGGAGGAGTCGCGTACGGCGAGGGACAGGGTGCTCATCGGGCGTTCTCCTTGGGCTGGTCGGTGTCGTCGGTGAGGGCGAAGAAGACGTCGTCGAGGTCGGGGGTGTGGACGGTGAGTTCGTCGGCCTCGATGCCGGCCGTGTCCAGCCGGTCCAGGAGGGTGCGCAGGTCGCGCTGGCTGCCGTCGCTGGGGAGCTGGAGGGTGAGTGCCTCGTCGTCGCGGGTGACCTCGTGCAGGGTGTCGGCGGCGCTCTGGTAGGCGGCCGGGTCGGTGAACCGCAGCCGGACGTGTCCGCCAGGGATGAGCCGTTTGAGTTCCTCCGCGCTGCCCTCGGCGGCGATCCTTCCGTCGTGGAGGACCGCGATGCGGTCGGCGAGTTGGTCTGCCTCCTCCAGGTACTGGGTGGTGAGGAAGACGGTGACGCCGTCGGTGACGAGTTCGCGGATGATCTGCCACATGTTGTGGCGGGAGCGGGGGTCGAGGCCGGTGGTGGGTTCGTCGAGGAAGATGATCCGCGGGCCGCCGACCAGGGTCATGGCGATGTCCAGGCGGCGTTTCATGCCGCCGGAGTAGGTGGAGGCGGGCTTCTGCGCGGCCTCGGTGAGGTCGAAGCGTTCCAGGAGTTCGGCGGTGACCCGGCGTCCCTCCTGCTTGGACAGGTGGTGCAGGTCCGCCATCAGGAGCATGTTCTCCTCGCCGGTGATCAGGCCGTCGACGGCGGAGAACTGCCCGGTGACCCCGATCGCGGCCCGCACGCCGTCAGGTGACGTGGCGAGGTCGTGGCCCGCGACCTGGGCCTGTCCGCCGTCCGCCGTGATCAGCGTGGACAGGATCTTCACGGCGGTGGTCTTCCCGGCGCCGTTCGGTCCGAGCAGCGCGAAGACCGAGCCGGCCGGGATGTGCAGATCGATGCCGTCGAGGACGACCTTGTCGCCGTACGACTTGCGCAGACCGATGGTGGAGACGGCGGCCGGTGACGTGGGACCGTCGGCCTGCCTGGGCGTGGGCATGACAGATGAAGGCATGGGGCCCTCCGATCGAAGGCTGAAGTGGTGAGGGAGCGGGGCTGGGCGAGGAGGCGGGGCCGGTCGAGGAGGTGGCGGTTCAGGCCTTGGCGCGCAGGACGTCGATGTTGCCCCAGTGGGTCCGTGCGCGGATCTTGACGGTGTCCTCGGTCTGCTCCGGAGCGTCGGAGGCGCTGAGCGAGTTGCGTACCTGTCCACGGTTGGAGCTGACGTCGAGCCAGGCGGCGGTGCCCTGGCGGATCCCGATCTCGATGGCGCCGTTGGACGTCTCCAGCTGGACCTCGCCCCGGGCGACCTCGGCGACCCGCAGATGGCCGTTGGTCGTGGTGCAGGTGACCGAGGACTCGGCGCGCGCGATGTCGATGCCGCCGTTGGCGCCGTTCACCCGCAGTTCGCCGGTCACGGCCGCGACGGTCGTGATGCCGTGGCTGTTCTTCAGGACGGCGGGTCCGTCGACGAGGCCGACCCGCAGATTGCCGGAGCTGGTGGTCAGCTCGGCCTCGCCCTCGACCCGTTCGACGGTGATCGAGCCGTGCGACACGGTCCCCCGCAGCGGACCCGTGGTGTCGAGGCGGACGTCACCGGTGGAGGTCTTCACCCGGACCTCGCCCAGCCGGCCCTCGCCGAGGACCTGGATCCAGGAGCCGGTCAGCTCGATGTTCGAGTCGGTGGGCAGCTCGACCGTCACGTTCACGGCGCCGCTGGGTCCGACGAGGCGGCGCTCCTTCGTCCTGACGGTGAGGACACCGCTCGCGTAGCCGACCTCGGTCTGCTCGGCCGCCCGCACGTCCTTGTCCTTCTTCGGGTCGCTGGGCCGTACCTCGACGACGGTGTCGGGGCGGTCGCCCGCGGTGAACTGGATGGAGCCGGCCCCGACGTGCGCGGTGACCGAGATCGGTTCGAAGGTGTCGAAAGAAGGCATGACTGTCCCGTCCTCTTGGGTCTTCAGGGCGTCCCCGCTGGTGGGACGTGGTGGGTGAGTGCGGTGTCTGTTTCCCGGGGCGTGGGTGCGGTCAGCGCACCCAGCCCGTGAAGCTCTGTCCGAGGGTCTGGGTCTTCTCCGTCGTGCGTGGCCGGGTGCCGCCGTCGACCGCGGCCGACACGGCGCGCACCAGCCACGCGTTGACCGACAGGCCCTCGCGGTTCGCGGCCTCCTCGGCGCGGGTCTTGAGGTGGGCCGGCAGCCGCAGGTTGATGCGGGCGGTGCCGCCCTCGTCGCCGTCGGCCGGGGCCGGGGTCCTGAGCGGTTCGGCGGGTGCGGCCGGCTCCGCGGGGGCGGCGCCGTAGGTGGGCGGCGGTGTCACCACGAAGTCGGGGTCGAGCCCGCGCAGCCGTACGTCGACCGAGCCGGGGGCGAGATCGCGGGTGATCTCGTCCATCGCGGCGGAGAGCACGTTGAGCATGGTCAGCCGAGTCGCCGACTCCAGCGGAGCGGTGAGCCGCTCCGCCAGCTCGCGGGCTTCGTCGCCACCGGCTTCGGCGGCCACCGCGAGTTCGCGGCGGAGGGTGTCGACATACGGGGTGAGGTCCATGACGCCATCATGGCATCACTGTGGTGCCATGCGCAAGCCATGGTGTGGCGCCGGTGGCGCCACTCTGTCGGGTGGGTGCTCTGACCTGCGTAAATATCGTGATGCCTAGATGGTCGGCAATGGCGCCATGCGTGCTCGGGTGTCTCTGTAAGTGCGAGATGGCGCCAGGTGGTGCCATGTAGTGCCATGCGGTGCCACGTCATGCCTCACCGGAGGAAGCGCTTCACCGGAGGAAGCGCAGCAGCAGGACGCCCGCGACCGCCACCGTCAGAAGCCCACCCCCGGTGACGGCCCAGCCGGCCCCGAACGCAGCCCCCGCCATGCCGTGCGCCAGATCGCCCAACCGGGGCCCGCCCGCGGCCACCACCGTGTCGATCCCCTGGAGCCGGCCCCGCATCCCGTCCGGCACGGCCGTCTGCAGAACGGTCCGGCGGAAGACGCCCAGCACGAGGAGCGCCCCGCCCGCCAGGGCCAGCCAGCAGGCCGCCGCGACCAGCGAGCCGGTCACGCCGAACCCCGCGACGGCCAGGCCCCAGACGCCGACCGAGACGGCGACCGCGACGCCGTGCCGGCTCACCCGGGTGAAGGCCCCGGAGAAGAGGCCGGCCAGCACCCCGCCCACCGAGAGGGCGGCGTACAGGACGCCGATGTCCGACGCCCGGAAGGTCTCCTGGGCCAGTTGCGGGAAGAGAGCCGTGGGCAACCCCAGGAACAGGGCGGCGAAGTCGGCGAGATACACCAGCAGCAGTACCTGGCGGCGCGCCACGAACCGGAAGCCGTCAGCGATCTGCCGGACGCCGGCCCGTTTCCTCCCGGCGGCGCCGAGGGGAGGGAGCGGCGGCAACCGCCACACCGCCCACACCGTCGCGCAGACGGCGACGGCATCCGCCAGATACAGCGTCCGCGCACCCACCACCGGCAGCAGCGCGCCGGCCAGCAGCGGACCCGCGATCCCGGCCGACATGACGACCGTCGACTGGAGCGCGTTGGCGGCGGTCAGCGACTCGGGCGGCACCAGCCGCGGAACGACCGCCCGCCCCACCGCGGCATTGGCGCCGAACAGGGCCTGCTGCACGGCCACCAGCGCCAGCAGCACACCGGCCGACCGCAGGCCCGCCCGGTCCTGGGCCCACAGCAGCAACGACGTCACACCGATCCCGGCCGTCGTCACCAGCAGCACCCGCCGCCGGTCCCGTACGTCGGCCAGCGCGCCGCCCCACAGCGCGGCCGCGGCCATCGGTGCGAAGCCCACCAATCCGGCCAGCCCGACGTAGGCGGACGACCCGGTGAAGCCGTAGAGCTGCAACGGCACGACGACCGCGGTGAGTTGAGCCCCCAGGCCGGTCACCAGGCCGGCCGCCCACAGGCGCCTGAAGGCACCTCCACGCAGCGGCCGTACGTCCACCAGCACTCGCGCCTCCCCGCCCGCCCGGTCCGTGCACCGATGCTGCGGGCTCCCCCTGGGGCAAGGTCAACGAGCGCTGTCCCACACCTGCCTTCTACGAGCCGCCGGGGGAGTCCGGGCTCACGCCTTGACCCAGGACAGACCGTCCGGCGTGACGGCCAGGCCGTCGAGGTCGGCCGGGCCGGGATCGTCGAGCGGGCCGCCGTAAAGGGCCTGCTCCTGAAGGTCGTTGCCGGTGCGGAAGGTCTCACCGACGACCGGGGCGGACAACAGCGGGTTGATACGCCCGTCGGAGGCCGCCAACTTCTCCACCGCGCCGTCCAGTTGGGCCGCCGAGCTGTGCCAGTCGGCGCGGACGACCGCCGTGTCGCGGGACACCAGCCCGCCCGCCAGCTCGGCGAACGCGGCGGCCTCGCCGAGCTCCACCTTCGTGATCTTCTTCGCCGACCAGAAGTACGAGTCCTCGTTGCGCTCCATGTCGTAGAACGAGATGAGGAAGTCGTAGAACACGCGGTACTCGCGGCGGTAGCGGGTCTCGAACTCGGCGAAGCCCAGTTCCTCGGGCACGCTGCCGTCCAGCGCGGAGTTCACCGAACGGGCGGCCAGCAGGGCGCCGTAGGTGGCCAGATGGACGCCGGAGGACAGCACCGGGTCCACGAAGCACGCGGCGTCGCCGACCAGTGCCATGCCCGGAGTCCAGAAGGCCTTCTTCCAGTACGACCAGTCCTTGCGCACCCGCACCTGGTCGTACGGCTGCTCGGTCGCCTCCGGTACGCTCGCCACCAGCCGGCTCACCTCGGGGCAGGCGGCGATCATGTCCCGCCACGCGGCCCGCGCGTCGCGCTGGACGGCCGGCGTGTGCGTGGGGGAGATCACCGCGCCGACACTCGTCAGGTCGTCACGCAGCGGGATGTACCAGAGCCAGCCCGCGTCGAACGCGGCGCAGAAGATGTTGCCGCTGTTCGGCTCGGGCAGCCGGGCCCCGCCCGCGAAGTAGCCGAACACGGCGAGGTTGCGGAAGAAGTCGGAGTACACGCGCCCGCCGCCGACCCCGCCGTGCAGCCGGCTGGTGTTGCCGGACGCGTCGATGACGTAACGGGCGTACACCGTATGGGAGTTGCCGTCGGCGTCGGTGTACTCGACGCCCCGCACCCGCTCGTCGTCGGCGACGGCACGACGCACCGCGCTGCCCTCGCGGACCTCGGCGCCGGCCCGTTCGGCGCCGCGCAGCAGGATCTCGTCGAAGCGTGAGCGCTCCACCTGGAAGGCCGTCGCGGTGGGCTCGGGGACGCGCGGAGTCATGGCGAAGGAGAACTGCCACGGCTCGGGGTCACGGCCCCAGCGCAGCGTCCCGCCGCGCTTGAGGGTGAACCCGGCCCGCTGCACCTCGTCGGCGACACCGAGGATGCGGCACAGGCCGTGGACCGTGGCGGGCAGGAGCGACTCGCCGATCTGGTAGCGCGGGAAGGTCTCCCGCTCCAGCAGCAGGACCCGGTGCCCGCGCTTGGCCACGACGGTCGCGGCGGTCGAGCCGGCGGGCCCGCCGCCGACGACGATCAGGTCGTACTCCTGGGTCATACGGCAACTCCTGTTTCCCTGGTGCGGTGTCGGTGGCTCATGCCGTCAGCCAGGCGCGCATCGCCGCGGCCGTGGTGTCGGCGTCGTGGTGGACGAGGGTGTAGTGGTCGCCGGGGACGTCCGCGGTGTCGTGCGGCAGCGGCCAGTGCGGCAGCCACTCCCCTTCGGGGTCGAGGCGACGCATCTGCGCGGTCGGCCGGCCCCGCACCAGCAGGGTCGGGACCGGTGACGGTTCCGGGTCCCAGTTCTCCAGCACGCGCGCGTAGCCGCCGCCGGCGATCAGCAGCGAGTCCTCGAACTCGGCGACGACGTCGTCCGGCAGTTCGGCCCCGGCGGTCATCAGTGCCAGCGCCCGCTCGTCGTCCCGGCGCAGCACACCCGCGTGGGCGTCGAGCAGGATCAGGCCGGCCGGCGGCCGGCCCGACCGGGCGAGCTCACCGGCCACGGCGTGCGCGATCGCGCCCCCGGCGCAGTAGCCCACGAGGACGACCGGTCCGTCGGACGACAGGGCGCCGACCGCGTCCACGTGTGTCCGCACGACCGCGGCCGCACTGTCCGGCACGGCTTTCCGGCCGCCGAGGCCGGGGTGCTCCAGCAGGAACAGGTCGCGTTCGCCGTCGAACTGCTTGGCCAGACCGGCGGGGACGCGATGGTACGGCGTGAGGTAGTCCGGGATGTACGCCAGCGTGGTGCCCGCGCCCTGTGCCAGCCGGACCGGGGCGACCGCGTACCGGTCGCGTTCGGCGGTGGTGAAGGACGGGAGGGCGTGGGACGCCAGGAAGCGCAGCCCCATCGCCTCCAGGGGGCCGCGCTCGCGCAGGACCTGGTGGTAGAGGGGGCCGAAGCGGTAGGAGGGCGGCTCGTCCCCGCCGTCGGTACCGCTCCCGGGTTCGGCGTCGGCTTCGGCTTGGGCGTTCGGGAGGACTTCGCGCAGGGCGTCATGGACGTGCGCGGCCAGTGAGTGCAGCGTCGGATGGTCGAACACGATCGTGGACGCCAGCCGCACGCGCGTGAACGCGCTGAGCCGATTGCGGAACTGCACCGCCATCAGCGAGTCGAAGCCGAGCTCCCCGAACGCGCGATCGGCGGGGAGGGTGGCCGGGTCCTCGAAGCCCAGCAGCAGGGCCAGTTCGGCGCGCATCAGCTCGACCAGCACCGCCTCCCGCCCGTCCGCCGGAACGGAGGCGAGCCGCTCCCGCCAGGCGCCGGGCGCCTGTGCGACGGCGGTCGGGGCGGCGGCCGGACGCTTCGGCACCAGGTCCGTGAGGACCGGCGGGGTGGCCGGACCGCCGAGCGCCCGCAGGTCCAGCGGGATCGGCACCAGCACCGGCTCCGGGGTCCGCAGCGCGCGGTCGAGCAGCACGATGCCCTCCTCCTCGTCGACCGGCAGGACACCGCCGTCGCCGAGTTGACGCGCCGGGATCTGGGCCGCCATGCCGTCGTCCCCGGCGGTGTGCCACGGGCCCCAGGCCAGGGCCTGCGCGGGCAGGCCCTGTGCGACGCGATGCCGGGCGAGTGCGTCGAGGAAGCCGTTGGCCGCCGCGTAGTTGGCCTGTCCGGGGCGGCCCAGCACGCCCGCGGCCGAGGAGTACAGCACGAACGCGGACAGCCCGAGGTCCTTGGTGGCCTCGTGCAGATGCCAGGCGCCGTCCGCCTTCGGTGCGAGCACGGTCGCCAGCCGCCGCGGGGTCAGGCCGTCCACGACGCCGTCGTCCACGACCCCGGCGAGATGGAACACCGCCGTCAGCGCCGGCCGGCAGGACGCGACCAGAGCGTCCACGGCGGCGCGGTCGCTCACCTCGCAGGCCGCCGTGCGCACGGTCGCGTCGAGTTCGGCGGCCCAGGCCGGGGTACGGCCACCGCGGCTCGCCAACAGCAGGTGCCGGACCCCGTGTTCGGCCACCAGGTACCGGGCGAGGCTCGCGCCGAGCGCTCCGGTGCCACCGGTGATCAGTACCGTCCCCTCGGGATCGAGGGCGGGTGCCGCCGTCCGTGGCCGCACCGCGGTCAGCCGGGGCGCGAGGACCACGCCGTCCCGGAGGGCCACCTGGGGTTCGCCGGTGCGCAGTGCCGTGTCGAGGTCCGCCGGGGACGCCGGTCCACCCCGGAGGTCGACCAGCGCGATCCGGCCGGGGTGCTCGGACTGGGCGCTGCGGACGAGTCCGGCGACCGCGGCCTGTGCCGGGTCGGGATCGTCTCCGGTGGCGTGGTGGGTGAGCACCAGGAGCCGCCCCGGCCGCGCGTCGGCGGTCCACTCCCGTACGCCCGCGAGCGTGGTGGTGAGGAGCCTGCGCACCCGGTCGGGCTGGTCGGATCCCAGGTCGGGTCCCGCCGCGTCGAGGGGGCCGGTGTCCGTGCCGGGTGCCGTGCCGTCGAGAAGCCCGGTGTCCGCGCCGGGTGCCGTGCCGTCGAGGAGGTCGCC
The DNA here is from genome assembly GCF_013044505.1 of Streptomyces sp. S3(2020). Classification (GTDB taxonomy): domain Bacteria; phylum Actinomycetota; class Actinomycetes; order Streptomycetales; family Streptomycetaceae; genus Streptomyces. The sequence continues at coordinate 76,611 of NZ_JABERD010000002.1, read as the reverse complement.
GCCGACGCCGGTGCCCGTCAGGTCGAGCAGTTCGTGCCGCGTGTCTCCGTCGCCGGCCGCCGTGACGGGCCGCCACACCAGGCCGTACAACTCGGCCTGGCTGACCGGCCGTTGGGCGGGAAGGACCCGCGTGACCAGGGACTCGACCGTGGCGATCGGCTGGCCGGCGTGGTCGGTGAGAGCGACCCGGAACTCGTCCGGGCCGAGCCGCTCCAGCTGGGCCCGGGCGGCGGTGGCGCCGGTGGTGTGCACCGTCAGTCCGGCGCAGGTGAGCGGGACCCGCGCCTCGCCCGGACCTTCCGCCAGGAGCGCGGCGTGCAGCGCCGCGTCGAGGAGCGCGGGATGCAGGGTGTACGAGCCGGCGGTCGCCGCTTCCCGGGGCGGCAGCGCCAGTTCGGCGTACAGGGACGTCCCCCGGCGCCACAGCGCGGTCACCGCTCGGAACGCCGGACCGTAGTGGTGGCCGTGCGCGGCGAGCCGTGCGTAGTCGACCGGGAGCCGCTCGGCACCGGTGGGCGGCCAAGCCCCGAGCGGAACGGCGGGCGCCGCACCGGCCGGGGCGATGGTCGCGGTGGCGTGCCGCGTCCACGCGTCACCCGCCCGGGACCAGACGGCGACCGGCCGGTTCCCCGCCTCGTCCGGACCGCCGGTGACGACCTGAACGCGCACCGGCTCCGACTCCGGCAGGACCAGCGGCTCCCGGAAGGCCAGTTCGCTCAGCCGGACCGGACCCGGTGTCCCGGCCGCGTGGCAGACCAGCTCGGCGAACGCCGTCGCGGGCACCAGGACCCGGCCGCCGATCGCATGGTCGGCGAGCCAGGACTGCCGTACGACGGACAGCACCCCGGCGTGCCGCACACCGGGTCCGTCCGCGTCCGGCTGCGGCTCGCCCAGCAGCGGATGCCCGGCCGGGGCGGCATGCCGTACCGCGTCCAGCCAGTAGCGCTGCCGCTGGAACGGGTAGGTGGGCAGCGGGCGACGACGGGCACCGCTGTCCGCGTACACCGACCGCCAGTCGACCGGAACGCCGTGCACATGGAGCGAGGCCAGCCCCGTGAGGGCTTCCCGCGCGTCGGCGCACGACGTGAACAGGGCGCCCGCGTCCGGCGCGACACAGTCCTCGGCCGCCACACTCAGCGCGGCGCCGGGACCGGCCTCGACGAAAGCCGTCACACCCGCCTCGGCCAGCCAGTTCACCGCGTCGGCGAACCGGACGGTCTCGCGCACCTGCCGTACCCAGTGGTCGGCGGTGGCGAGCGCCTCGGGCTCGGGGCGGCCGGTCACCGTGGACACCACCGGTACCGTCGGCCGGTGGTAGGTCACGGTCTCGGCGATCGCCCGGAACCCGTCCAGCATCGGGTCGAGCAGCGGCGAGTGGAAGGCGTGGCTCACCCGCAGCCGGGTGCTCCGGCCACCGAGCGAGTCGGCCAGCGCGGTCACCGCGCTCTCGTCACCGGAGACCACGACGGACGCGGGACCGTTGACCGCGGCGATCGCGACGCGGCCGGGCACCTCGCCGAGCCGGCGCACCACTTCGGCCTCCGGCGCCCGCACCGCGGCCATCGCGCCACCGGCGGGCAGCGCGGCCATCAGCCTGCCGCGCGCGGCGACCAGCCGGACCGCGTCGCCGAGCGAGAACACACCGGCGAGACACGCGGCCGCGAGCTCGCCGACCGAGTGACCGACCAGGTAGTCCGGCCGTACGCCCCAGTCGGCGAGCAGTGTGTGCAGGGCGACCTCGAAGGCGAACAGCGCGGGTTGCGCGTAGTCGGTGCGGTCCAGCAGCCCGCTGTCGGGATCGTCGATGACCTCCCGCAGCGGTCGGTCCAGCAACGGCCGGAACCACTCGCACACTTCGGAGAACGCCGCGTCGAACACCGGGAACGCCGCCGAGAGTTCACGTCCCATCCCGACCCGCTGCGTGCCCTGGCCGGCGCAGAGCAGCGCCAGCTTGGGGGTGCCGCGCACGGTGTTCCCGAGGAGTGCCGGGCCCTCGCCGCCGGCCGCCAACTGCCGTAGACCGGCGAGCAGTTCGGTGGTGTCGGAGCCCAGTACGGCCGCGCGGTGGGACAGGGGGGTCCTGGTGGTCGCCAGTGAGTACGCGATGTCCAGCGCGGCTTCCTCGGCCGCGTCCGGGGCGGCTTCCGCCAGTGTCGCCGCGAGTCTCCCGGCGTGGGCCCGAAGACCGGCCGCGTCGCCGCCGCTCACCAGCCAGGAGGTCACGGGCAGTCGACGCGTGGCCTCGGCCGTGCCGTCCGCCTCCGACGGCTGCTCGATGATCACATGCGCGTTGGTGCCGCCGATCCCGAACGAGGAGACCGCGGCCCGGCGCGGCCGGTCGCGTTCCGGCCACGGTCGTGCCCGGTCGAGCAGTCGCACCGCGCCCGCGGACCAGTCCACGTGCGGCGACGGCCGCTCCGCGTGCAGCGAGCGGGGCAGTTCGCCGTGGTGCATGGCCTCGATCATCTTGATCACACCGGCCACCCCGGCCGCGGCCTGTGAGTGCCCGAGGTTCGACTTGACCGAACCCAGCCACACCGGGTCGGTCCGGTCACGGCCCTGTCCGTAGGTGGCCAGCACGGCGCCGGCCTCGATCGGGTCGCCGAGCGCGGTGCCCGTGCCGTGCCCCTCGACCACGTCCACGTCGGCCGGGCCCAGCCCCGCGTCGGCCAGCGTCAGCCGGATCAGCTCGCGCTGCGCCTCGCCGTTGGGGGCGGTCAGCCCGTTGGACGCGCCGTCGGAGTTCACCGCGGACCCGCGCAGCACGGCCAGTACCGGATGGCCGTTGCGTCGGGCGTCCGACAGCTTCTCCAGCAGCACCAGGCCGACGCCCTCGGCCCACGCGGTGCCTTCCGCGTCGGCCGCGAACGACCGGCACCGGCCGTCCGCCGACAGTCCGCGCTGCCGGCTGAACGCGATGAACGGCTGCGGGCTCGACAGCACCGTGACGCCACCGGCCAGCGCGAGCGTGCACTCGCCCGCGCGCAGCGCCCGCGCCGCCAGGTCCATCGCGACCAGCGACGACGAGCAGGCCGTGTCGACGGTCATGGTCGGGCCGCGCAGGCCCAGGACGTACGAGATCCGGCCCGAGGCCACGCTGCCCGCCGAGCCGATGCCGATGTGCGACTCCAGCTCGTGCGGTGAGAGCCCGGTGCCGTAACCGGCGTGCATCAGACCGACGTACACCCCGGTGCTGGAGCCGCGCAGCGACGGCGCGGGGATGCCGGCGCGTTCCAGCGTCTCCCAGGCGACCTCCAGGAGCAGCCGGTGCTGGGGGTCCGTGGCCAGCGCCTCGCGCGGGGAGATACCGAAGAACAGCGGGTCGAAGCCGGCCACATCGTCCAGGAAGCCGCCGCGCCGGGTGTACGTCGTGCCGAGCCGGTCGGGGTCGGGATGGTGCAGGGCGTCGATGTCCCAGCCGCGGTCGGTGGGGAAGTCGCCGGTGGCGTCCACGCCGTCGGAGACCAGCCGCCACAGGTGCTCCGGGGAGCTCACACCGCCCGGGTAACGGCAGCCGACGGCCACGATCGCCACCGGTTCGGCCTCCGGGCCGCGGAGCGGAGCGGCCGTCGCGGGAGCGGGAGAGGATCCGGGAGCGGGAGGGAACGCGGGAGCGTCTGTGTCACCGCTCATCCGGCTGTCCAGGTAGGCGGCGACCGCGGCCGGGTTCGGATGGTCCCAGACCAGGGTCGCCGGCAGTCGCAGTCCGGTGCGCAGCGTGAGCCGGTGCCACAAGGTCATGGCGTCCAGCGAGGTCAGGCCGAGATCGGCGAACGCGGTGCCGGGATCGGCCGCCGTGCCCCGGATCGCCTCGGCCAGAGCGCACACCAACTCCGTGAGCGCGGCGCGTCGTTCACCGGCCGTGAGAGCGGCCAGCCGTGCCAGCTCCGGCGCCGGGGGACGTTCGGCGAGCGTCTCGCGCAGCACCGCCCGGCGGGGCTTGCCCGCCGCCGTACGCGGGACGGCCGGCGTGAAAAGCACCTCCTCGGGCACTTTGTGAGCCGACAGCAGCTCCGCGCACCCCCGCAGCAGCTCGGCCGGGTCCAGCGACTGCTCCGCCGGCACCACGAACGCCACCGGGACCTCGCCGAGCAGCGGATGCTCCCGTGCCACCACGGCCGCGTCCCGCACCCCGGGCAGATCGCGCAGCACCCGCTCGACCTCGGCCGGGTCGACGTTCTCCCCGCCGCGTACGATCCGGTCGCCCAGGCGGCCGGTGACGGTCAGAGTGCCGTCCGCCCCGAGCCGGCCCAGGTCGCCGGTGCGGTACCAGCCGTCGCGTACGGCATCGGCGCTCGCCTCCGGCCGGTTGTGGTACCCGAGCATGACACCGGGGCCACGCACCCAGATCTCACCCTCACCGCCGACCGGGCCGCCGACGGTGCTGTGGACCGAGCCCTGGACCGAGCCGCCCACCGAGCCCTGCGCCCCGACCGACGACTCGGCCCCGACCACGTCCAGCCCGCTGTCCGGGTCGACCAGCCGCACCTCCATGCCGGGCACGGGCGTCCCGCTGCCGCCCGGCACCCGCGACCCGCCCACCGCCTCCATGGCGATCTTGCCGCAGGTCTCGGTGGAGCCGTAGCCGTCCAGGAGCGGTGCGCCGAAACGCCGCTCGGCCTCCTCCCGCAGACCGGCGTCGCTCGGCGCGCCCGCGGTGACACACACCCGCAGGGAGGGCACCGCGCCCAGGCCGCCGTCGAGCAGTTGCCGGAAGGTGAGCGGCACGCCACCCAGCACGGTCGGCTCGAACTCGCCGATCAGCCGCACCAGTCGGGCCGGATCGGGCGCCGAGGTGATCCGCGCGCTCGCCCCGGCCACGGTCGTGCCCAGCACACAGAGGGAGTGGGCGTAGGTGTGGGCCAGAGGCAGCGGCCAGAGCACACGGTCCGTGTCCGTGAGCCCCAGCCTTGGCAGATAGCAGGCGAACGAGGACCAGAGCGCGGACCGTTGGCTGGACACGGCCGCGGTCGGCGTCCCGGAGGTGCCGGAGGTGTAGAGCAGCCAGGCCGGTTCGTCCAGCCCGAGATCGTCACGGGGAGCGACCGAGTCCCGGGCCTCAAGGCCGCCCCGGGCCTCAACGCTGCCCCCGGCCTCAACGCTGCCCCTGGCCTCAAGGCTGCCCACGGTCGCAGAGTTGCTCTCGGCTCCGAGGCTGCCTCCAGCCTCAAGGCCGCCCCTGGCCGCAAAGCCACCCGCGATCCCAAGGCCCCCCTCGGCCCCAGAGCTCCGTCCGGCTCCAGGGCCGCCTCCGGTCCCAGGGCCACGCCCGGTCCCGAGGCCACCCCCGGGCATGTGGCCGCCCCCGCCCATGAGTTCGTCGATGTGCGACGCGTCGTCCGGCACCTCACCCTCACCGGTCACCACCAGACGCACCCCCCGCCCGGCGACCATCCCCGCGATGCGCGGCAGCCGCCGCTGGTCCGTGACCACCACGGCCGGATCGCAGTCGGCCAGCAGGTACGCGAGTTCGGCATGGGTGGCGCGCGGGGGCAGCGGCACACCGATCGCCGCGGCACGGACGGTGGCCAGCAGTCCCTCGACCAGCTCCACACTGTTGTCCAGGCAGAACGCCACCCGGGTACCCCGCTCGACTCCGAGTCCGGCCGCCAACCGGGCGGTCCGTCGGTCCAGTTCGGCCCAGCTGACGCCGCGCCGGTCGTCGGCGAACGCGAGCTTCTCGCCGTACCGTACGGCGTTCTCCGCGAGCAGCTCCGGCACCGGCCGGACCACGACCGCCTCCGCCAAACCCATCGGGCCTCCTGTCAGGGGGAGTCCGCTCCGCGGCGGATCTTGAAACAGCCTACGTCGGAGGTCTTCAACGATGGCCGAAACCCGGCCAGTTGCCCTGGACGGTCAGAATCGGAGACCGTCGATTGGTATGGACCTGTCAGTGATCTGCCGCTAGGATCTGCCGCGCCCCACCCCTGAGAGCGCTCTCACCGCACCACTGCTCCTGCTGTTCCACCCCCACTCCACTGGAACGACGAAGGGCAACCTCCATGAGACGCACCGGATTCACGCACGCCGCCCTGGCCGTGCTCCTCACCCTCGGCGCCGGCCTGACCGCGGGCGCCACCCCCGCGTCGGCCGGCGACTCCGGCGCGAAGGCGCCCGCCTCCGCCGAGAAGGCACCCGCCTCCGCCGGTCTCCTCACCGCCATGCAGCGCGACCTGGACCTCTCGAAGACGGAAGCCGAGGAGAGACTCGCCGCCGAGCGGCGCGCCACGGCCCTGGAGCCCAAGGTCCGCCGCGCCGCCGGGAGTTCCTTCGGCGGCACCTGGTTCGACGCCACCGCGGGACGGCTGACCGTCGGCCTCACCCCGGACGCGACCCCGGCGACCCTCCGGAACGTCCGGGCCACGGGCGCCACAGTCCGCACCGTCGCGCACAGCGCACGCGAACTCACCGCCACCCAGGCACGGTTGGACAAGCTCGCCGCACCGGCGGGCGTCAGCAGCTGGCACGTGGACCCCGAGGCGAGCACGGTCGTCGTCGACGTCGTCGCGAGCGAGCAGGCAGACAACGATGTCCGGCGGTTCCTGACCCGGGCCCACCGCGCCGGCCCCGTCACCGTCCGGCACGTCTCCGCCGCACCGCAGACCCTCGCCGCCGGAACCGTCGGCGGCGACCCCTACTACACCGGCAACGTCCGCTGCTCCATAGGGTTCTCGGTGTACGGCGGGTTCATCACCGCCGGACACTGCGGGCAGCCGTCCGCCGCCGTCTACGGCTGGGACCGCAGCTACATCGGAAACTTCCAGGGCTCCTCGTTCCCGGAGAACGACTACGCCTGGGTCAACGTGGGCAGCGGCTGGTGGACGGTGCCGGTCGTGCTCGGCTGGGGAACCGTCTCCGACCAGCTGGTCCGCGGCTCGAACGTGGCGCCCGTCGGCTCCTCGATCTGCCGCTCCGGTTCGACCACCCACTGGCACTGCGGGACGGTCCTCGCGATGAACGAGACCGTCAACTACAGCCAGGGCGCCGTGCGTCAGATGACCAAGACCAGCGTCTGTGCCGAACCCGGCGACTCCGGCGGCTCGTTCATCAGCGGCGACCAGGCGCAGGGCGTCACCTCCGGCGGCTGGGGCAACTGCAGCGGCGGGGGCGAGACCTGGTTCCAGCCCGTCAACGAGATCCTCAACCGGTACGGCCTGACGCTGCACACCGCCTGAGCGGTGAGGGCCCGGCCTTGCCCGGCCGGGCCCTCATGTGTCCTTACGTCCGGCTCATGGGATCGGCTCCCGTGTCCCGCCGTGACGCGTGCCGTGGCCACGGCAGTTGAGGACCGGACTGTGCCGTGGACTGCGACGCCGCGAGATGGTGTTGCAGATCGAGATGGCGGAACTGGTGGACCGCTCCCGACTGCCGCAGCACACCGTGTCGTTCGTGGGCGTCGGTGAGGAAGGCCGTCAGGTCCCGGGGCAGTCGCCGGCGCAGGGCAAGATGATGGCGGGCGAGGGCGTGGTGCCACCAGGCGTTGTGGCTGAGCGCGGCGGCGAGGCCGACGGTGACGCCGTAGGCCAGTCCCCGGTCGAGGATGTGCAGCGGGCTCATCGTGATCGCGTGTCCGTCCGCCGTGCCGCGGCCCAGACCGTAGGAGAGGCCGCCCTGGACGAGCTGGTCCACGCCGTAGCAGAGACAGAACGCGGCGCCCACCGCGAGACCGACGACGAGCCACAGCCGGCCGATGATTCTGCGGTCCTGCTCCAGGAACTCTGCGGGTACGACCGGTGCGGTCAGATCGGCGGGCTTGCCGGTGAGCCCGCGGGCCATGCCGACGGCGAGCCCGAACGCGCAGCTGAAGGCGACCATCGTGCTCAGGGGATAGGAGGACGTGCCGGTCAGCAGCGCCTGGACGCGCAGCACGGCCCAGTGGGTGACCCCGATCGCCGACCCGCTGGCCAGCCCCGTGGCGAAGCCCCGCCAGTCCCAGGCCCACCGCGTTCTGACGGTCGGCACGGCACCGTCCCGGTGCGCCGACAGACTGCTCGCCCGGCCACCCACGGCGCCACCGGCCACCGCGTAGACCGTGCCGGTGACGAGGGCGCCGACCAGCGCGGCCCGCGGGCCGTAGGTGAGGCGGTACGAGAACCACAGGGTGGCCCCGGCCACGAAACCGAGGGCGCACATCCGCCAGTTCCAGGCCCGGGCCGCCGCACCGCACCCGCGTACCGTCACCCTGCTGGACAGCGCGCCGACGATGCCGCCCGCGAAGCCGTAGGCGAGACCGTTGGCCGTCGTGGTCGCCGGCCACGCCGCCTGTCCCGTGACGAGCAGATGCGTCAGCCCTTCGGCGAGCCCACCGGTCACCCCGGCGACCAGCCCGCAGCCGATGCCGCCCGCGACCCCTCCGGCCAGCCCCGCGACGATGGCCGCCGGCGGTCCGGTCAGCCACCCGGAGTCCAGACCGCCGAGGAGTGCCGTGAGCCGGCCCGCCCCGGTCGCGGAGAGCCAGGCGACCACGCCGAGGACGATCCCGGTGACCGTCTGGGCGACCCGTGACGGCAGGGCGCGGCGCAGCTGCCACCAGGCGAGGTCGGTCGTGCCGCGCAGGTGCCGGGCCAGAAACCGCAGGGTGTGCTCGGCCTGTTCGGGGGACCAGCGGCAGGGGTGCACCGGATGCGTCCGGTAGGCGGCGGGCACGTAGGCGTCGAAGAGATGGGTGCGTACGGCCGCGGGATCGGGGAAGCGGCCGGGGTCGCACAGGTCCGAGGGGTCGGGGAGTGCGGCCGTCCCTTCCCCCGGCCGGGGGTTGTAGACGGTCCGGGCCAGGAACAGCATCAGTGGGGTTGTCAGCGCCCGGGCCACCGGGGCGTCGGTGCCGAGCAGCCGCAGCACCGGCTCCCAGCGGGCGTCCGCCGTCTGCTGGCCGCCGGCGTCACGGCGCAGATAGGCGGCGATGTCCGGTGCCTCCAGGGGCCGCAGCTCCACGGTGGCGGCCCCGACGAGGCGGACCGGGACCCCGTCGGACGGGGCCAGCGTGGCCTCGTACTCCGTGCCCCGGCTGGACAGCACCAGCGGATGGCCGGGCGGCAGGGCGGAGTTGACGGCGTCCAGCGCCTGGGCGCGGAACCGCTCGGGGATCTCGTCGAAGCCGTCCAGGATCGGCAGGACCAGCCGGTGCTCCAGCAGCAGCCGGGCCCTGTCGACCCGCCCGGCGCGGTCCGCGGGCCCCGCCTGCGGGGTGCCCAGTCCGCTGTAGTCACGCGCGAGCTGTTCCGCCATCCAGGACTCCAGCGGCTGCTCGGCGGGGTTCCACGAGGCGGGGGAGAGGAGCACCGGGACCGGGCCGCCCTCCGCACGGTCGGCGAGCAGGGCCAGCAGCAGCCGGACCAGCAGCATCGTCTTGCCGCTGCCGGGAGCGCCCAGGACGACGAGCCGCCGGGTCGGCACCCGCTCCAGGAACACCTCGGTGATCTGCCCGCCCGTACCGCACAGCCCGGCGGGGTCGTCGGGCCGGCCGGAACGGGCATCCGACCGCTCGGCCGTCTCGCTCGGCAGCACCCACGGTTCCTGGAACCGGTCGTCGGCCGGACGCCAGGAAACCGGCAGCGGATAGGGGTCGTTGAGCCGGCGCACCCCGGCCTCCGCCTCCCACTGGCGTCGTACGGCCACCGCCAGCCGGTCCGCGACCGCCGCCGGTCCGTCACCGTCCGCCGTGTCCCGCTGCTCGGCCCGGAAGGTCGCCCAGGACAGATACGTACCGCCCAGGGAGGGCAGCAGCGCCGCCACCGTCTCGGCCATCCGCAGGTCGAAGCGGACGGTCACTCACACCGCCGCGGCCATGCCGCCCACCGACAGCAGGAGATAGAGCAGACCGACCCGTCGCGTCCGCCGACCAGTTCCCATGGCCGGGATTCTCCGGGCGCGGAACCGCCGTACCCGCTGGAACTGCGCTTCCGCCCCACGGACGAGTGACAGTCAGTGCCTTGGGGGCGCGGTGCTCTCCCTCAGCGCGAGCCGGGTCGGGACCAGGTCGGTGCCCGGCGGGGAACCGCCCGGGGTGCGGATCTGCTGGAGCGCCTTCTGCACACAGCGGTGGCCCACCTCGGCGAAGTCCTGGTGGACGGTGGTCAGGGGCGGCACGAAGTACGCGGCCTCGGGGATGTCGTCGAAGCCGACCACGCTGATGTCGTCGGGGACGGTACGGCCGCGCTCGTGGAAGGCGCGCAGCAGCCCCAGCGCCATCTGGTCGTTGGCCGCGAACACGGCCGTGCAGTCGGGCTGTTCGGCGAGCGCGAGCCCGGCCGCGTACCCCGACTCGGCCGACCAGTCGCCGTGCACCTCCGGCGGGACCGGACGCCCGGCCTCTTCCAGCACCGCGCGCCACGCCTGCGTCCGGCGCTGCCCCGAGAAGGACGACTGCGGGCCGGTGACATGCCATACGGTGCGATGGCCCAGGCCGAGGAGATGCTCTACGGCCCTGCGCGCACCGTCCGCCTGGTCGGTGTCGACCACGGTGTGGCGGTCGCCGGCGTCGGAGTCCACGACCACGGCGTGGACGCCGGGCGGGAGTCGGACCGTGCCGGCGTCGAGGAGGCGGATCTCCATGATGACGATGACGGCGTCGACGGCCAGCTCCCCCATGCGGGTGAAGGCGCCCAGCATGTTGTCCTGGGTCGGGACGTCGATGGGGATCAGGGTGATCGCGTAGCCCTCGGCCGCCGCGTGGGTGGCGATCGCCTCCACGGTACGGCTGTTGCCGGTGGAGGAGAGGCTGAAGAGGATCACGCCGATGGTGTTGAACTGGCCGTAACGCAGGGCGCGGGCCGCGCTGTTGGGCCGGTAGCCCAGCTCCCGCATCGCCGCGAGCACCTGTTCCCGCGTCGAGGCGATCACCGCGGGATGACCGTTGGCGACACGCGAGACCGTCTGGGACGAGACGCCCGCGAGCGCGGCGACATCCGCCATGGACACCCGCTGCTTACGGCGCCCGCCGGGTACGTCGGAGCCACCCCGTTCCACCACTGGCGCCTCCTCGGATCGGCTGTGAGCGCTGTTGCACGGCGCATCGGATGGTACGTGTGGGAAACCTTGACGGCCGCTGGGGTGGATGTCACGATTCCGGCGCCGAGCATGTTTACGTAAACATGCCGTCGTCCTGGAAGGGTATGTCGATGCGCAAGACGCCTGTCAGCACTCGCCTCGCCCCCCGACCGCGCACCGCTCTCGCCGTGGTCGCGGTCGCCGCCGTCACCGGCGCCACCCTGGTGGGCAGCCCGGCCTCCGCCGCGCCGAGAACCGACACCACCCAGTTCAAGGGCGTCAACTGGGCCGACCCCCGCGACAACTTCGCCGACGACCTGCTCCAGCTGTCCGGCCTGTCGACCTCGGACACCTACCGCGAGACGTACACCAAGTCGAGCCGGATCATCGCGGCGTTCCGCGCGAACCTCGGTGCCAACACCGTCCGGCTGCCGATCAACCCGTACACCGTCAACGGCTCGTACTGGAAGTCGTACCGCGGTGTCATCGACGCGGCGACGGCGCAGGGCTTCAAGGTGATCGTGTCCTACTGGGAGGGCACGGGGGAGCGCAAGGACGGCTACATCGACGACACCGCGACCTACTGGCCCATGTGGGACACCGTGGTGAAGACGTACAAGAACAACTCGAAGGTCTACTTCGAGCCGATGAACGAGCCCCACGGCTACACCGACACCGAGTGGGCCGACATCGCGGCGAAGTGGCTCGACACCTACGCGAAGGTGCCCCGCAACCGGGTCTTCGTCAGCGGCGCCGGCTACAACGACCACGTGACCTCGGTCTGCGCCGACCCGCGACTGAAGGGCACGTACCTGTCGCTGCACCACTACGGCTTCTGGAAGTCGTACGCCACCTACGACGAGTGGGTCGCCGACCTCAAGGTGCGCATCGGGGACTGTGCGAACCGGACCGTCGCGGACGAGTTCGGCGCCCCGATGACGACCGGCCTGAACTACAACGTGCCGACCCCGGACGACAACTACGTCAACTTCGTCCAGGCCGTCACCGACGTCTTCCGCGAGCTGAGGATGGGCTCCGTGTACTGGCCGGGTCTGCGGACCGACGACACGTACTCGATCCAGAAGCTGACCGGCGACGCGGCCAGGCCCTGGCTCACCACCACCAACCGGTCCGGCGCGGACCGCCTCGCCTGGGCGTGGGGCCGGGGCAGGCCCGTCCAGGACTGATCCGTCCCGCACGGTGCCTGCCTGGCGGATCAGGTCGGTGTCGCGGCATCCGGCACGCGAATCCGCCGCCGGTCGCCAACTCCCGGCTTGGCTCGGAATGGGGGAGCCCCATCCCGCTCGCTCGCCCGGCTCGGTCGGCAGGTGTCGTCCCCCGCAGTCCGCCTGATGCCGCCGGACAGGCTCTACGCGGCGCGGGCCCGGTGGCGGCGGACCGCGTCGCGGTTGGCGCAGCGCGGGGAGCAGTAGCGCTGTCTGCCCGTGCGCGAGGTGTCGGCGAAGATCGTGGTGCACTCCGTCACGGCACAGCGCCTGAGGCGGTGCACACCGCGTCCCGCGAGGTGGAGTGCGGTACCCACGGCGATCAGGGAGGACAGCACACCGCCGAGGGGCTGTCCCTCGTCGCGGTAGTGCAGATGCCAGCCGGTGCCGACGTGATTGGTCATCCGCGGGTAGGCGGCGGCCGCGGCGAGCATCCGGTTGACCAGCTCCGCGCGCTCGTGCTCGTCCGTGGTGTCGACGACCTTCTCCCAGGCGTCCAGTACGAGCGCTGTGCGCTCCAGGTCCTCCGGCGTGGCCGGACCTTCCACCACCAGACCGGCGGCACGGCAGCGGTCGGTCAGTTCCCCGGTGCTCGCCGGGCGGCGGTTGGCCAGGTCGGCGGCGAGATTCACGGCATCCTCGCCGTAAGGGTTGAGGTGCATAAGGGCATTACATCAGGGTCGTGGTCATGGGACAACGCACCGAACCCCGATCCGGCGTACGGCAGGCCGTGGAGTACGACCTCGTCGAACTCGTCCGTCTGCGGACTCTGTTGTTCGAGCACCTCGGAGGCGACTTCTTCGACCCCGCGACGGCGGACGACGGCTGGCTGGACGCCCTGGCCGTGGTGCTCAAGGAACAGCTGACCGCCGACACCGTCCGCATCCTCGTCGTGGACGGCGCCGACGGCCGCCTCGCCGCCTGCGGGATCGGCACCGTCGAGCAACGGCTGCCGGGACCGCATCTGCCCAACGGCCGGATCGGACAGGTCATCGGCGTGGTCACCGACCCCGCGCACCGGCGACGCGGGCACAGCCGCGCGATCATGCGCGGCCTGCTCGACTGGTTCCGGGACCGCGAGGTCGCACGCGTGGACCTGTACGCCTCCGCGGCGGGCGAACCGCTCTACCGCGAACTCGGCTTCACCCCACACCCCGACCCCGCCCTGTACCTGCGCCCGTGAGACACGGCGCACGTCATCGACGGGCCGTCCTCGCCGCCTCGGACTTCGTCCATACGATCGGCAGCGGCCCCCATCTGACCGCCGGAGTCCTCTGCTTCACGCAGGCCGCGCCCGCAGCCGTCCGCCGGGCCGTGATGAACCAGGCCGGGACGAACCGGGCCGGGTTCAGCCGACCGTTCGCAGATACGCGCCGAGCCGGGCGATCGCCGAAGGGTTGCGCGGGCTCTCGACCAGGTCGACGTAGTCGAGCGTGAAGATGCGCTTGTGCTTGACGGCGGAGACGTTGCGCAGCGGGGCGTAGGAGAGCAGGAACTTCTTCTTCTGCTCCGCGCTGACGTCCCCGTAGTCGCAGATCACGATCACGTCGGGATTCCGCTCGACCACGCTCTCCCAGCCGACCGTGGTCCAGGAGTCCGGCACGTCGTGCATGACGTTGACGCCGCCGGCCTCGCTGATGATCTGGTCGGGGGCGGCGTAGCGGCCGGAGGTGAAGGGCTGGTCCTGGCCGCTGTCGTAGAGGAACACCGTGGGCTTCTGCGCGGGCGCCTCGGCATGGACGGCGGCGACCTCCTTCTTGAACCCGGAGATCAGCGTGGCCGCGCGCTTCTCGACGCCGAACAGCTTCCCGAGGTTGGTGAGATCGGTGTAGAGGGCCTGAAGCGGCGGCATGATGCCGCGCGAGGTCTTCGTCCGGCCGTTGCGGCAGGACTCGGTGAGGATGTACGAGGGGATGCCGAGCTTCTTCAGGGCGTCGGGGGTGAAGCCGGCGTCCTCGCGGAAACCGTAGTTCCAGCCGGCGAAGACCAGGTCGCCACGGACGTCGAGGACGTTCTCCTTGGTCAGCTGGTCCTTGGAGAGCCACTTGACCTTGTCGTAGCCGTCCTTCCACGGGACACCACCGAGGTCGCCCTTGTCGTCGGGCATGGCGAAACCGGCCATCCGGTCCTCCAGGCCGAGCGCGAACATCAGCTCGGTGATCCCGACGTCGTTGGTGACGACGCGCTCGGGGACCTTGTCGAACGTCACCTTCCTGCCGCAGTTGGTGAGGGTGACCGAGGACGACTCGGCGCCCTTCGAGGCGGTCTCCACCGAAGCGCCGCAACCGGTGGCGGTCGCGGCGAGACACAGGGCGGCGGCGAGCAGTCTGCGCATGGGGGTCCTGACAATCTCTTGGAGCCTCAACGGGCTGTACGGGCTGTACGGGCTGTACGGGCTGTACGGGCTCTGCGGTCTTTACGGTCTTTGCGGGCTTTATGGGAGCAGGTCGAACAGGAGCTGGACGGCACCGGTCTCCGGATGCCGTACGGGATGCGCACGCACCCCGAACACCTCGGCGAGCAGGGCTGGTCGAAGCACATCGTGCGGCGGTCCTGACGCGACGACCCGGCCACCTGCGATCACGTACAGGACGTCGCAGTGCGCGGCGGCCAGATTGAGGTCGTGCAGGGCGGCGAGCACGGTCACGCCGCTGGCGCGCACCAGGGACAGCACGTCCAACTGGTGCGCGATGTCGAGGTGGTTGGTGGGTTCGTCGAGGACGAGCACCCGGGGCCGCTGGGCCAGGGCGCGGGCGATCAGGACGCGCTGCTTCTCCCCGCCGGACAGGGCGAGGAACCCCCGGTCGGCGAGGTGCTCCACACCGGTGCGCCGCATGGCCTCCGCGCAGATCTCCGTATCGGAGGCGGCCGTACGGTCCCGGTGCGGCAGCCGTCCCATGGCGACGACTTCGGTGACCGTGAAGTCGAACTCGGCCGACGACTCCTGCGGCAGCGCGGCCAGCACCCGGGCGGTGTCCCGGGCCGGCATCGCGTGCACGTCCTCCCCGTCGAGCCGGATCACGCCCCCGGCGGGCCGCAGCGCCCGGTACACACAGCGCAGCAGCGTCGACTTGCCGCTGCCGTTGGGGCCGACGAGCCCGACGAACGCCCCGCTGTCCACGGCCAGTCGCAGGTCGTCCACGATCCGGGCCCCGGCGATCTCGACCGTCACGTCCTCGATGTCGAGCCTCATCGTCAGCGGCCTCCGAACGCGTAGCCGCCGCGCCGCATCAGCAGCAGGAAGGCGGGCACACCCACCACGGCGGTGATCACTCCGACGGGCAGTTCGGCGGGCGCCAGCAACAGCCGGGACAGCACGTCCGCCCACACCAGCAGGACGGCCCCAGCGAGCGGCGCCACGGCCAGCACCCGCCGGTGGTCGGCGCCGACCAGCATCCGTACGACATGCGGCACCATCAGCCCGACGAACCCGATGGCCCCGCTGACCGCGACCACGGTCCCCGTCACCGCGGCGGTCACGAGGAACAACTCCCGTCGCAGCAGGGTCGGCCGGACACCCAGCGCGGCCGAGGTCTCGTCGCCCATGGCCAGCGCGTTGAGCGACTCGGCCCGCCGGCGCAGCCACGCCCACCCGGCCGTCACGGTCACGGCGACGAGCGGCACCTGCGCCCAGGTCGCCCCGCCCAGACTGCCCAGCAGCCACATCAGCGCCGAACGGGCCGCCTCACCGCGTGCCGCGCCGAACACCATGACCGTGGTGACCGCCTCGAAGCCGTACGCCAGCGCCGTACCGGTGAGGACCAGCCGCAGCGGGGTCAGCCCGTGCGGGGACCGGGCCACGGCGTAGACCAGGACCATCGCCGCGAGCGCCGAGGCGAACGCCGACACCGACAGTGCCCAGATCCCGAGCCCGGCGAACGCGCCCAGCAGGATGACCGCGTTGGCGCCCACCGCCGCGCCGGAGGAGATGCCGAGTACGAAGGGGTCGGCGAGCGCGTTGCGGACCATCGCCTGCACGGTCACGCCGACGGCCGCGAGCCCCGCCCCGACGACGGCACCGAGCACGACCCGCGGCAGCCGTATCTCCCAGACGATGGTGTACGCGGCGACGTCGTCGGCGTGCACGGTCCCGCCGGTCAGCCCGGCCCACAGGAACCGGAGGACCTCGGTCCAGCCGATCCCGGCGGCCCCCAGCCCCACCCCGCCGACCAGGGACACCAGGAGGAGCAGTGCCGTCCCGGCCACCAACGGGGCCAGGGGTGTTCGGCTCGGCGTGGGACTTCGGCGCACGGTCGGGGCGGTCCTTGCCTGGGGCCGCCTGAGAGACGTCGTCGAGGCCGGCCCGTACGGCACGACGGCCGCGCGGTCCCCCTCTCGCAGTCCACGGCGAGCAGTGATCGGGTCGCACCACCCACGGGCGATCGGGCTCACGCGACACACCGTCGCGCACACCGTTGCGGGTCAGCGCCGGACTCTCACCGGACTTCCCCCGCGGGAGGCTCGGGGAGCGTAGCAAACAGCGGTGCCCACCGGCCGTGGGGGTGGGCGCGGTCGTGCCCCGTGCTCGAACGGCCGCTCGTGGTGGGGGAGTTGTGGCGGCACGACCCGAACCGGCTCAGGCGCGCAGCACGACGCGCTCCCGGGGCCGGTCCCCGCGGAAGGCCCACCTCAGGTCCGGCTCCATGACGAACCGGAACGCCCTGCGCACGGGCGGGGTGCACAGCACGGTCACGACCGCGGCCGCGAAGACCGTGACGACGATCTCGCCGAGCGGCTCGTACACCCACGCGGGGTCGTACCAGCCCCAGTACTTGGAGCCCTGGGCGACGAAACCGTGCAGCAGATAGCCGTACAGCGTGCCCGCGCCCAGCGCCGTGAACCACATCCGCCGCCCGGGCACCCAGGAGAGGAAGCAGGCCACCAGCAGTGTCGAGCAGGCGAAGACGACCAGGGTCATGAACGGGCCGTACCAGGCGGGCGCACCGAGTTCCTGGGCGCTGTCCCGGTGGTAGAACCAGGCGCCGCTCAGCCGCGGCACCGCCCAGTACGCCAGCGCGAGCGCCCCCACGAACACCGGTACCGCGGCGATCCGCGTCCTCCAGCGCCGGATCAGCCGGAAGTGCTCCGGCTTCAGGCACAGGCCGAGCACGAAGTACGGCAGGAACTGCAGGGTGCGCTGGAGGTCGAAGTCCTCGCCGATGGACGGTGCCGTGGTCGCCAGCATGGCGACGGCGAGGGCGAGCGGCAGCGGCCACCGCACGGAGCGCCACACCGGGGTGGTCAGCCGCCAGATGAACAGCGCGGCCAGGAACCATGTCAGGTACAGCGGCTCCTGAAGGCTGACCGGGCGGTCCGGCACGCCGTCGGTCCACCGGGTGTAGAAGGTGTACGCCGTCTCGAAGACGACGTACGGGACGGCGACCCCGGTCACCAGCCGCCTGAGCCGCTGCGGGCTCGCGTCGAAACTCCGGGAGAAGTAGCCGGCGATCACGATGAACGCGGGCATGTGGAAGGCGTAGACGAGCATGTAGAGCGCGGAGACCGCCCTGCTGCCGTCGCGCAGCGGCTCCCACGCGTGGCCCGTCGCCACCAGCACGATCGCCAGGTACTTGGCGTTGTCGAAGAACGCGTCCCGCTGTTTCACGGGCTCGGTCCGCGGCGGCGTGTCCTGCGGCGGTGTCCTGGGTGCGAGGTCGGCGGCCGGGCTCACCACACCGCCCCCTGCGCACCGCGCAGGAAGTCGGCCGATACGTGTCTGACGGAAGTGGCTGCTGTGATGAGTACCTGGGACATCCCACGCGCCTGACCACTTCCCGGCGCGGCAAACCTCTCAGGCCGCCGGACGCACCAGCCCGGACTCGTAGGCGAAGGTCACCGCCTGGACGCGGGCGCGGCCGCCGATCTTGGCGAGGATGTGGCTGACATGCGATTTGACGGTGGTCGGCGCGATGGAGAGCCGCGTGGCGATCTCGGCGTTGGACCAGCCGGAGGCGACGGCGGTCAGGACGTCGCGCTCCCGCTCGGTGAAGGTGTCGAGCCCCACGCCCGACGCGGTCGGGCCGACGGGCTGCAACTGCCGGACCGTGTCGATGAGAGCGCGGGTCAGATGAGGGGTGATGACCGAGTCCCCGGTGGCCACGACGCGGATGGCGGCGATCAGTTCGTCGGGGGTGGCGTCCTGGGGGAGGAAGCCGCCGGCTCCGGCGCGCAGGGCGGCGTAGGCGTGTCCCTCGTCGCTGGTGGGGGTCAGGACCAGGACGCGCGCCGGACGGACGGGCTGGGCCGCCACGGCGAGGGCCGGCGGGTGTGTGATCCGGCGGATGACCTCGGGGCCCTCCGTCTCATGGATACGGCCGTCCAGCAGGACCACGTCCGGGCGCAGCACGGCGGCCAGCCGGACCGCGTCGGTCCCGCCGCGGGCTTCACCGGCGACGGTCAGATCGGGCTCGGCGGCCAGCAGGATGCGCAGGCCGTGGCGTTGGAGGGACTGATCGCTGGCGATGAGTACGGAGGTCATGCCGGCCCCTTCTAAACGAAACCGTTTCGTTCACCTGGGCCTCAGCGTACCCCTCCTCCGGCATCGAAACGAAGCCGTTTCTTTTGTGGTGTCGATCACCCCGTCCCGGAGGGCTCGCCTCAGAGGAACGGAGTCCCCGCGTCCAGCCCCGACAGGACCCGCCCGTACAGCTCCAGGTTGGTCGCGGGATTGACGAAGGAGTGGAGATTCAACGCCTGCACATCACGCACGGCCCGCTGGATGGGGACCTCCCGGCGCAGGGAGGAGGCGCCGGACGCCGACGCGATGAGATCCACGGCCTCCTTGCACAGCCGCGCCACATAACCGGCCTGCGCCCGGATCCGGGCGCGCTCCTCCACCGTGAACGGCTCACCGGCCTCGATCCGGGTGACGAAGTCCCCCGTCATCAGCTCGGCGCAGGAGATCTTCATCGCGGCCTCGGCCGCCTGGAGATGGGTGACGGTGGCCTCGTTCTGCCGCTCGTGGAAGGTGTACGTGATGCCCCGCCGATGGATCCGCTCGGTGAACCCCGCCAGGGCTCCCCGGGCCACGCCGAGCGCGTGGGACGCGGTCCAGACGCAGAACATCAGCAGGACGGGCATCCGGTAGAACGGGTCGTCGGCGTGGGACTTCGAGGGGAACTCACCGGCCAGCAGCGGCCCGACGGGCAGGATCCGACGGGCGGGTACGACGACGTCGTGGGCGACGACGCTGTTGCTGCCGCTCCCGGCCAGCCCCGAGACGTACCAGTCGTCGAGCACCTCCAGCTCCGCCATGGGCACGGCGGCCCACAACACCTCGGGCGGCCCCTCACCGGACTCCACCCGCGCCGTCAGCAGATGCCAGTCGGCGTCCTGGCAGCCGGTGGCGAAGCCCGAGGTGCCGTTGACGACATAGCCCCCGTCCGTCGCGACCGCCGTGGCGTCCGGGACGAGGGTCCCGCCGACCCTCACATCGGGGCTGGTGAAGATCTCGTCCTGCGCCTCGTCGGGAAAGAGCGCGGCGATGAAGGCGCAGCCGGCCTGGATCAGCGCCGTGAACGCGGTCGAGCCGCACGCGGCGGCCACCTCGGCCAGCGCGTCGACCTGAGTGCCCGGCCGGGTCTGGTAACCGCCGTACCGCCGGGGCACGTTCATCCGGTACACCCCGGCGTCCGTCAGCGCCGCGAGCACCTCGGCCGTCACCCTCCTGCGCTCCTCGGCGCGCAGCGCGTGCTCGCCGATGAGCGGCCGGAGCGCATGGACACGGGCGACGAGATCCGCGTCGGAACGGGGTGCCGGCATGGGTGACCTCCGGGGAGCCTCGCGGGAACCCACACGGTTACGCGGATCGCCTCCCTCGTCAATGGCCTTTCCCGCACGGGGAGTTGAGGGGATCATTCCGTCAGTGGGTAGTGGCAGGCGGTGAGCCGGCCGGAGGCCGTGGCGGTGAGCCGGGGACGCTCCTCGGCGCAGCGCGCGCGGGCGTAGGGGCAACGGGAGCGGAACGGGCAGCCCGACGGCCTGTCCGCCGGGTCGGGCACCTCGCCGGTGAGGACGATGCGCTCCCGGACCCGCGCGCCGGAGCCGTCGTCGATGTCCGGGACCGCCGACAGCAACGCCTGGGTGTACGGGTGGGCCGGGGACTCGTACAGCGCCTCCGTCCCGGCGAGTTCGACGATCTCGCCCAGATACATGACGGCGATCCGGTCCGACACATGGCGGACCACGCCTGGTTGTCGGCGCCGAGGAAGTAGTGGGCGGGGTCCCAGGTCGGGCCGATCGGGGTGACGCCGAGGCCGAGGCCGGTGCTGCTCGGGGTGAGCACCGGCACGGTAGTGATGTGGCCAGGTTGGGGACGACTGCTGCCCGCCGACCTTCTTGAACGCGAGCAGCCCGTCGTACATCGACTGGTACAACTGCCAGTACTGGAGCGTGTAGTTGACCTGCGGGTCGAGGGTGCCCGCGGCCGCGTGGGCGACGAGCTTCAGGGTGCCGCCCCGGTGCTGCGGCTGGAAGGCGGAGGTGCCGGCGCCGGAGGAGGCGCTCGGGTCCGAGGACGGGCCCGGGTCGGAGGACGAACAGGCGGCGGCGGTCAGCGCGAGGGCGACGGTGGCGGCGGCCAGCGCCCCTCGTCCGGCGGTACGGGTCAGCGGCGGGGTCATGGCGGGCAACTCCCGGGATCAGTCGGTGGAGTCGAGGAACTCGCCGACGACCCGGAGGTAGAGCTCCTCCTCCTCGACGTGCGGCATATGGCTGGAGTGCTCGAACATGTGCCAGCGCACGTCGGGAATGTGGTCGGCGAAGGGCTTGACGGTGTCGGGGGTGGCCTCGTCGTGGCGCCCGGACACCAGCAGGGTCGGCACCTCGACGAGAGGGAGCCGGTCGATGACGGACCAGTCCTTGAGGGTTCCGACGACATGGAACTCGTTCGGCCCGTTCATCGTGTGGTAGACGGTCGGGTCGGCCGCGATGTTGTCCCAAGTGGCCTGCACCTCGGGAGGGTTGGGGGTGAGGCGGCATACATGGCGGTCGTTGAAGACCTGCTCGGCCGCCCGGTAGTCGGGGTGGTCCGTGGTCCCGGCCGCCTCGTGGGCGTGCAGGGTGTGCTGGACGTCGGCGGGGAGCCCGGCCCGCAGTTCGGCGGCGGCCCGGAGCCACAGCCCCATGGACGCGGGGGAGTTGGCGATGACCAGGCCGCGCAGCCCGGGCGGCCGCCGTACGGCGTGCTCCGCGGCGAGCATGCCGCCCCAGGACTGGCCGAGGATGTAGTAGGCGTCGGCGATGCCCAACTCCGCCAGGAGACGGTCGAGTTCGTCGAGGAAGAGCTGGACCGTCCAGAAGTCGGCGCCCTTGTCGGGCAGATGGCTGGAGCGGCCGGTGCCGAGCTGGTCGTAGTGCACCACGGGGCGGCCCTGCCGGGCGATGTTCGCGATGCTGAGCGTGTAGTCGTGACCGGCGCCGGGTCCGCCGTGCAGGACCACCAGAGGTGTCCTGCCCGGTCCGCCCGTGATCCGGTACCAGGTGGACCAGCCGTTGAAGTCGACGGTGCCGGTGTGGTTCGGTTCGGGGATCGCCACGGTGAGGCCTCCCAGAGCGGCCGGAAAGGATCAGCCGCTGTCTGAAAATCGTTGGGTGTGACGGGGATGGGTGAGATAGTCATTGGGCAAAAGGTCAGCGCACAAGACCTTTTAGCGGTACCTGGGGAAGACGTAACGACGCATTCACGTGGACCGCACGCGTTAACAGAAGCGGCGATCCGGAGGAGGACAACTGACATCCGCACCTGAACCCGGGGACGAGTTCTCCCGGGTGCTCGACCGGGTACTGCTCGGCGGCAACGCGTCGTCGGCACTGCGCCCGGTGCGCGTGGCCTCGGCGGTCGACGAGGTCTCCGACCGGCTGCTCACCGCGATCGCCGTCGGCGACTTCCTGCCGGGCGAACGGCTCCCTGCCGAGCGGGAACTCACCACGCTTCTGCACGTCAGCCGTCCCACCGTCCGCGAGGCCGTCGCACGCCTCCAGGCCCTCGGCGTCATCGAGATCCGCCGCGGCCGCAACGGGGGAGCCTTCGTCCGCGACAGCTGGAGCGCGTCCTCCGGCGCCGCGGTCCGCCGTACGCTGCTGCCCCGGTGGGAGGAGTTCGAGCAACTCTTCGACCTGCGCGGGCTGGTGGAGGGAATGGTGGCCGCGACGGCCGCACGGCGCCGCCGGCCGGAAGACCTGGAGCGGATGCGGGAGGCGCTGGCCGCGCATCTGGCGGCCGGCACCCCCCGCGAGGAACAGGCCGCCGACAGCGCGTTCCACCAGGCCGTCTGCGCGGCCACCCGCAATCCGCAGATCGCCCTGCTCAGCCGTGACCTGCTCACCCGGATCAGCCTCGGCTTCCCGATCGAACCCTGGGGCAAGGGCGAGCGCTCCCACCACCACCGGGCCGGCCAGGGGCACACGGCCCTGTACGAGGCCGTCGCGGCGGGGGAGCCCGAGCGGGCCGAGGAGATCGCCCGCGAGCACTTCATGATCAGCGCCGAGATGATCCGGGACGTGCTGGCGCGGGTGCGGGACGGGGAGTCGCCCTGAGCCCGCGACCCCGTCGGGTGAGGCCCCACGGCTTGAGAACCGAGATCACCGTCATGAACACGTAGGCGGACAGGGACACGATCGGCCCGAACAACACGTCACCGGCGTCGGGCAGCGGTCCGCCCGCGGCGACGGCCGCGACCGCGGAGTTCACCGCGGGACGCAGGGCGAGGACCGTCGCGGTGGTCGTGGCGAGGGTCAGCCAGAACTTCGTCCAGACCCAGCGATGCCGCGCCAGGCCCCACCGCGTGCCCACGGAGAGCAACAGGCCGCTGAGGAGGGTGAGGAACGCCAGCGGGAGCAGCAGCCAGTCCGCGAACAGCTTCATGGTCCGCACGGAGGCCTCGACGGTCACCGCCGACCCGGTGGTGGCCGCGGTGATCCCCAGCGCCAGCAGCCCGAGCGTGAGCCCGAGCCAGCCGGCCGAGGCGGTGACATGGACGACGAGGGAGGCCCGGCGGGCGGGACGTGTCAGTTTCACCCGGGCCACGGTGCCGGGCCGGGGCTCCCGGGGCGTCCGACGGCGGGAGTAACCGCGCCTACCGGCCTCGGAGTACGCGGCCCGCGCTCAGCCCTTCGGCAGATACCCGCTCAGCGCGTCGATGAGGGCGTCCAGGGGCGGCTGCTCGGCGGAGCGGTCCGTGCGGACCGTGCGCCCGTCGAAGCGGACTTCGTACTGGAACAGGTCCGCGGCGCCCATGTTCCACGTGAAGTCCGATACGTCGTCCAGCGCCGGATCGCCGAGCAGCACACGCAGCTCCTTGAACTCGGCCGCGCTCGTGCGGTGCACCACCGAGCCCTTGCGGTCGTCGCTCGCGCGCACGGTGCCGTCGCCCCGCAGCACCACCGACCGGTCGACCCCGGCGAAGCCGCCGCTGATCTTCATCGACACCAGCGTCTGCCCCGGGCTCCTGACAGGCACCGGCGTCGGGGACGGGCTCGCACTCGGAATGCCGCTCCCGCTCCCGCTCGGACTCGGACTCGTGCTCGGGGACGCGGAGGCCGGCTCGGACGGCGAGGCGGGCGTGGACGCCGCGCTCACCTCGGACTCCGTCGCCTCGGGAGCCGTACTCCCGCCCCCCTCGAAAGTGCAGCCCGCCAGCGCCAGTACGCAGGCCACCACCACAGCCGCCGAAACCCTGCCGAACACGGTGCCCCCCGCCTGCCGATCGCCACAGTTGGAGAGTCCCTATCACGGAATCCCGCACTCCGACCCGGAAGAGGCACGCACGCGACGACGAGCGGCGTACCGTCGTAAGAGTGGACGTCACGGCGGACCGTCTGGTGTCCCGGGCCGCGCGCGCACTGAGCGGGGCGGTGGACGGGCTGGTCCGCGATGTCGAGGAGTGTCTGCGCACCGAGGTCCCCGAGCTGTGGGACGACCCCGAGGCCATGGTCTCCACGAACATCGCCGACCATGTCGTCGCCGTACTGGCAGGACTGGAGCACGGAGTCGAGCCGAGCCGCATCGAACCACCCGCCGCGGAGATCGAACGGGCCCGCCGGCTCGCCCGGTACGGCACCCCCGTCAGCACGCTGCTGCGGGCCTTCCGCCTCGGACAGGGCGTCGTCCTGGACCGGCTGCTCCGGGAACTGCCACGGCTCACCGACGACGTCGCACTCCTCAGCGCCGCGACCCGCGAACTGCTGGCCACGGCGACCGGCTACGTCGACCGCACGTCCGAGTACGGCGTCCTGGCCTACCAGGAGGAGCGCGAGCACCGGCTGCGGGCGAGGCTCTCCCTGGTCAACGAGGCGGGCCTGCGCATCGGGACCACCCTGGACATCACCCGCACCACCCAGGAACTGGCCGACCTCGCCGTCGAGCACTTCGCCGACCGCGTCACCGTGGACCTGCTCGACTCCGTCCTGCACGGCCACGACGTCCCCACCGCCGACCCGCCCGTCCTGCGCCGGATCGCCCAGCGACCCCCCGCGGAGGAACCGCGGCTCCACACCTACCCGGACGGATCGCCACCGGCCCTGGCGCTGGGCACCGGAGAGGCCTCCCGGGACCGCTCGACCCTGGTCGTGCCGCTGCGCGCCCGCGGCACGACCCTCGGCGTCGCCCGGTTCGTCCGCGACCGCACCGCCGACCCCTACGACGACGAGAGCCTGCTGCTCGCCCAGGAGATCGCTGCCCGGGCCGCGGTCGCCGTCGACAACGCCCGCCGCTACACCCACGCCCGCGCCACCGCCCTCACCCTCCAGCACAGCCTGCTCCAGCGGCACATGCCGCAGCAGTCCGCCGTCGAGGTCGCCTGCCGCTATCTGCCCGCCGGCGACCGGGTCGGCGTGGGCGGCGACTGGTACGACGTCATCCCGCTGTCCGGCGCCCGGGTCGCCCTCGTGGTGGGCGACGTCGTCGGCCACGGCATCCACGCCGCCGCCACCATGGGCCGGCTGCGCACCGCCGTACGCACCCTCGCCGACTTCGACCTGCCGCCCGACGAACTCCTCACACACCTCGACGACATCGTCATCCGCCTGTCCGCCGAAGCCGCCGGGGACCCGGACGGCGAACCCGCCGGCGACATCGGCGCGACCTGCCTCTACGCCGTCTACGACCCCGTCTCCCGCCGCTGCACCCTGGCCCGCGCGGGCCATGTGCTGCCCGTGCTGGTGACCCGCGACGGCACCGTCGATCTCATCGACCTGCCACCGGGCCCGCCGCTGGGTCTGGGCGGTCTGCCCTTCGAGGCGGCGGAGGTCGACCTGGCCGAGGGCAGCCTCCTCGCCCTCTACACCGACGGACTGATCGAGGCCCGCGACCACGACATCGAGGCGGGCCTGGACCTGCTGCGCGGCGCCCTCGCCCGGGCCGGGCCCTCCCTGGAGGCCACCTGCGACACCGTCCTGGAGGCCCTGCTGCCGGCCCGCCCGGACGACGACGTCGCCCTGCTCCTCGCCCGCACCCACGCGCTGGGCGTCCGTCAGGTCGCCACCTGGGACCTGGAGGCCGACCCCGCCGCCGTCGCCGGGGCCCGGGCGGACGTCGCCCGGCAACTGCGGATCTGGGGCCTGGAAGAGCTCGACTTCACCACCGAACTCGTCGTCAGCGAACTGGTCACCAACGCCATCCGCTACGGCCGGCCCCCCATCCAGCTGCGCCTCATCCACGACCGGGGCCTGCTGTGCGAGGTCTCCGACGCCGGCGGCACCACACCGCACCTGCGCCGGGCCCGCGCCCTCGACGAGGGCGGCCGCGGACTGCTGCTGGTCGCCCAGCTCGCCGAGCACTGGGGCACCCGCCACGCCTCCCACGGCAAGACGGTCTGGGCCGAACTCAACGAGTCCGACCGGACGCTCGAGACGTTGCTGAACGTCACCGTGTCAGAATGAACGCCCGTCCCTCCCGCACCGATCGACCGAGGTAGCGCCCCGTGACCAAGCCCGTGGCCCGCGTGCCGCAGCGACGCAACGCGCGGTCCAACCGGGCGCGCATCCTGGCCACGGCCCGCCAGGAGCTCGGCCGCAACCCGGACGTCACCCTGGAGGAACTGGCGCGCGCCGCCGGTGTCGTACGACGCACGCTGTTCGGTCACTTCCCCGGCCGGCAGGCGCTTCTGGAGGCCCTGGCCGAGGAGGCCGCCGAGACGCTCCAGGCCGCGCTGGACAGCGGGGCGGCGCGGCGCGAGGAGCCGGCCGAGCGGGCGCTCGCGTACTTCGTCTTCTCGTTCTGGCCGGTCGGGGACCGCTACCGCTTCCTGCTGGCGCTGGCCCGCCGCGACCTGGGCGTGGACCGCGTGTCCGAGATCCTGGCCCCGGCCCGTGCCGCGGCCACCGCCATCCTGGAGCAGGGGCAGCGCGACGGGGTCTTCCACACCCAGCTCCCGGCCGCCGTCCTCAGCGCGGGGCTCGAAGCGATGACGGTCGCTCTGCTGGAGGAGGTCAACTCCGGGGCACTGGAGGACGACGGCACCCGCACGGCCGTCGCCACGCTGGTCGCGGCCGGGGTGCCGGAGGAGCGGGCCAGGACCGTGGTGAGCGAGGTCGCCGCGGCGGTACGGGCCGCCGGCTGAGCGCTCCGCTGGAAGGCCGGTGGCGGCCGGTCGGGCAGTTCCCCGCACCCCTCACGGAGCGCGGCACCGCGGCGGACTTCGCCAGGACCGCCCGGTCGGCCCTACGGACGACCGCCCCGGCACCGAGCGCAAGGGCAGTCCCGTATGGGGGGAGTCAGGCCGCGTTCTCCGCGCGGGCCGCCAGGTCCAGCGCGATGTCGGTGATCATGTCCTCCTGGCCGCCGACCATGCCCCGGCGGCCCACCTCGACCAGGATGGCGCGGGTGTCGAGGCCGTGGCGGGCGGCGGAGTTCTCGGCGTGCCGCAGGAAGCTGGAGTACACCCCCGCGTAGCCGAGGCTGAGCGTCTCGCGGTCCACCCGCACCTCGCGGTCCTGGAGCGGTCGTACGAGATCGTCGGCGGCGTCCATCAGCGGGAACAGCTCGCACGCGTGCTCCCAGCCCATCAGGTCCGCGACGGCGACGAACGCCTCCAGAGGACAGTTGCCCGCGCCGGCGCCCTGGCCCGCGAGGGAGGCGTCGACGCGGACGGCGCCGCTCTCCACGGCGACCACGCTGTTGGAGACGCCGAGGGCGAGGTTGTGGTGGGCGTGGATGCCCAGCTCGGTCGCCGGGTCCAGGACGTCGCGGTAGGCGCGGAAGCGGTCACGGACGCCGTCCATGGTGAGCCGGCCGCCGGAGTCGGTGACGTACACGCAGTGCGCGCCGTAGGACTCCATCAGCTGGGGCTGGCGGGCCAGTTCGGCCGGTTCGGCCAGGTGGGACATCATCAGGAACCCGGCGACGTCCATGCCCAGTCCACGGGCGGCGGCGATGTGCTGGGCGGAGATGTCGGCCTCGGTGCAGTGGGTGGCCACGCGCACTGAACGGATGCCCAGGCGGTGCGCCTGGCGGAGGTCGTGCAGGGTGCCGATGCCGGGCAGGAGCAGGGTCGTGGGCACGGCGTGGAAGGCGGCGTCGGTGACGGCCTCGATCCACTCCCAGTCGGTGTGCGCGCCGATCCCGTAGTTGATGCTGGAGCCGGCCAGGCCGTCGCCGTGGGCGATCTCGATGGCGGCCACGCCGGCCGCGTCCAGGGCGGCGGCGATGGTGCGGGCCTGCTCGACGGTGTAGCGGTGCCGGACGGCGTGCATGCCGTCCCGCAGGGTGACGTCCTGGATGTACAGACGGGTCATCGCGCGGCCCTCTCGGCAAGGCGGTGGGCGGCCATGCGTTCCGCGGTGCGCAGCGCGGCCGAGGTCATGATGTCGAGGTTCCCGGCATAGGCCGGGAGGTAGTGGGCGGCGCCCTCGACCTCCAGGAAGACCGACACCTTCAGGGCGTCGCCCGCGCCCGGCGCGAGGGTGCCCAGCGGGTCGTCGGCGGCCACCCGCTCGAACTGCACCTTCTGCTTGAGGCGGTAGCCCGGCACATACGCCTGGACCCGGCCGACCATCTCCTCGACCGACGCGGTCACGGCCTCGGTGGCGCAGTCGGAGACCAGGCAGTGCACGGTGTCCCGCATGATCAGCGGCGGTTCGGCCGGGTTGAGGACGATGATCGCCTTGCCGCGCGCGGCCCCGCCGACCCGCTCGATCGCGGCGGACGTCGTCTCGGTGAACTCGTCGATGTTCGCCCGGGTGCCGGGACCGGCGGAACGGGAGGCGATGGACGCGACGATCTCGCCGTAGTGGACGGGCGAGACGGCGTTGACCGCGGCGACGATCGGGATGGTGGCCTGGCCGCCGCAGGTGACCATGTTGACGTTCGGGGCGCCGAGATGGGCGTCGCCGTTGACCGGCGGGACGACGTAGGGGCCCAGGGCCGCCGGGGTGAGGTCGACGAGGGTGCGGCCGAGCGGCCGGAGCACCTCGTCGTGGCGGCGGTGGGCGCCGGCCGAGGTGGCGTCGAAGACGATGTCGACATCGGCGAACTCGTCCAGTTCCACCAGTCCTTCGACGCCCCCGTGGGTCGTGGCGACCTTGAGGCGGCGGGCGCGGGCCAGGCCGTCGGAGTCCGGGTCGATGCCGGCGAGGGCGGTGATCTCCAGGCTCTCCGAGAGCCGCAGGACCTTGATCAGGAGGTCGGTGCCGATGTTGCCGGAACCGATGATGGCGACCTTCGTCCTGTTCATCGCCGCTCCCCTTGCGTTGCCTCGGCGAAGCCGACCTGGACGGAGCCCAGGCCGAAGATGTGGGCGGCGAAGACGTCACCGGGGGCGGCGGGGACCATCGGCCCGAGGGCTCCGGTCAGCACGAGGTCACCGGCGCGCAGCGGGTCGCCGCGCTCGGCAAGCGCCCGGGCCAGCCAGACGGCCGCGTTGAGGGGGCTGCCCAGACAGTCGGCGCCGGTGCCCTCGGAGACGGTCTCGCCGCCCCGGGTCATGGTCATCGACACCGAGCGCAGGTCGAGCCCGCCGAGGGGTACGGGGGTGCCGCCCATGACGTACAGACCGCAGGAGGCGTTGTCGGCGACGGTGTCGAGGAGGGAGATGTCCCAGTCCGAGATGCGGCTGTCGACGATCTCCAGGGCGGGCAGCGCGAAGTCGACCGCGCGCAGCAGGTCCACGACCGTGCATTCGCGGTGCGGCAGATCGCGGGCGAGGACGAGCGCGACCTCCGCCTCCACCTTGGGCTGAAGGAGCCGCCCGGCGGCCACCTCACCGCCCTGCGGTACCGCCATGTCCGCGAACAGGGCGCCGAAGTCGGGCTGGTCGACGCCCAGTTGCCGCTGCACGGCCGGGGACGTCAGGCCGATCTTGCGGCCGACGATCCGGCGCCCGGCGTCCAGGCCGCGGCGGACGTTGAGCTGCTGCACGGCATAGGCGGTCTCGAGGTCGCCGTCGTCGAGCAGCGTCCGCACCGGCGGGCAGGCGGCGCCGGTACGGGCGGCCTCCTCCAGCAGGTCGGCGGCCTTGACCACGGCCGGCGAGGCGGCGTTCGGCATGGATTCCTCCAGGGGTGCGAGTACGGAACCGATATAGACAGCTCTCTCTGAATGAGCCAAACTTTGTTCCGTGTCACGGAACATCGCGAGCGGCAGCATGCTGGAGAAAGCCGCAGTCATCCTGGAATGCTTCAGCCCCAGCGGCGGACCGTTCCGCCTCTCGGAACTTTCGGAGCGGGCCGGCCTTCCCAAGCCGACGGTGCACCGGCTGGCGGCGGACCTCGTCCGGCTGGGCTGGCTGGAGCGGTCGGGCACCGAGTACCGGCTCGGCGCGAAACTGTTCGAACTCGGCTCGCTGGTCCCGCACCGCCTCGACCTGCGCGAGGCGGCCCTGCCCTTCCTCCAGGACCTCTTCGAGGCCACCCGCGAGACCGTGCACCTCGGCGTGCGCGACGGCATGGACGTCGTCTACCTCGAACGCATCCACGGCCACGAGGCCCTCCGGCTGCCCTCCCGTATCGGCGGCAGCCTCCCGCTGAGCTGTACCGCCGTCGGCAAGGCCCTGCTCGCCTTCTCCGGCGCCGAGCCGACCGAGGAGGTGCTGTCGCGGCCGCTGCCGAGCCTCACGCCGTACTCGATCACCGACCCGGCGCGGCTGCGCATGGCCCTGGAGAAGATCCAGGTCTCGGGCCTCGCCTACGAGGAGCAGGAGGCGGCGCCGGGGGTGAGCTGTATCGCGGCCCCCGTCTTCTCGGGCGGTACGGCGGTGGCGGCCCTCTCGGTGGCCGTGCCACGCTCCCGCTTCAGCCCGGCTCAACTGGCGCCCGCGGTACGGACGGCGGCGCTGGGGCTGTCACGGGTGCTGCGCCGGAGTACGTGAGGGCGTCACTTCGTGCCGGGTTGGACCAGCTTGAAGAAGAGCCGGGCGGCGGCCCGTCGGGCGGACTGCCGCAGCCCCGTCCGCGCCCGGGAAGGAGCCGGGGCTCCGCCGAAACGGGGGAAGAGGGCCTCGGCGTTGGCATGGTTGACGGCCTTCAGGGATCCGGGCACGAGCGGGTGGCTGTCGAGGCCGTTGGCGAAGTACTGGCCCGCCGGGGTGGGGGCGAAGGGCCAGTCGCTGCCGAAGAGGACGTGCCCGGGCCGGGCGAAGGCCAGCAGGGTGGGCAGGGCGGCGGGGCTGGAGGACAGCGCGGTGTCGAAGTAGAAGTCGCGGAAGTCGTCGAGGACGTCCAGCGCACTGCGCCCGGTGTCCCCGGCGATGGCGACGGCCATGCGGTGCGAGGCGTAGGGGACGAAACCGCCGGCGTGGCCGAGGATGAACCGGATGTTCGGGAAACGGCGTGGAATGCCGTTGCGGACGAGCAGGTACGCGGCCCGGGTGGTGTCCAGGAGGAAGTCGGCGGCGAACGGCGGGATGCCCTCGACCGGTGGCGCCGGAAGGTCGGCCGGGTGCACGAACACGACGGCCGCGTGCTCGTCCAGCACCTGCCACAGGGAGTCCTGCCCCTTGGTTCCCAGATAGCTGCCCCGGTTGTTCGCGAGCAGGGTGACCCCGTCGGCGCCCAGTTCGGTCAGCGCCCGCCGGGCCTCGGTCGAGGACGCGGCGGCATCCGGCATGGGCAGGGTGGCGAACCAGCCGAACCGGCCCGCGTGATCGGCGGCGAGGCCGGCGGAGAAGTCGTTGAGTCGCCGGGCCAGTCGGGCGGCCTCGTCCGGGTCGTCGAGGAAGCCCGTGCCCGGCGTGGACACGGAGACGATCGCCGTGGCCGTGCCCAGCAGGTCCATCAGCTCCAGAGCCGCCCGGGGACTCCAGTCGGGCAGCGTACGGCCGCCCGCCTCGGCGATGCCCCGCTCGGCGAGGAGGTCGCGGTATAAGGCGGGAACGATGTGCTGGTGGACGTCGATACGACGTGGGGTGGCGGTCATTAGGTGACTTCCTTGCGGATCTGACGCGCGGGTGACTGTAGCGGTCACTCCAATTGGAGTAAACGCTACAGCAAGGGTTGATCACCATGTCGACCGCGATGGGGGATGTCACAGTGCAGGGCTAGCCGGAACACAAGGCGATAGTTAGCCTTACCTAAGTTTTCTGGTCGGTCGGTCCCGATGCGAAGGAATGCCCATGCGCCCCTCCCGAAGAGCAGCGCGGTTCATCTCCGCGTTCGCCTCCGCCGTGTTGCTCCTGGGCGCGGCCACCGCCTGCGGCGGCGACTCGGACTCCGGCGCACCCGCTGCCGACGCGAAGCCGGACGCCTCGGGTGGGTCGGCGTTCCCGGTCACCCTCGCGCACAAGTACGGCTCCACGACGCTCACTTCGGAGCCCCAGCGGATCGTCACCGTCGGCCTCACCGACCAGGACGCCGTCCTGGCCCTGGGTCAAGTCCCCGTCGCCACCACCCAATGGCTGGGCACCTACGAAGGCGCCATCGGCCCCTGGGCCAAGGACAAACTCGGCAACGCCGAGGTACCCACCGTCCTCAAGGACACCGGCACCGGACCCCAGATCGAGAAGATCGCCGCCCTCAAACCCGACCTGATCCTCGCCCTCTACAGCGGACTCACCAAGGACCAGTACACCTCCCTGTCCAAGTTCGCCCCCGTCGTCGCCCAGCCCAAGCAATACAACGACTACGGCATCCCCTGGCAGGAACTCACCACCACCGTCGGCCAGGCCCTCGGCAAACCCGACCAGGCCGCCCAGCTCGTCAAGGACACCGAAGCGAAGATCGCCGCCGCCGCGGCCGCCCACCCCGAATTCAAGGGCGCCACCGCCCTCATGGCCACCCCCTACGAAGGCATGTTCGTCTTCGGCAGCCAGGACCCCCGCTCCCGCCTCCTCACCGACCTCGGCCTCACCCTCCCCAAGGACTTGGACAAGGCGATCGGGGACCAGTTCGGCGCCAACATCAGCAAGGAACGCACCGACCTCCTCGACCAGGACGCCATCGTCTGGATCGTCGGCGACGTCACCAAGGACGCCGCCAAACTCCACAACGACGCCTCCTACGGCGACCTCAAGGTCGCCACCCAAGGCCGCGAGGTCTTCGTCCACGAGACCAGCGACTACGGCAACGCCACCTCCTTCGTCTCCGCCCTCAGCCTCCCCTACGTCGTCGAACGCCTCGCCCCCCAACTCGCCGCCGCCCTCGACGGCAAAACCGCCACCAAGGTCGAGCAACCCACATCCTGAAACCGGCCCGCATCGTGAAACCGGCCCGCATCGTGAAACCAGCCGACGTCCTGAGAGGAGCCGGGCGGACAGAGCACCCGGCGGCGCGCGTACCGAAAGGCCCGCGCGCCGCCCTCCTGCTGACACTGTCCGTCATGGCGCTCCTGCTGCTGTGCGCCCTGTCGATGGCGTTCGGCGCGCTGAACGTCCCGCTCGGCCAGGTCTGGGACACGTTGCTCGGCAACGCGCCCAGCTCCCGAATAGACAACGTCATCTGGTCCGTACGACTGCCCCGCACCGCCATCGGTCTGGCGACCGGCGCCGCGCTGGGCCTGTCGGGCGCGCTGATGCAGGCGCTGACCCGCAACCCGCTGGCCGACCCGGGCATCCTGGGCGTCAGCGCGGGCGCCGCCTTCGCGGTGGTCGTCTCCGTCGGTGTCCTCGGCATCGGATCCGCCTACGGCTACATCTGGTTCGCCTTCGCCGGCGCCCTCGTCGCCAGTGTCCTCGTCCAATTCCTCGGCGGACTGGGCCGGTCGGGCAGCACACCGGTCAAACTCGCCCTCGCCGGCGTCGCGGTGACCTCGCTGCTGTTCTCACTGACCAGCGCCGTCGCCCTCACCGACCCGGACGCCCTGAACCGCTACCGGTTCTGGTCGGCGGGCTCGCTAGCCAACCAGGACACTGAAGTCCTGCTGCGCGTCCTGCCGTTCCTCGCCGTCGGCGCCGTCCTCGCCCTGGCCTGCGCCCCCGCGCTGAACCGCCTAGCGCTCGGCGACGACGTGGCGAAGTCCCTCGGCCTGAGGATCGGACTGGTCCGCACCCAGGGCGTGGTGGCCGTCACGCTGCTCACCGGAGGCGCCGTCGCCGTCATCGGACCCGTGGTCTTCGTCGGCCTGGTCGTGCCGCACATCGCCCGCGTCCTGGCCCAGTACGCCGGCATCGGCCCCGACCACCGCTGGCTGCTGCCCCTGTCGGCCGTCCTCGCGCCCTGTCTCCTGCTGACCGCCGACATCGCCGGACGGCTGATCGACCGGCCCGTCGAGATCCAGGCCGGAGTCCTGGTCGCCTTCATCGGCGGACCGTTCTTCATCGCGCTGGTCCGGCGCCGACGCCTCGCGGAGGTGTGAGTCCATGACGGCCCAACTGGACCGCCTGACCTACCGGTTCACCGCCCCGCCCGTCTCCGGTGTGCTGAGCCCCCGGCTGCTCGGCGTGTGCGCGGGCCTCGCGGCCGCCGCCTTCCTGGTGTTCTGCGTGGAGGTCTCCGTCGGGGACATCTCCCTCCCGCTCACCGACGTACTCCAGGCCCTCTTCGGCGCCGGCGACCCGGGCACCCGGCTCATCGTCCACGAACTGCGCCTGCCGCGCGCCCTGGCGGGGCTCCTCGTCGGCATCGCCTTCGGTGTCTCCGGCGCCCTCCTCCAGACGCTGACTCTCAACCCGCTGGCCAGCCCCGACATGATGGGCATCACGCAGGGCGCCGGCACCGCGGTGGTCGCCGGGATCGTGCTCGGCTGGGACGGGGGTCTGAGCATCCAGTCCCTCGGCCTGATCGGCGCGTTGTCCGCCGCGGCCCTCGTGTACGCGCTGGCGTGGAAGCGGGGCGCGACCGGCTACCGCATCGTCCTCGTCGGGATCGGTGTCGCCTGGATCTGCACCAGCGCCACCGACTACCTCATGGCCCGCGGCCAGCGCTTCCAGGCGCAGGCGGCGCTCGGCTGGCTCGTCGGCAACCTCAACGGCCGTACCTGGGACCAGATCGGCCCGCTCGCGACGGCCGTGGCGGTGCTGGTCCCCGCCGCCCTGCTGCTGGGGCGGCAGCTGCGGATCCTGCAACTCGGCGACGACGTCGCCCGGGGCCTGGGGACCCGGGTGCAGACCGTACGGGTGGCCGTGCTGCTCGCCGCGGTCGGCCTGGTCGCCTTCGGCACCGCGGCCGCCGGGCCCGTCGCGTTCGTCGCGCTCGCCGCCCCGCAGGTCGCCCAGCGGCTCGCGGGCACCGCCTTCCCACCACCCGTGGCCGCCGGACTGACCGGCGCCGTCATGGTCCTCGTATCCGATCTCGTCGCACGCAAGCTGATCCCGGACACCGAGCTTCCCGTCGGGATCGTCACCGGCGTGCTCGGCGCGCCCGTGCTGCTGTGGCTGCTCGTCCGCGCCAACCGCGCCGGCTCAGGAGGCTGACACCGTGTCGTCCCAGCGTGAAGCTTCTTCCACAGGACCTGAGTTGAGGGCCGAAGGCCTGCGCCTCGCGTACGACGACCGGGTGGTTGTCGAGGATCTCGACGTGCTGATCCCCACCGGGCGGGTCACGGCGATCGTCGGCGCCAACGCGTGCGGCAAGTCCACCCTCCTGCGTGCGCTGGCCCGGCTGCTGACGCCCAAGGCGGGCACGGTCCATCTCGACGGCCGTTCGGTGCACTCGATGCCGACCAGGCTCCTCGCCCAACAGCTCGGCATCCTGCCGCAGTCGCCGCTGGCTCCCGAGGGGCTGACCGTCATCGACCTGGTGGGGCGCGGCCGTTCACCGCACCAGACCTGGTGGCGGCAGTGGTCGTCCGCCGACGAGGAGGCCGTGCGGGAGGCGCTGCGGGCCACCGCCATGACCGACCTCGCCCACCGGGCCGTCGACGAACTCTCCGGCGGACAGCGGCAACGCGCCTGGATCGCCATGGCCGTCGCCCAGGGCACCCCGGTGATGCTGCTGGACGAGCCGACGACCTATCTCGACCTGGCCCACCAGATCGACGTCCTGGACCTGATCACCGACCTCAACCGGCAGCAGGGCCGCACGGTCGTCATGGTCCTGCACGACCTCAACCAGGCCTGCCGGTACGCCGATCACGTCATCGCCATGAAGGCGGGCCGGATCGTCGGCGAGGGTGCCCCCGCCGAGGTCGTCACGGCGGCGACGGTGGAGGACGTCTTCGGGCTGCGCTGTGTCGTGGGCGAGGACCCGGTCAGCCGGACCCCGATGGTCGTGCCGATCGGACGGCACCACGAGGGCGCCGATCAGTCGGAGGCCCGCAGCTTGAGCACCTGATCGTCGACGTACAGAACCTCCAACTGACGTTCCGCGCCCGGGACGTCGAGCGCGAGCCGACGCCCCTCCGGGTCCGCCGGCGCCCAGCGGCCGGTGCGCCGCCCGGGGGCGTCGGCGCGGCCGAGGGGGCGCTCGGTGAAGGTGCCGTCCGCGGCGAACTCCAGCCCGCGGCGGCCCCGCGCGGGCGGCAGCGGGTAGCCCGCCGGGCGGTACACCATGACGCCGGGCGAGTCCTCCTCGTAGGCGTGCACCCATGTCCCGATCAGTTCCGGCGGCGGACCGCTCATGGCCGGGCACCTCCTGGTCTGTCGCCAGTTGAGCCGATACGGAAAGCAACACCGGATTTACGACGGAATTCGCGATTCGGCTTACCATGTCCGTTCCGTCGCCCTACCGTAAACCCCAACGGGCCCGCTCCACCCTCACCTCCGCGCCGTTGCGGTGCGGCCATCTCCAGGCGGTGCAGCGTGCCCGAGAACGAGACCGACGAGACCACCCCCGCACACCGAGTCTGCGGCACCATGCCGGTCCACCGGCGACTGCTGACCGAGGACCCCTCGTACGCCGTCGCGCGGGACGCCGTGGAGAACCGCGCCTTCGCCTTCGAGCAGGGTCTTCGGACGCCGGCCCGCGTCGGTGTGACGGTGATCCCCGTCGTGGTGCACGTCGTCCACCACACCTCCGAGCAGGACATCGGCGACGCCCAGATCCTCAGCCAGATCGACGTCCTGAACCAGGACTACCGGATGCTCAACGCGGACGTGTCGCAGGTGCCCACGGTCTGGCAGCCCCTCGTCGCCGACTGCCGGATCGAGTTCCGGCTCGCCTCCCAGGACCCCGACGGGGCTCCCACCGGCGGTATCACCCGCACCCGGACCGCGACGGACACCTTCGGGATGGACGACGCGATCAAGTTCACGTCGGGCGGCGGACAGGACGCCTGGCCCGCCGACCAGTACCTCAACTTCTGGGTGGCCCCGCGCCTCGAAGACCCCTCCGTCGGAGAGATCCTCGGCTACGCCCAGTTCCCCGGCGGCCCCACCGCCACCGACGGCGTCGTCATCGCCCACACCTTCGTCGGTACGACGGGGACCGCCAGGGCACCGTTCCACCTCGGCCGCACGGCGACCCACGAGGTGGGCCACTGGCTCAACCTGTTCCACATCTGGGGCGACGACGGCCAGGGATGCAGCGGGAGCGACTTCGTCGCGGACACCCCCAACGCGGGCGGCCCCAACTTCGGCACACCCGCGTTCCCCCATGTGACGTGCAACAACGCCCCCGACGGGGACATGTTCGTCAACTACATGGACTACACCGACGACGTGGGGATGTTCATGTTCACGCAGGGGCAGGCGGCCCGCATGGACGCCACCCTGGAGGGCCCCCGTTCGTCGTTCCTCACGCTGTAGCCGTCAGCCGCGGGCGGCCCTCAGCAGGTGGTCGCGGACCAGGGCCACGTGCGGATTGCCCGAGGCGCCCGGGCGTTGCACGAGGAAGCCCGTGTTGATCGGCGGGTCGTCCGGGTCGTGGAGCAGGACGAGCGCACCCGAGGCCAGCTCGGCCGCGCACAGATAGCGGGGGAGGACCGAGAAGCCCGCACCGCCCATGACCGCCGCCTTCACCGCGTTCAGGTCGGGCATCGTGACCGCGGGGTCGCGGGTCAGACGCTTGCCGAAGACATGCCGCCAGTAGCGGCGCACGATGGGCAGGTCCTCGGCGTACGCGACCAGGGGGACGCCGTGCAGCGCGGCCGCCCCCTCCGTCGCGATCCGTGCCGGCGAGCCGATCCGCTCCGCCCGGTCGGGGGCGGCGACCAGCACGAACTCCTCGTCGTTGAGGGGCACCGAGGTCAGGGTGCGTCCACGCGGCCGGAAGGTGGCGATCACCAGGTCGTGGCGGCCCGCGCGCAGATCCTCCAGGAGCGGTTCGGTCAGACCGGGGGTGACGCGCAGCCGTACGCCCGACTCCACCAGCGGCGCGATACCGGGCAGGACGGAGACGGTGAGGAACTCGGCCGGGCCGGCGAGGTGCACGGGCTCGGCCGGGGCGTCGTCCGCTCCCGTGACCGTGGCCAGCGAGTCCAGAGGGTCGACGATCCGAGCGGCGAGCTCGTCCGCGTAGGGCGCGGGCGCGACACCGCGGGCCAGCCGCTCGAACAACTCGCGGCCCAGTTGCCGCTCCAGGGCGCGGATCTGTGTGGTGACCGTGGGCTGGGAGAGGCCCAGGAGCCGGGCGGCGGCGGTGAAGGAGCCGGTGCGGTACACGGTCAGGAAGGTGCGGAGCAGATTCAGGTCCAGCGGTGCCGCGACCGGGTGGTGATTGGATTCCCTATCTCTCACATACGTGAGCCTATTGGATTCCTATGGGTGGATCGACTTACCGTCGGAGCATGGCAAAGATCCTCTTCGTAATCACCGGCGCCGACCACTGGACGCTGGCCGACGGCACTCAGCACCCCACCGGCTTCTGGGCCGAGGAGGCCGTCGCCCCCTACGAGGCCTTCAAGGCCGCCGGTCACGAGATCACCGTGGCCACCCCCGGTGGCGTCGTCCCCACCGTCGACAAGGGCAGCCTCGCACCCGAGGTCAACGGCGGTCAGGTGAACGCCGACCGGATCGCCGGCGTCATCGCCACCGCGACCGAGATCCAGCACCCGATCCGCCTGGAGGACGTCGACCTCGACGACTACGCCGCCGTCTTCTACCCCGGCGGCCACGGGCCCATGGAGGACCTCGCGGTCGACGCCGGTTCCGGCGCACTGCTCACCAGCGCCCTGGAGTCCGGCAAGCCCCTCGGTGTCGTCTGCCACGCCCCGGCCGCGCTGCTCGCCACGGTCGAGGCCGACGGCGGCAACTCCTTCGCCGGGTACCGGATCGCCGCCTTCACCAACGCCGAGGAGACCCAGGCCGGCTTCGCCGACAAGGCCAAGTGGCTGCTCCAGGACCGGCTGACCGAGGCCGGCGTGCTGGTGCAGGTGGGCGAGCCGTGGGTGCCGAACGTCGTGGTCGACCGCAACCTCGTCACCGGCCAGAACCCGGCGTCCTCGGCCCCGCTGGCCGTGGAGCTCCTGAAGAAGCTGGGCTGACGTCGACAGGGTGCCGGACCACCGCGGTGGTCCGGCACCCTGATCATCGCTCCGCGTTCACCGGTCCGCGTTCACCGGGCCGCCCTGAACGACCGCAGCCGCAGCGAGTTCCCCACCACGAACACCGACGAGAACGCCATCGCCGCCCCGGCCAGCATCGGGTTGAGCAGCCCCGCCGCGGCCAGCGGCAGCGCGGCCACGTTGTAGGCGAAGGCCCAGAACAGGTTGGACCGGATGGTGCCGAGGGTCCGGCGGGCCAGCCGGATCGCGTCCGCCGCCGCGCGCAGGTCACCGCGGACCAGGGTCAGGTCACCGGCCTCGATCGCCGCGTCCGTGCCCGTGCCCATGGCCAGCCCCAGGTCCGCCTGGGCGAGCGCGGCCGCGTCGTTGACGCCGTCGCCGACCATCGCGACCGAACGGCCCTCGCCCTGAAGGCGCTTGACGACGTCGACCTTGTCCTGCGGCAGCACCTCGGCGATCACGTCCTCGGGCGCGATCCCGACCTCGCGGGCGACGGCCCGGGCCACCGCCCCGTTGTCACCGGTCAGCAGGATCGGGGTCAGACCGAGCGCCCGCAGTCGGGTGATCGCCTCGGCGCTGGTCTCCTTGACCGCGTCGGCGACCTCCAGGACCGCCCGCGCCTCGCCGTCCCAGGCGACCGCGATCGCCGTACGACCGGACGCCTCGGCCGCAGCCTTCGACCGGGCCAGCTCCACGGGCAGTTCCATCGCCCACTCGGCCAACAGCCGCTCCCGGCCGACGAGTACCGCATGCTCCTCGACGATGCCCTGCACTCCGAGCCCCGGCACGTTCGCGAAGTCCTCCGGCGCGGGCAGCGCACCCAGCTTCTCCAGCGCCCCCTCGGCCACCGCCCGGGCGATCGGATGCTCGGAGGCGTGCTCCAACGCGCCCGCCAGCCGCAGGACTTCGGCCTCGTCCGTGCTGTCGGCGGTGTGCACGGCCAGCAGCGTCATCCGGCCCGTGGTGACCGTGCCCGTCTTGTCGAGGACGATGGTGTCGACCCGGCGCGTGGACTCCAGGACCTCCGGACCCTTGATGAGGATCCCGAGCTGCGCACCGCGCCCCGTGCCCACCAGCAGCGCGGTCGGCGTCGCCAGCCCCAGGGCGCACGGGCAGGCGATGATCAGCACGGCGACCGCGGCGGTGAAGGCGGCCGTCGGACCGGCCCCGTTGCCGAGCCAGAAGCCGAAGGTGCCCAGCGCGAGGGCGATCACGATCGGCACGAACACCGCGGAGATCCGGTCCGCCAGCCGCTGAGCCGCGGCCTTCCCGTTCTGCGCGTCCTCCACCAGCTTCGCCATCCGGGCCAACTGCGTGTCCGAGCCGACCCGGGTCGCCTCGACGACGAGCCGTCCGCCGGCGTTGACCGTGGCACCGGTGACCGCGTCACCCTGGGCGACCTCCACCGGCACGGACTCGCCGGTCAGCATTGACGCGTCCACCGCCGACGAGCCCTCGACGACCGTCCCGTCGGTCGCGATCTTCTCGCCCGGACGGACGACGAAGCGGGCGCCGACCGTCAACTCGCCCACAGGAAAAGTCTGTTCACTGCCGTCGGCGCGCAGCACGGTGACGTCCTTCGCGCCCAGCTCCAGCAGCGCCCGCAGCGCCGCGCCCGCCTTCCGCTTGGACCGCGCCTCGAAGTACCGCCCGGCCAGGATGAAGGCGGTGACACCCGCGGCGGCCTCCAGATAGATGTTCCCGGCGCCGTCACCGCGGGCGATCGTCAGCTCGAAGGGGTGCGTCATCCCCGGCGTCCCCGCCGTCCCGAGGAACAGCGCCCACAGCGACCAGCCGAACGCGGCCAGGGTGCCGACCGAGATCAGCGTGTCCATCGTGGCCGCACCGTGGCGCGCGTTGGTGAACGCCGCCTTGTGGAAGGGCCATCCGGCATACGTGACCACGGGCGCGGCGAGGGTCAGCGAGAGCCACTGCCAGTACTCGAACTGGAGGGCCGGGATCATGGCCATCGCGACGACGGGAACGGCGAGGAGCGTCGCGGTGATCAACCGCTCGCGCAGTGTCCGGAGTTCGTGGTCCACCGGCTCGTTCTCGCCGTCGGGTTCCTCCGGTACGGGTTCCTGCGCGCTGTACCCGGTCTTCTCGACGGTCGCTATCAGGTCCCGCACGGTGATCTCGCCGTCGTAGCTGACCTTCGCCTTCTCGGTGGCGTAGTTGACGGTCGCGGTCACCCCGGCCATGCGGTTCAGCTTCTTCTCGATGCGCGCGGCGCACGAGGCGCAGGTCATGCCGCCGATGACGAGCTCTACCTCGGACGCGGTGTCGGTCGCCGGCTTGGTCATCGGTGCTCCTCGATAGGGGGCGGGGGTATTTCCGTGCCGCTCTCCTGTATACCCCTAGGGGGTACCGATCGCAAGCTTGACTTTATACCCCCCAGGGGTATGGTCGATGGTGTCGAGGCCCCGTGTCCGAGCCGGAGGCCGTGATCCCCAGGAGCTGGCCATGCGTGCTGGACTCAAGATCTCCGCATTCGCCGCCGCGCTCGCCGCGACGTTCGGCACCGCGTACGGCGTGGGGCAGGGCATCGACCCGCTGGTGACGGAGAGTGCGCCGGAGCCCCACGCGAGCCATGAGGAGGCCGCGGCGGAGGGCGCCGCGGCGTCACCCGCCGGTGGCCTCCAGGTGTCCGAGGGCGGTTACGCACTCGACCTCAGGACCCCCAGCGTCACCGCCGGACAGCGGTCCGACCTGCGGTTCGTCATCCGGGACTCCGCGGGCCGGGCCGTCACGGCGTACGAGCGGGAGAACACCAAGGAACTCCACCTCATCATCGCCTCACGCGACCTCGGCACCTACCGCCATGTCCACCCCGCCCGCGGCGCCGACGGCACCTGGAGCATCCCCGTCGAACTGCCCCGCGCGGGCGGCTACCGCGTCCTCGCCGACTTCACCCCGGCGAAGAAGGGCGCCGAGAACCTCACCCTCGGCGCGGACCTCGCGGTCGCGGGCGCGTACGAGCCGCGGCGGCTCCCGGAGGCGACCCGCACCGTGGACGTCGACGGCTACCAGGTCCGGCTGACCGGCGGCCTGACCCCGGGCACCGGGAGCGAACTGGAACTCACGGTCGCCCGTGACGGCAGGCCCGTCACCGACCTTCAGCCCTACCTCGGCTCCTACGGCCATCTCGTCGCCCTGCGCTCCGGAGACCTGGCGTATCTGCACGTCCACCCCCATGGCCGGCCGGAGCCCGGCCCGGACGTGTCCTTCGAGGCCACCGCGCCCAGCAGCGGCACGTACCGGCTGTTCCTCGACTTCAAGCACGACGGCCAGGTGCGTACGGCCGCGTTCACGGTGACGGCCGGAGCCGTGACGCCGGGGGCGGACACCGACGAGGCCGCCCACGGCCACTGACACGAACCCGACCCGGCCGCCGCATCAGGAACCGCTTGGGCTACTGCCGGGTATCCGGGGCCGTCGGCTCAGATCCGGCCCAGCCGTCGCTGTCGCCGCAGCAGCCACCCCAGGTACAGCCCGCCGACCACCGCCGTCACCACGCCCACCGGCAGCTGGGCCGTCTCGTGGATCCGTTGGGACGCGAAGTCCGCGGCGACCACGAGGAGGGCGCCGGTGCAGGTGGCGACCGGCAGGTTGGGGCCCGGTGCCCGGGTGAGGCGCCGGGCCAGCTGCGGTGCGATGAGGGCCACGAAGGGGATCGGGCCGGCCGCGGCGGTGGGCACCGCGCAGGCCGCCGTACCGAGGACGAGGATCAGCAGCCGGGTGCGCTGGACGGGCACCCCGAGACCGCCCGCCACGTCGTCGCCCATCTCCAGGATCTTCAGCCTGCTCGCGGCGAGCGCGACCAGGGGCAGCACGACGAGCAGTCCGAGCGCGGCCGTGCGGACGTCCTGCCAACCCCGGCCGTTGAGGCTGCCGTTGAGCCACACCATCGCCTGCGCGGCCTGCGTGAAGCGGGCCTTGGCCAGCAGATGGGCGTTGACGCCCTGGAGCAGGGCGCTGACCCCGATGCCGACCGGCACCAGCCGGTAGCCGTGGATGCCGTGCCGCCAGGCGAGGACGTACACCAGGACCGCGGTCCGTCGAACCGGTCCGGGACGACTCGGGTGCCGTCACCGGCTTCGAGGTGGTCTGCGGCGGGACGACGTACCGGACCCGCGATCTGGCCGTGGCCGTCGGTCTGGAACCCCATGTGCCACCGGGCGCCGAGCTCTCCGAACGGGTCGGGCACAACGGCCAGTTGCTGCCCGGCGTGGAGAAGCTCCTCGCCGAGGGCGAGCCCGTGCGACGGGCCGTGGTCCTGGGCGCGGGGCAGAGCGCCGCCGAGTCGGTCGACTGCCTGTACCGCTCCT
The DNA here is from genome assembly GCF_013044505.1 of Streptomyces sp. S3(2020). GTDB lineage: Bacteria > Actinomycetota > Actinomycetes > Streptomycetales > Streptomycetaceae > Streptomyces. The sequence goes on along the minus strand of NZ_JABERD010000002.1, from coordinate 33,322 downwards.
TCCCCGAGGCCGAGGTGTGCGCGGTCTTCTCCAAGTACGGCTACACCCCGGCGGACGACAGCCCGTTCGCCAACCGCATCTTCGACCCGGAGGCGGTGGACGTGTACTTCGGCTCCCCGTCGGAGGTGAAGCAGTCCCTGTTCGACTACCACCGCTCGACCAACTACTCCGTGGTCGACATGGAGTTGATCGAGTCCCTGTACGCGACCGCGTACCGCGAGAAGGTCACCGGCCGGGAACGGCTGCGCTTCCTGAACGTCTCCCGTATCCGCGAGGTAGGCCAACGCGCCGACAACGCCCTCGACATCACCGTCGAGTACCTCCCCACCGGCGTGGAGCGGACCATGGTGGCCGACCTGCTGGTGCACGCCACCGGATACCGGCCACGGGACTTCACGACCCTGCTCGGCGAGGCGGCCAAGGTCTGCCTCCGGGACGACGGGGACGCGATCCGGGTGACCCGCGACCACCGCGTGGAGACCGCACCCGACGTCACGGCGGGCATCTATCTCCAGGGCGGCACCGAGCACACCCACGGACTGACCTCGACCCTGCTGTCCACGACGGCGATCCGCGCCGGCGAGATCCATCGCTCGCTGCTCGCCCGGCAGGCGGCCCGCTCCGGCTGACCGAGCCCCCTCAGCCCAACGCGCGATCCAGGTTGAACGCCGCGCTGATGAGCGCCAGATGCGTGAACGCCTGCGGGAAGTTGCCCTGTTGCTCGCCGGTGTGGCTGATCTCCTCGGCGTACAGGCCCAGATGGTTGGCGTACGTCAGCATCTTCTCGAAGGCGAGCCGTGCCTCGTCGACCCGGCCGGCGTGCACCATCGCCTCGACGTACCAGAAGGAGCAGATGGAGAACGTGCCCTCGTCGCCGCGCAGTCCGTCGGGGCTGGCCAGCGGGTCGTAGCGGTAGACCAGGGAGTCGGAGACCAGCTCCTGGGTGAGCGCGTCCAGGGTGGACAGCCACTTGGGGTCGGTCGGGGCGATGAACTTCGTCAGCGGCATCATGAGGACGGCGGCGTCCAGTACGTCGCTGTCCTCGTGCTGCACGAACGCCTTGCGGGTCTCGGACCAGCCCCGGCTCATGATCCGCCGGTAGATCGTGTCGCGGCACTCCAGCCAGCGCGGCAGATCCGCGGGCAGACCGCGCCGGTTGGCCATGCGGATCGCCCGCTCGATCGCCACCCAGCACATCAGGCGCGAGTACAGGAAGTTCTTGCGGCCGCCCCGGGTCTCCCAGATCCCCTCGTCGGGCTGGTCCCAGTGCTCGCACACCCACTCCACCAGGGCGCACACATCGTCCCACTGGTCGCTGGAGATCGGCTTGGCCCACTTGTCGTAGAGGTAGATCGAGTCGATCAGCGCACCGTAGATGTCCAGCTGGAGCTGTTCCGCCGCGGCGTTGCCGACGCGCACCGGCGCGGAGCCCTGATGGCCTTCCAGGTGGGGGAGTTCGGACTCGGTGAGATCGGTGCGGCCGTCGATGCCGTACATGATCTGGAGCGGTCCGGAGGGCTTGCCGTCGCCCGGACTGACGTGCTTGGTCACGAACTTCATGAACGCCTCGGCCTCGCCCGTGAAGCCGAGCCGCAGCAGGGCGTACACACAGAACGCGGCGTCCCGCACCCACACGTACCGGTAGTCCCAGTTGCGTTCCCCGCCGAGCTGTTCGGGCAGGCTCGTGGTCGGCGCGGCCACGATCGCGCCGGTCGGCGCGTAGGTGAGCAGCTTGAGGGTGAGGGCCGAGCGGTGCACCATCTCCCGCCACCGGCCCCGGTACTTGGAGGCGGAGAGCCAGCGGCGCCAGTAGTCGACCGTGCTGTTGAACTGTTCCTCGGCCTCGGTGCGGGCGCACCGGCGCGGGGTCACCTCACCGCCGACCTGGTCCAGCGCGAACACCGCCGACTCGCCCTCGGCGAGCTTGAAGTCGGCGCGGGCGTCCTGGCCGTCGGTCTCCAGCGGCACGGTCGCGGTCAGGCCGAGCGACAGCTCCGCGGAGTCGAAGACGGCGACGTCACCGACCATGCGCACGGTGTGCGGCTGCCTGCCGTAGTCGAACCGCGGGGCGACGCGGGTGCGGAACGGGATGGAACCGCGCACGCACACCACCCGCCGGATCAGCCGGTGCCGCTCGGTCTCGGCCGACTCGCTGTCGACCGGCATGAAGTCCTGCACCTCGCCGACGCCGTCCTCGGTGAAGAACCGGGTGATCAGGACGTTGGTGTCGGGGAAGTAGAACTGCTTCGTCTTCGCCGGCACCGCCGCGGCGAGCCCGAAGGACCCGCCGCGCTCCGCGTCGAGGATCGAGGCGAAGACGCTGGGGGCGTCGAAGGACGGGCAGCAGTACCAGTCGATCGTGCCGTCCGTGCCGACCAGGGCCACGCTCCGCAGATCACCGATCAGCCCGTGCTCGGCGATCGGCAGATACGGCTGGTCCATAGGTGTCGCGCTCATCGCAGCCTCCCTGGAACCAGCCTAGGTCGGTTCGGTCCGGCAGGTGCGGTGAACGGGCTCAGACCGCGACGACCCGGATCCCCGCCTCCTCGAAGCGCCGCACGGTGTCCTCGCCCGCCGCCGTGTCCGTGACCAGCGTGTCCACCGCGCCGGCCGCGCAGATCCGGGCGAACGCCCGCTGCCCCAGTTTGCTGGAGTCGGCGGCCACGATCACCCGCCCGGCGCGCTCGCACAGCAGCCGGTTGATCGCGGCCTCGGCCTCGTCGTGCGCGGCCGCGCCGTGCGTGACGTCGAAGGCGACCACACCGAGCACCGCCACATCGATGGTGATCTGGCTCAGCACCCCGTCGGCGAGCGGCCCGATGAGCTCGTACGACTGCGGACGCGCCACCCCGCCGGTCACCACGATCTTGAACTGCGGGCGCACGGCCAGCTCGTTGGCGATGTTCAGCGCGTTCGTGACGACGGTGAGCGCGGGGGAGCCGGCCGCCAGGTCGGGGCGGACGGCCAGGGCGCGGGCCACCTCGGTGGTGGTCGTGCCGCCGGTCAGGCCCACGGCCGTGCCGGGCGTGACGAGAGCGGCGACGGCCTTGGCGATGCGCTGCTTCTCGGAGGCGCGCCGGGCCGTCTTGTAGCGCAGCGGCAGCTCGTAGGACACCCCGTGCACGACCGCGCCGCCCCGTGTGCGCACGAGCATCTGCTGCTCGGCCAGCTGGTCGAAGTCGCGGCGGATGGTGGCGGCCGAGACCTCCAGCTCGGCGGCGGCCTCCTCGACGTCCAGCCGGCCGCGCTCCACGAGCAGTTCCAGCAGCGCCTTCCAGCGGGCGTCGCGGGACATCCGCGCCCTCCGTTCCTCGATCTCTCCGTGACCTTAGCGCACCCCCATGACCGAAGAATGCTTGATTCTGCTCGAAACCTCGCTATATCTTGCAGAAACAAGCACGGCGATGTTCGGGGCAAGGGGAGGGGTCACGACATGACTCATGTCGAGGACGAGCTGGTCAGCCAGCCCGAGTGCTGGATCCGCGCGGCGGCCGAGGCACCGGAACACGCCGCCGCGCTGCCGGCGCCGGGGGAGCGGGTCGCGATCGTGGGGTGCGGTACCTCGTACTTCATGGCGCAGTCCGTCGCGGCGCTGCGCGAGGGGGCGGGCCAGGGCGAGACGGACGCCTTCGCCGCGTCGGAGTTCCCGCACGGCCGCCCCTACGACCGGGTCCTCGCCCTCACCCGCTCTGGCACCACCACCGAAGTGCTGGAACTGCTCGGGCGGTTGAAGGGCCGCACCCGGACCACGGCCCTCACCGCGGACCCGCACACACCGGTCGTGCGGGCCGCCGACGACGTCGTCCTGCTCGACTTCGCGGACGAACAATCCGTCGTGCAGACCCGGTTCGCGACCACCGCCCTGACCCTGCTCCGCGCCCACCTCGGCCTGCACACCGACGCCGTCGTCGCCGACGCCCGCACCGCGCTCACCGGCCCGCTGCCGGACGGACTCGTCGACTGCGCGCAGTTCACCTTCCTCGGCCGCGGCTGGACCGTGGGGCTCGCCAACGAGGCCGGTCTGAAGATGCGTGAGGCGGCCCTGTCCTGGACCGAGGCCTACCCCGCGATGGAGTACCGGCACGGCCCCATCAGCATCACCACACGGGGCACCGCGACCTGGATGCTCGGCGAGGCGCCCGAGGGGCTGGCCGACCAGGTGCGGGAGACCGGCGGGCTGTGGGTCGCGGGCGGGCTCGACCCGCTCGCCGAACTGGTGCGCGCCCAGCGGCTCGCCGTGGCCGTCGCCGCGGCCCGCGGTCTGGATCCGGACCGGCCGCGCCATCTCACCCGCTCCGTGATACTCGCCGGTTCGTAGGAGCGATCGTGCCTCTGGTGACCACCGGCGAACTCGTCACGCGGGCCGCCGCCGCGCACTGCGCCGTCGCCGCGTTCAACGTCGTCACGCTGGAACATGTCGAGGCGGTCGTCGCCGGCGCCGAGTCGGCGGACTCCGCCGTCGTCCTCCAAGTCAGCGAGAACGCGGTCAGGTTCCGCCTCGGACGACTGCGACCCCTTGCCCGAGCAGCCGTCGCCGCGGCCGAACGCGCCGCCGTTCCGGTCGCGTTGCACCTGGACCACGTCCGGAGCGACGCCCTGCTGAGGCAGGCCGCGGACGCCGGATTCAGCTCCGTGATGTACGACGCCGCCCACCTGCCCTACCGGGAGAACCTCGCCGCCACCCGTGTCGCCACCGACTGGGCCCACGCCCAAGGCCTCTGGATCGAGGCGGAGTTGGGCGAGGTCGGCGGCAAGAACGGTGAACCGCCGCTCGACGCCCACGCCCCCGGCGCCCGCACCGACCCCGCCGAGGCCCGCGCCTTCGTGACCGACTCCGGCGTGGACGCCCTCGCCGTCGCCATCGGCAGCTCGCACGCCATGACCACCCGCACCGCCACCCTCGACCACGCGCTCCTCGAACACCTCTCCGGAACACTGGACGTACCGCTCGTCCTGCACGGCTCGTCGGGCCTGCCGGACGACGAACTGACCGCCGCCGTCACGGGCGGCATCACCAAGGTCAACATCGGCACCGCCCTCAACATCGCCATGACCGGCGCCATCAGGGACTTCCTCACCGCACATCCCGAGGCGGTCGACTCACGCGCCTACCTGAGCGTGGGCAGGGAGGCGATGACACGGGCGGTGACCCGGATCATGGGGGTGCTGGGGGCTCCCTGACGATCGACTCCGCCGCCACCCGCCGCGACGGGACGCCCGCGTCTAGCGCTTGACGGCCTTCAGCACCACGAACTTCGGTTCGCTGGCGACCAGTTCACTGTTGCCGAACAGCCGCCGCAGCTTGACGTGGTAGCCCAGATGGCGGTTGCCGATCACCCACAGCTCGCCGCCCGGACGCAGCGCGCTGTGTGCGCCGGTGAACATCCGCCAGGCCGTCGCGTCGGTGGTCGTCTGGTGGGTGTGGAACGGCGGGTTGTTGAGCACCAGATCGGCACTCCGGGCCGCCACCCCGGCGAGCCCGTCCCCGACCCGGAACTCGGCATGCCCCGGAACGCCGTTCGCCTTGTACGTCGACTCCGCGGAGGCCACGGCCTGGAACGACTCGTCCACGAACAGCACCTCGGCCTCGGGGTTCGCCAGCGCCACCGCCGTACCGACGACCCCGTTGCCGCAGCCGAGGTCCACGACCCGCTGGGCGCCCTTGCTGTCCGGCAGGTGCTGGAGGAAGAACCGGGTACCGACATCCAGTCGCTCGGCACAGAAGACACCCGCGTGATTGACCACGGTGCGTCCCGAGACCGATCCGATGCCGGCAGGCAGGTCATAGCGGTACGGCCACGGGCTCGGGGCCGGCTCCGGCGCGGGCTCGGGCGTGCAGAAGATGAGCCGGGCCTTCTTCTCGGCGAGGGAGGTGCGGGTCGGTCCGAGGATCCGCTCGAACAGCTTCAGCGTCGAGGTGTGGATCTCCTTCACCATCCCGGTCCCGACGACGACCGTGCCCTCGTGCACCGCAGGCGCCAGCCGCAGCAGCTGGTCCTCCAGCAGGGCCAGGCTCTTCGGCACCCGCACCAGCAGGACGTCGATCCGGCCGGGCGGCGCTTCCTGCGTGGTGAGGAGCCGCACCGCCCCCGTCTCGACACCGCCCCGGGCCAGGTTCGCCCGGGTCGCCTCCTGGGCGAGGTACGAGTCGGTGATCTGTACCGGCCGGTGCGCGGCCAGCGCCGTGACCAGCGCGCCCCAGCGGTCGCCGAGGACCACCACCGTGCCGGACAGCGGGACCTCCTGCTCGGCCAGGTGTCTCAGGAGGTACTCGTCCGAGGCGTCCCAGGCACGCAGCCTGTCACGCGGGTCCTCGGGGAAACGGGCCAGCGCGAGCTCGCCCCAGGGCGTCGTCATACGGTCGGTCATCGTGGGTCCAGGCTAGCGGAGCCGCAGCTCAGGGCTGCTCCGGCAGGATGGCCTCATGGATGCCGAGCTGTTCCCGAGGTCCCGCACGGAGGTCGCGCCGGGCGCGGCGCATCTGCCGGACTGGCTCGACGCGAGCCGGCAGCACGAGCTGCTGGTGGCCTGCCGCGAGTGGGCGCGTGCCCCGGCGGGTCTGCGGACGGTCCGCACGCCCGGCGGCGGCACGATGACCGCCCGGCAGGTCTGCCTGGGCTGGCACTGGTACCCGTACGCCTACGCCCGCACGGTCGTCGACGGCGACGGCGCCCCGGTCAAGCCGTTCCCCGAGTGGCTGGGGGAGCTGGGCCGCAGCGCGGTGCGGGACGCGTTCGGCCCGGATTCTCCCACGGCTGGGAACACGCTGGGGGCGACCTCACCGTCGTACGACATCGCACTGGTCAACTTCTATGAGGGCGACGCCCGTATGGGCATGCACCGCGACAGCGACGAGCACGTGGACGACCCGGTGGTGTCGCTGAGCCTCGGGGACACCTGTGTCTTCCGGTTCGGCAACACCGCGACGCGGACGCGGCCGTACACGGACGTCGAGCTGCGCAGCGGTGACCTGTTCGTGTTCGGCGGGCCCTCGCGGCTCGCGTACCACGGGGTGCCGAAGGTGTACCCGGGCACCGCGCCCCCGGAGTTGGGGCTGGCCGGGCGGCTGAACATCACGCTCAGAGTCAGCGGCCGGTAGGACGCCGGTCCAGCGGATCATGGGAGACTCGCCCTCATGAGCGGCAAGGCGGACCCCCGGCCGACGGGGGAAGGAACGACCTCGAGGACGCGGTTGGACCGGGGGCGCGGTGCGCTCGGGCCCGCTCTGGAGCTCGTGCACACCGGACGCGCCCCCACCCGCGCCGTGCTCACCGCCGAACTCGGAGTGACACGCGCCACGGCCGGTGCGGTCGCCGCCGAGCTGGAGGCGCTCGGGCTGATCCGGGTCGACGCCCGGCCCGGCGCGGCCGCCGGTTCGCAGGGCCGGCCCTCGCACCGGCTCGCCGTCGCCGAGGACGGGCCGGTCGTCCTCGCCGCGCAGGTGCATGCCGACGGATTCCGGGCGGCGCTGGTCGGACTCGGCGGCCGGATCGTCGCCACCGCACCCGGCTGCGAGACCGTCGACGCCGACCCGGCGAAGGTCCTCGCCTCGGTCGTCGAGGCGGGCGCCGAACTGCTGCGCACCACCGGCCTGCGCTGTGTGGGCGCCGGGCTCGCCGTCCCCTCCGCCGTCGCCGAGCCCGACGGCACCGCGCTGAACCCGCTGCACCTGGCCTGGCCCGTGGGCGCCCCCGTCCGCCGGATCTTCGCCGAGTGCGTTCGCGCCGCCGGCATCACCGGACCCGCCTTCGCGGGCAACGACGTCAACCTCGCCGCGCTCGCCGAGCACCGGCACGGCGCGGGCCGCGGCGCCCGCGACCTGCTGTGCGTGGCCACCGGCCACCGAGGAGTCGGCGGGGCGCTGGTCCTCGACGGCCGTCTGCACACCGGCAGTTCGGGCCTGGCACTCGAAGTCGGCCATCTGACCGTCAACCCCGAGGGCCGTCCCTGCCACTGCGGCAGCCGAGGCTGCCTGGACGTCGAGGCCGACCCGCTCGCCTTCCTCGACGCCGTGCGCCGCGAGCCCGGACCCGAGGTGTCCCTGCTCCAGCAGTCCAACGAACTGATCCGCGACCACTACGACGACCCGGCCGTCCGCACCGCCACCGAGGCCCTCATCGACCGCCTCGGACTGGGCCTCGCCGGGCTGGTGAACATCCTCAACCCGGACCGCATCATCCTCGGCGGCCTGCACCGCACCCTCCTCGACGCCGACCCGGACCGGCTGCGCGCGGTCGTCGCGGACCGCAGCCTGTGGGGACAGAGCGGCGGCGTCCCGATCCTCGCCTGCACCCTCGACCACAACAGCCTCGTCGGCGCGGCCGAGTTGGCGTGGCAGCCGGTGCTGGACGACCCGCTGGGGGCGCTAGCGCGCCAGTGACTGGATGCCGAGCACGGAGACCAACTCCAGTTTCTCGGCGGCCTCGGTGCCCGGCTCGGCCGAGTAGACGAGGAGGTGCAGATCGCTGCCCTCCACCCGCAGCAGATCGCAGTCCAACGTCACCAGGCCGACCTGCGGATGCTCGATCGTCTTGCGCGAAGCCTCAAGACGGCCGACCACACCCGCGTCCCACAGCTCGGCGAACCGCTCGCTGCCCGCCCGCAACTCCGAGATCAGGCGCCGCAGTTGCAGGTCGGCGGGATACCGCGAGGCCGTCGACCGCAGCTCGGCGACCATGCCCGCCTCGAAGGCACGCCGCTCCTCGGGAGTGTGGCGGACCCGGCCGGGCGCGCCGAGGAAGTTGCGCCACACCCCGTTGCGCTCGAAGCCGCGCAGACCGGAGGGGTCGCCCAGCAGCGCCGCGTACATCGGATTGGCCACGAGCAGCGTCATCGCCGCGTCGGAGACCCCCACGGGGGTGCCCACCAGCCGGTCAAGCAGCCGCTGCACGCTCGGCGTGAGGTACCCGGGCACCGTCTCGGGGCCCGGTGGCGCCAGCCCGGCCAGCCGGAACAGATACCCCCGCTCGTCCCCCGACAGCCGCAGCGCCCGCGCCAGCGCCTCCACGACCTGCCCCGACGGACTGGCCGCCCGGCCCTGTTCGAGGCGGGTGACATAGTCGACCGAGATCCCCGCCAGCAGGGCCAGCTCCTCACGCCGCAGCCCGGCCGCGCGCCGTTGGCCACCGGCGGGCAGCCCCGCGGTCCCCGGGGCGACCCGGTCACGCCAGCGCCGCAGCGCCTGCCCGAGTTCCGTCGTCGTCATGCCCCAAGTCAACCGCTTCGGCCGACACGGTGCCTGGTACCGCGAGTCCCAGGAAGAAGCGTCATCTGGCTGTCCCGCCGGTCCGGCGGGACGGTGGGGTCATGACTACGACACTCATCACCGGAGCCAACAAGGGCCTGGGCCTGGAGGCCGCCCGCCGGCTCGTCGCCGCAGGTCACACCGTCTACATCGGCGCCCGGAACGCCGAACGCGGCCGCCGCGCCGCCGAACAGCTCGGCGCCCGGTTCGTCCATCTCGACGTCACCGACGACGCCTCCGTCCGGGCCGCCGCGAAGACCGTCGAGGCCGAGGGCGGGCTCGACGTCCTGGTCAACAACGCCGGCATCGAGGTCCGGGGCGAGAACAACGCCGTCCCGGCCGCCGCCGACACCACCGCCGACGAGATGCGCACGGTGTTCGAGACCAACGTCTTCGGCGTCGTCCGGGTGACCCGCGCGTTCCTGCCGCTGCTCCAGCGGTCCGCGGCCCCCGTCGTCGTGAACGTCAGCAGCGGCCTCGCCTCGCTGTCCCGGCTGTCCGACCCGGACTCGCCGGCACACTTCTACCAGGCCCTCGCCTACCCGGCGTCCAAGACCGCGGTCAACATGATCACCGTGCAGTACGCGAAGGCGTTCCCGAACATCCGGATCAACGCCGTCGAGCCCGGCTTCACCGCGACCGACCTCAACGGCCGCACCGGCACCCAGAGCGTCGAACAGGGCGCCGAGATCGTCGTCCGCATGGCCCGGATCGGCCCCGACGGCCCGACCGGCGGCTATGTGGACGTCGACGGCCCGCTGCCCTGGTGATCCTCGGCGGTCTCCAGGATCCGCGTCCGAGGCGTCCCGGCCAGCGCCGGGGCGTTCCCGGGCGAGGCCCACACCGTCGACCTCAGGAATCCCAGGAACCCCTCGGCGGCCGCCACATCGTCGAAATCGAGGTCCACGACGACGTAGGCGGGGTCGTCGACGGGCCGCTGGACGCGATGGCGCCGTACGCCCGCGTCGGCACGCGCGGCCGCGAAGCGGTCGAAGGCCGTCCTCCAGAGGGCGAAGTCGGTGACCGGATGCTCTATGCGCAGGGTCGGCATGATTCCTCCTCGATGCTCGTCCCCAGGCTGCGCCGTTGCGCCCGGTGCCGTACATCCCAGAAATATGGGGATACGCTCGGCCCATGTCCGGACGGGAGCGCATCCTGCGGCTGTGCGAGGCGGGCGGCGACGCACGGGAACTTCGCCTGCGCCTTCTCGACGAGCTCCGCGCCACCATCGGCTTCGACGCCTACGCCTTCCTCCTGACCGACCCGGAGACCTCGGTCGGCTGCGCCCCGATCGCCGACGTCCCCGTGCTGCGGGAGCTGCCCCGGGCGATCCACCTCAAGTACGTGACCCGGGCGAACCGTTGGACGGAGCTGCGGGACGTCGCCCTGCTGAGCGACCTCCCCGACCGCTCGGTCAGCCCCCTGTGGAACGACCTCCTGCGCCACCACGGCATCCGGGACATCGCCTCGACGGTCTTCCGGGACCGCCACGGAACCTGGGGCTTCCTCGACCTGTGGCGCCGCGACCGCGACTTCACCCCGGCGGAGGCGGCCCACCTCGCCGGCCTCACGGCGCCGATCACGACGGCACTGCGCCGCAGCCAGGCCGCCACCTTCGTCGTACGACCGCCCCACGAGCCCCGCTCCGAACCCCTGGTGCTCGTGCTCTCACCCGACATGGGCGTCGTCGGCCAGACCCCCGGCACCCACGCCTACCTGCGCGTCCTGGTCCCCCCTGAGCACGGCCGCCCGGCCGTGCCCGCCGGCGCCTACAACGTCGCCGCCCAGCTCCTGGCCGTCGAGGCCGGGGTCGACGACCATCCGCCGCGGGCCCGCGTGCACCTCGCCGACGGACTCTGGCTCACCCTGCGCGCCGCCCGCATGGAAGGCGCCGTCGCCGTCACCATCGAGGAGTCCTCACCCGCCGAGCGACTGTCCGTCTTCTGCCCGGCCCACGCCCTCAGCGCCCGGGAGACCGAACTCGTCGGCCTGCTCTCCAAAGGCGCCGACAGCCACACGGTCGCCGCCACCATGCACGTCTCCGAGCACACCGTGCAGGACCACCTGAAGTCGGTGTTCGCGAAGACGGGCACCCACAACCGCCGTGACCTGCTCGCCCGCGCGCTCGGCGCGTAGGCTCTAGGCTCGGGGCCATGCGGATCTCCGTCTCCTCGGACATGGACGAACCCGTGGCCCGCAGTCTCGTCGCCGAGCTGCGCGCACGCGGTCATGAAGTGGTCACCCACGGGGCGTTGCGTCCCGGCTCCGACCCCCGGTGGGCCGTGTGCTCCGAGTCGGCGGCGCGGGACGTCGCCACCGGGGCGGCGGACCAGGCGGTCGTGTGCTGCTGGACCGGCACGGGCGCCTCGATCGCCGCGAACAAGGTCCCGGGCGTACGGGCCGCCCTGTGCACCGACGCCTACACCGCGGACGGGGCCCGCCGCTGGAACGACGCCAACGTCCTCGCCCTCAGCCTGCGCCTGACCTCCGAGCCGCTGCTCAAGGAGATCCTCGACGCGTGGTTCGCGGGGGAGCCCTGCGAGGACGCCGAGGACCGCGAGAACGTGGCGCGGATCGAGCTCCTGGACCGCCGGGAGCCGTGAATCTCAGGGAGCTGTGAGGCTCCACAGGGCGGCCACCAGCGGTCGGCGCAGATCGGCCCGCCGTACGCACAACCCGATGGGGAACGGCTCCGGCGCGGGATCCGCCGCGATCACCGACAGCCGGTCGCGCACCGCGCTGTGCTCCAGTACGAGACGGGGGACCACCCCCGTGCCGCAGCCGAGGGCGACCAGCGTCAACAGCCCTTCGTGGCCGTCCGGTTCGCAGGCCACCTCGGGCGCCGTGCCGCGGGCACGGAACCAGCGGTCGGCGGCGTCGCGGACCAGACCGCGGTGGGGCAGGACGAAGGGACCGGCGAGGTCCGGGTCCGGCCGGTCCCGGGCCGTGACCAGGACCAGTTCGGTGACCGCGACCGTCCGGCCCACCAACGGCTCCGGCAGCCGCGCCGGGATCCCCGCCACGGCCACGTCCACCTCGCCCTCGTCCAGCCGGGCCAGCGCCGCCGCCGCGTCACCGGTGCGCAGATCGAGCCGCACCTGAGGGTGCGCGGCGCGGAACGGGGCCAGCAGGTCCGGCAGCAGCGCCTGGCAGGCGGTCACCGTGGCGAACACCGCCAGCCGGCCGGTGAGTTCGGCCGGATCGGGGTGCTCCTCCCGATAGGAGCGCCACAGCTCCAGTGCCTCGACGGCGTACGCGCGAAACCGGTGCCCCTCCGCGGTCAGCGACACCCCGCGCGGCCCCCGGTCCAGCAGCCGGTGCCCGAGCCCGGCCTCCAGCCGCTGCACGGTCCGGGTGAGCGTCGCCGCGCTGACATGGCAGTCGAGACTGGTCCGCCCGAAGTTCAGTGTCTGCGCCAGATGCAGAAAAAGACGCAGGTCCCGATGGTCTTCACGCATGCTGTGACCTGCGTCTTTCATTTCATGCAACAACCCGCTTCGGATGTTGCGCTTGCCGCAATGCCCACCCGGAGCCTACAACTCGACCATGACCTCGACCACGTACAGCTCCCGTGTCTTCTCCCTCGAGACGATGGACGTGCCCGGCGGCACCGAGACCATCCTGCGCGGCGGCCGGCACCTCTTCCCGCTGCTTCCGCGGGCCTTCGCCGGGGTCCGCCGCATCGGCGTCATCGGCTGGGGCCCACAGGGCCGCGCCCAGGCCCTGAACCTGCGCGACTCCCTCGCCGGCACGGACATCCGGGTGGCCGTCGGACTGCGCCCCGGCTCGCGCTCGGCCGCCGACGCCCGCGCCCACGGCTTCACCGAGGAGGACGGCACCCTCGGTGACTGGCTCGCCGTCACCGCCGACAGCGACCTGGTGATCCTGCTGATCGCCGACGCCGCACTCGCCGCCCACCACGAGCAGATCTTCGCGGCTCTCAAGGAGGGCGCCGCCATCGGCCTCTCGCACGGCTTCCTGCTCGGCCACCTCCGGGAGACCGGCGGCGACTTCCCGCCGGGACACGCGGTGCTCGCGGTGTGCCCCAAGGGCATGGGCGACTCGGTGCGGCGCCTCTACCAGCAGGGCGCCGAGATCAACGGCGCCGGGATCAACAGCAGTTACGCGGTCCACGCCGACCCCGACGGCCGGGCCGTCGACCTCGCGCTGGGCTGGTCGGTGGCGCTCGGCTCGCCGTACACCTTCCGCACCACGCTGGACAGCGAGTACCTCTCCGACATCGTCGGCGAACGCGCCATCCTGCTCGGCGCCGTCCACGGCATCGTCGAGAGCCTCTTCACACGCCACCGCCTCGCCGGGGACGACGAGGTGACGGCGTACGAGCGCTCCTGCGAGAACGTGACCGGCCCGATCGCCCGCACCATCTCCCGAGCCGGCCTGCGGGCGGTCCGCGAGGACCTCGGCACCGCCTCCCGGGCCGTGTTCGACCGCGCGTACACGGCGACGCACGGACCCGCCCGCGAGATCGTCGCGGAGATCTACGACGAGGTCGCCGACGGCACGGAGCTACGCAGTGTGATCCTGGCCGAACGGCGGCTCGGCGCCCGCGAGATGAGCCGGATCGGGGGCTCGCCGATGTGGTCGGTGAGCGAGCGGGCGCACGCCCGCCGGGCCGAACGGGACCTGCCCGTGGACCCGTTCACCGCCGGGGTCTTCGTCGCCACCATGACGGCCCAGATCGACGAGTTCGCCGACCGCGGCCACCCCTGGTCCGAGATCGTCAACGAGTCCGTCATCGAGGCCGTGGACTCACTCCTGCCCTACATGCACGCCCGCGACGTCGCCCACATGGTCGACAACTGCTCCCGCACGGCCCGCCTCGGCGCCCGCCGCTGGGGTCCGCGCTTCCAGGCCGCCTACGAGCAGATCGCCTTCCCGGCCGCCGAACTCCCCGCGGACACCGCTCTGTTGGCGGCCTTCGACGCCCACCCGGTGCACGAGGCCCTGGCCGCGGCCGCCAAGCTGAGGCCGTCGGTGGACATCTCGGTGGCGTAGGTCCTGACCGGCGGTCGCCGACGCGCTCACCTTAATCGTTTGCCGTCGGCGAGCCCGGTCGGATAGGAAGCCTGCATGCTCAGAGGTACCAAGGTAGGGCTCAGGGCCCGGCACGAGGACGACATCCCGGTCCTGCGGACGGAGCTCTACGACGACGTCGTCAACTCCGCGCGGTCCGAAAGCCGGCCGTGGCGTCCGATGTCGCCCGGCTCCAAGGACCCGCGGCTGGTGGTGGACGACAAGGAGGAAGCGCACGTCCCGTTCTCCGTGGTGGAGCTGGAGGGCGGCACGTTGATCGGCTCCGCGACTCTGTGGGGCATCGACACCCACAACCGCTTCGCCCACATCGGCCTCGGACTGCTGCCCTCCGCCCGCGGCAAGGGCTACGGCACCGATGTGGTCGCGGTGCTGTGCCACTACGGCTTCACCGTGCGCGGCCTGCACCGGCTCCAGATCGAGACGCTGTCGGACAACACCGCGATGCTGCGCTCGGCCGAGCACAACGGCTTCGTCCGCGAGGGCGTGCTGCGCTCCGCGGCCTGGGTGATGGGCGAGTTCCTGGACGAGGTGGTGCTCGGTCTGCTCGCCCAGGACTGGAAGCCGGGGGCGAACGGCTAGGCCACCCCCCGACCGCCTCTTCGCCGCTTCGGCGCGGTTGTCGGCACACAGAAGGTGCACTCGTACGAGCAGATGCGGGCCGGCGCGTCCGGCGGCAGCTCGGCCGTCTCACAGCGTTCGCATCTCTCCCGCATCTCCAGTGCCATCTCCGCTCCCTTCCTCTCTCTTCCTCGGTCAGCGCCACTCGACGGCGAGTGCCCGCCCAGGATTCTCGCTCATGACGCGTTCGACCAGCTCGGCGCCGATCTCCGCCGCCAGCCGGGGCCGCACCCGGCGCAGCAGATACGGCATCCCCGGACCGCCGTTCACCGAACGCGCCGCCGCGGTCGTCGTGTCGCCGCCCAGGAGGAGCCGATCTCCGTGGCCCGCCTCGGCCAGGGCCCGTACGGCGTCCGGCATCCGCCAGTCCGTGGCGTGGTGGGCACGTGAGGGACCGTCGAAGGCCAGATAGCAGCCGGTCGCCGCGGCCTGCCGGTGCACCACGAGGTCGGGGGAGCGGTTCAGATGGCCCAGGATCACCCGGTACGGCGCCACGCCCAACTCGCCGCACAGCAGGTCCAGTACGTCGAGCGCGCCGGTGCCCAGCTCCAGATGGACCGCGATCGGCGCACCGGTCGCGTGGTGCGCCTCGGCCGCCGCGGTCATCGTCCAGCGGGCGTGCGCGTCGAGGGCGTGGAAACCGCCCGCCACCTTGATGAGTCCGGCGCGGACCCCCGATGTGCCGATCCCGTCGGTCAGTTCGGCGACGAAGACCTCGGCGAGCCGGTTGCGCAGTTCCTTCAGGGTCCGGTCGTCGTAGTGGACGGACTGGTGCAGTCCCGTCGCGGCCACCACCAGGACCCCCGTCTCCCGGGACAGCGGCGGCAGATCGGCGACCCGCCTCCCCAGCCCGTACGGCGTCCACTGCACCACGCTGTCCCCGCCCGAGGCGCGGAACGCCGCCAACTCCGCGCGGGCCGCGGACACGTCCCGCAACTCCTGCCCGGGCAGCCGGGGGCTGCCGAAGAACAGATGGTCGTGCGCGTCGCACACGCCCAGCCGCTCCGGCCCCACATCCCCGAGAACCGTACGGACCACGCTCACCACTGGCGCCCCCGCGGCAGCCCGGCGAGCCCCGGCGCCGACAGGTGCAGCACCTGGAACACATCGCCCTCCGCCTCGGGCGTGTCATGGGCCCAGAGCGAGAAATGGACCAGCTCCCAACGGCCGGTGTCCACGGCTGCCGCCGCCAGCACCGCCCCGTCCTCCGCCGCCAGCCGCCCCGTCGCACGCACCGCGTCCGCCATGACCTCCGCCAACTCCGCCCCGTCCGGCACCGGTTGCCGCCGCCGCACAGCGACCCGCGCCGGTGAACCGGCGGCGCCGCCCGCCTGGTGGGCCAGCCCCGTCCACTGCCGGACCGACGGCCGCCCGAAGTCATCGCTCAGCCTCTGGAAGGCGCCACCCCACAGGAAGGAGTTCATCCCCGCCATGGTGTCCCAGAGATAGAACGGCGCGTACTGGTTCACCGGCGAGCCGTGCGCCCCGCGCTCACGCATCAGATACGCCTTGAGCCCGAGGCCCTCCCACTCGTCGAGCAGATGCCCGACCCGCGCCACACGACCGCGGATCACGCCCATGTCGTAGTCGGCGGGCAGGGTGAGTTCGTACTGCATCGCATGCATCGGGTGCCTCCTCAGGCGGGGTACTCCGCAGCGTCGGCGTGCGCTTCCCGGCCGTGCGGGTGGCGGTGCCGGGCGGTGTGCACATGCGTGCACTCCTAGGGCCGTGGTGCCAGAAGGGAGAGGAGGCCCCGGACGCCCGCGTCGAAGACGGCGGGGGAGCCCGAGGCGCGGGCGAGGACATAGCCGCCCTGCACGGTGGCGACGACCGTCGCCGCGATCGCCTCGCCGTCGAGCGAAGCCGCGAACTGTCCCTGTTCCCTGCCCTCTTCGACGATCCCGGCGATCCGCTCGCGCAGCCAGTCGAGGGTCTCGTCGACCGGCTCGCGCAGCTCGTCGCTCGCGATGACGTCCGGATCCATCGTCAGCCGCCCCACCGGACAGCCGCGCAACACATCGCGCTCGCGCAGCAGATACGCCTCGATGCGCTCGTACGGCGTCCCCGGCCCGCCGAGTACTCCCTCGGCGGTAGCCCGCAACTCCTCGGCCGTGCGCCGGATCGCGGCCAGCGCGAGGTCGGGTTTCCCCTTGAAATGGTGGTACATGCTGCCCTGCCCGGCACCCGAACGCTCCAGGATGGCCTTGGGGCTGGTGCCCACGTAACCGCGCTCCCACAGCAGCTCCCGGGTGGACTCGATCAGACGCTCCGGAGTACTCACACACCTACTGTACATACTAGTAGTTACAGAAGTCGACCTCGCGCGGAGCAGCCGGAACGGCTCCTCGTACTCCCCGGGAGGTACACGCACTGCCGCTGGCCGTACGACGACCCGGACCCCGCCCCGGGGCCAGTCTCGGGACATCACCCGCACACACCACTAGGGAGATGACCCGAGATGCAGACCCTGGCGCACTGGGACGGCGGGCCCGGCCCGTGGATCCTTCTCTTCCCGCTGATCTGGGCGGCCGTCGTGGTCGGCGCCGTCACCGTCCTGCGCCGCACCGCGTGGCGTGGTCGCCGCGGCCCGTGGCGCACGACGGCCGACACCGGCCCGTCCGCCGACTCGCCGATCGCGATGCTCGGCCGCCGCTTCGCCGCCGGCGAGATCGACGAGGACGAGTACTGGCGTCGGCTGTCCGTCCTGGACGAGCAGTTCGGCCGCACGGGCAAGGGCGGTGCGGCATGACGACCACGACCACCGTCCGATCGGCCGCCCGAGTGACCGACGCCGTGAAGGTCTACGGCACTGGCGACACCGGCGTGCGGGCTCTGGACGGGGTGAGCGTCGACTTCCCGGCCGGCCGCTTCACCGCGATCATGGGGCCCTCGGGCTCCGGCAAGTCCACCCTGATGCACTGCGCGGCCGGCCTCGACACCCTCACCTCGGGCACCGCCCACATCGGCGACACCGCACTGGGCGCCCTCGACGACCGCCGTCTGACCCTGCTGCGCCGCGACCGTGTGGGCTTCGTGTTCCAGGCGTTCAACCTGGTACCCACCCTGACCGTCGAGGAGAACATCACGCTCCCCCTCGACCTGGCGGGCGGCAAGGGCGACCGCGAGTGGATCGACGCACTCGTCGACGTCGTCGGCCTGCGCGACCGCCTCCACCACCGCCCCTCCGAACTCTCCGGCGGCCAGCAGCAACGCGTCGCCGTGGCAAGGGCGTTCGCCGGCCGGCCCGATGTCGTCTTCGCCGACGAACCGACCGGGAACCTGGACTCCCGCTCCGGCGGCGAGGTCCTCGGCCTCCTCGGCCGCGCCGTACGCCAGACGTCCCGGACCGTCGTGATGGTCACCCACGACCCGGTCGCCGCCGCCCACGCCGACGAGGTCGTCTTCCTCGCGGACGGGCGCCTGGTCGACCGTATGACCGCCCCGACCGCCGACAAGGTCCTGGACCGTATGAAGGCCCTCGACACCACCGCACCGCTCGGAGGACCGTCATGAACGCCGCCGTCCGGCTGAGCGTGTCCTCCCTGCGCGCCCACAAGCGCCGCTTCGCCGGAACCTTCCTCGCGGTGTTCCTCGGCGTCGCCTTCCTGGCCGGCACGCTCGTCATGGGCGACACCCTGCGCGCCAGCTTCGACACGATGTTCGGCAGGGCCACCAGCGGCACCGACGCCGTGGTCCGCAGCGCCGACGCCATCACCACACCGGGCGAGAGCGAGGGCGTACGCCAGCCGGTCGCCACGGACCTGGTGAGGACCGTCGAGCAGGTCTCCGGCGTGGCGGCCGCCGCCCCCAGCATCCAGGGCGCGGGCCAACTGGTCGGCGCCGACGGCGACCCCATCGGCGGGCAGGGTCCGCCCACCCTCGCCGGCAACTGGATCGCCGACCCCGAGCTCAACGCCTACCAGCTCGCCGAGGGCCGCGCCCCCGCGAAGCCGGGCGAGGTCGTCATCGACCGGGGCACCGCCGAACGCGGTGACCTGAGTATCGGCGACACGACGACTCTGCGGACGCCGGACCCGGTCGAGGTGACGATCGTGGGCCTGGCGACCTTCGGCGGCGAGGACGGCATGGCCCAGGTGACCTTCACCGGCATGACGCAGGCCGACGCCGAGAAGTACCTCACCGCGCGGCCCGGCGAGGCGACCACCATCCAGGTGCGCGCCGGGCCCGGTGTCGGTCAGCAGGAGCTCGTCGACCGGCTGACTCCCGTACTGCCCGAGGGAGTCGAGGCGATCACCGGTCAGGAGTCGGCCGAGGAGAACACCGAGATGATCTCCAGCCAGTTCCTGACCGTCTTCACCCTCTTCCTCCTCGTCTTCTCCGGCGTCGCCCTGCTGGTGGCGACCTTCTCCATCCACAACACCTTCGCGATCGTCGTCGCCCAACGCACTCGCGAGAACGCCCTGTTGCGTGCCCTGGGCGCCTCCCGCCGCCAGGTCACCGCGTCGACCCTCGTGGAGGCGACCGCGGTCGCGGTGACGGCCTCGCTCGCGGGCCTGGCGGGCGGCATCGGTATCGCCGCGGGCCTCCAGGCACTGTTCCCGGCGATCGGATTCCCCTTCCCCGAGGGCGACTTGGTGGTCAGCGCACTGTCCATGCTGCTGCCGCTCGCGGTCGGCATCGTGGTCTGCCTCGGCTCCGCGCTCCTGCCCGCCGTACGGGCGGGCCGCACCGCCCCCATGGCGGCACTGCGCGAGACGGCCGTCGACGCCTCGGGCGCCTCGCGCGTGCGCGCCGTGACGGGGACGGGCCTCGCCGCCCTCGCCCTCGGCGTGACGATGAGCGGTGTGCTCGTCTCCCCGTCCCTCTGGCTCGCGGGCACCGGTGCCGTCCTGGCCCTGGCCGCGTTCGTGATCCTCGGCCCGGTCGCCTCCACCACTGCGGTACGCGTCCTCGGCGGCCCCCTCGACCGACTGCGCGGAGTCACCGGCGGCCTCGCCCGCCGCAACGCCCTGCGCAGCCCCAAGCGCACGGCCGCCACCGCCGGCGCCCTGATGATCGGCGTCGCGGTCGTCTCCCTGTTCACCGTGTTCGCCGCGTCCCTCAAGGCGACCATGGACCAGACCGTCTCCCGGTCCTTCGCGGGCGACATCGCGGTGAGCACCCCGGCGTTCGGCGCGGGCGGCAGCGGCCTGAGTCCGCGTCTGGCCGGCGCCCTCGACCGGCTGCCCGAGGTGGACACGGCCGTCGGACTCGGCCGCGGAGTCGCCGAAGTCGACGGCAAGGGGCGGGCGTTGACCGTCACCGACCCGCTCGCACTGGAGCGCACCTTCGACCTGGGCACGATCCGGGGCTCCTTGAGCGACCTCGGCACGGACGGCATCGCCATCACCGCGAGCGAGGCCGACAGGCAAGGCCTGAAGCCCGGCGACACGACCCGACTGACGTTCACCGACGGCCAGAAGGAGACCTTCACGGTCCGCGCGGTCTACGGCCGGTCCGAACTCGCGGGGGAGTACGTCATCACCCGCGCGGCCTGGCAGCCGCACCGCACCCAGGACTCCGACACGCTGGTCGCCGTGTCGTTCAAGGACGGCGTGAGCACGGACACCGGCAAGGCGGCGGTCGAGAAGGTGGCCGAGCGCTACGGCAACCCCGAGGTGCAGACCCGGGACGAGTACGCACAGTCGTCGGCGGGCGGCATCGACATGATGCTCACCCTGGTCTACGCCCTGCTGGCCCTCGCGGTCCTCATCGCACTCCTCGGCATCGCCAACACCCTGACCCTGGCGATCCACGAACGCACCCGGGAACTGGGCCTGCTGCGGGCGGTCGGCCAGACCCGCTCCCAACTGCGGGCCATGGTCCGCTGGGAGTCGGTCCTGGTGGCCGCGTTCGGCACGGTCGGCGGCCTGGCTCTCGGCGGCTTCCTCGGCTGGGTCCTGGTCAAGGCCTCCGACGGCGCGAGCGACAGCGACTTCGCCTTCGCGATGCCGCCGCTGCGACTCGCGATCGTGGCCCTGGTGGGCCTGGCGGCGGGCGCCCTGGCGGGCCTGCGCCCGGCCCGGCGCGCGGCACGCCTGGACGTGCTGCGGGCGATCGCCACCGAGTGACACGGGGCCCGGCACACGATGTCACCGCCCGGTCAGCCGGCAACGGCCGACCGGGCGGGAGCATGTTCGGTCCTGCGGGCCTCGACCTCGGCGAACACCCGAGGTGCCTTCTCCGCCGCGGCACGCCGCGGGGGCCGCCCCGCCCCGGCTTTCACGGCGGCGGGCGCGGAGAGCGCGAACCACACGACCTTGCCCGCCTCCCCGTCCGGCCGCACGCCCCAGCTCTCGCTCACGGCGGCCACCATGGCGAGCCCACGCCCGCGGGTGGCGAGCGTGTCGGCTTCCAGGAGGTTGTCGGGCATCTCCTCCACGACCGGCAGACGCGGGTCGTGGTCGTGCACCGAGACCATGAGCCGGTCGAGGACCAGCTCGATCTCCACGGTGCACATCTTGTCGGGCTGGGCGTGCCGGTGGACGTTGGTCAAGAGCTCCGTCACACCGAGCGCCGCCCGGTCTATGAGGGGGTCCAGATGCCAGTAGCGCAACTGCGCAGAGACGATTCTGCGGACCTGGCCGATCCGCGACGGCAGGGCTTGGAGCTCCACCGTGCAGTGCCTGCTTGGGTGACTGATCACGGCTGCGACTCCCCGACTGAAGAGGTCCGGAAGAACACGGAGTTCGGATCGATCCAGCAAGGCGCCTGGTGAGACGGCTGCCTGCTGCCATGCCCGGCGGGCTGGTTCGCAGCGTTATCGCCGGTAAACCCAGAGTGACGTGAGAACAGCGTGACTCAGGGGGTGGGGTACCGCAACTCGCGGTAGCTCACCCGTGACGTCCCGCGGCCTTCCGTACGGCCTCGATGAACCGGCGTGCCGCGGGTGGACCCGGCTCGCCCGGTGCCGGGTCGTGATCGCCGAGGGTCAGCAGATACCGCTTGCCGTTGATGTCGGCGAGCGCCCGGTCGTCGGCGGCGAACCAGGGCTTGGACGCCCGCACCGCCTGCACCGGCGCGCTGTCGATCTCGCTGCCGTAGCTGGTGAGCAACTCCAGCCTGCCGTCGCTGATACGGACCTGTCCGGCCCGGGTCAGCGAACGCAGCCGCTTCCCGATCCGCACGCCCGTGGCCGTGAACTCCGGCTCCGCCATGCTCCCCGCCCCCTAGTGCGCCCTCGATGTGCCGGCCCGGGGTCCTGCGTGGGTCCGTGGGCCGACTGCCTGCATGATCCAGTGTGCGCCCCCGTCGGGGACCTGCGTCCCGTTCGGTGCAGTCTGCCCGCACCCGGCGTCGAGCACCAGTGCGCATGCGACCCCCGGTACGGGAGCCCGGAGCACTCGTGCGAATGCGCCCCCATGGCCCTGCGGAGCTCGGTCCCCAGGGTGGCCTTTGAGGTGCCCAAAGGTGTGTTTATGCAGGTGAGAAGCGTGCGGAAGGTGCATATGATCGATGCGTCGACAGCGCGACCCGCCGTCGGCGCGAAGCCTAAGGAGCCCCGCCGTGAGCACCCCCCAGCAGATCCGGACCGGCGCCACCCTCGACGTCGACCACAGCGACGCCGCTTACCGTGACTGGCTGAAAGAGGCCGTCCGCAAGGTCCAGGCCGACGCGAACCGTTCGGCCGACACCCATCTCCTGCGCTTCCCGCTCCCGGAGAAGTGGGGCATCGACCTGTACCTCAAGGACGAGTCGACCCACCCGACCGGCAGCCTCAAGCACCGCCTCGCCCGCTCCCTGTTCCTCTACGGTCTGTGCAATGGCTGGATCCGGCCGGACCGCCCGGTGATCGAGGCGTCCAGCGGCTCGACGGCCGTCTCCGAGGCGTACTTCGCCAAGCTGATCGGGGTGCCCTTCATCGCCGTCATGCCGCGCACGACCAGCGCCGAGAAGATCCGCCTCATCGAGTTCCACGGCGGCCGGTGCCACTTCGTGGACGACTCACGCAGGATGTACGAGGAGTCTGCCCGGCTCGCGGTGGACACCGGCGGCCACTACATGGACCAGTTCACCTACGCGGAACGGGCCACGGACTGGCGCGGCAACAACAACATCGCCGAATCCGTCTTCCGCCAGCTGGAGTCGGAGCGGTTCCCGGAACCCGCGTGGATCGTCGCCACGGCCGGCACCGGCGGCACCTCGGCGACCATCGCGCGCTACGTCCACTACACCCAGCGCGACACCCGCATCTGTGTCGCCGACCCGGAGAACTCCTGTTTCTTCGAGGGCTGGACCACCGGCGATCCGGACGTCACCTGCGACTGCGGCTCCCGCATCGAGGGCATCGGCCGGCCGCGCATGGAGCCGAGCTTCGTGACCGGCGCCGTCGACCGCATGATGAAGGTCCCCGACGCCGCCAGCGTCGCGGCCGTGCGGGCACTGGAACAGGCCATCGGTCGCAAGGCGGGCGGCTCGACCGGCACCGGACTCTGGAGCGCGCTGAAGATCGTCGCCGAGATGGTGGCCGAGGGACGGCGGGGCAGCGTGGTGACGCTGCTGTGCGACCCGGGGGACCGCTACCTCGACAAGTACTACTCGGACGCGTGGCTGGCCGAACAGGGCCTGGACATCCAGCCGTACGCCGAGGCGATCGAGTCGCTGCTGGAGACGGGGATCTGGCCCTGCTAGACCGAGCCGAGGGGCGGCCCTGCCAAGCGGGTCGGGCGAAGTCCGCTGCGGTTCGGCCGCGCCCCGAAGGGGTGCGGGCTGTGTCGATGTGCGGCTACCGCCGCGCGGGCGCGACCAGCCACGACGGCGCCGCGGCCGAACGACGGCACATCACCGCTCATCCAGCGGAGCGCTCAGGCCGCGAGACGCCGGTCCAGTGCGGCGACCGCGCCCCGGAACGCCCGCCCCAGCCCGGGCCGTGCGAGCTTCGCCGCGAGGCGGAACGCGGCCGTGCCGTCCACGGCGCAGGTCCAGCGCACCAAGGTGCCCGTCCCCGAAGGGGTGAGTCGCCACTCCTCGGCGAAAGCGCGGACACCGGGCGTGTTCGCCACGTCGACGCGGTAGGCGTACACCTCCGGCTGCTTCGCCGCGATGATCGTCTCCTGGAAGCGCCCGCCACCCCTGAGACGGACCTCGCGCGTCGATCCGTCGCCGGTCGACCGGGCGGAGGTGACGGCCGAGAACCACTGGGGCCAGCCCGGCACGTCGTCGGCGAGGGCTCGGTAGACGGCCTCCGGGCCGGCGGACATCTCCCGGGCGAAGACCATGCGGACGGGAGCGACCTCGATGAAGTCGAGCCCCACGGCGCGCAGTTGGTGAGCCACGGTCACACTCCCCAGGCGACGGCAGAGGTGTGACACCCTAACTGACGCCCAGTCAGCTGTCTGTACCCTCACCGGGCTCACCGGCCACCACCAGCCGCCGCAGATGCTCGGCGACCTCCTCGCGCGCCTGCGCCGGCAGCCCCGCGTCCGTCACCAGCGTGTCCACCTGCTCCAGTGCCGCGAACGAACTCAGGCCCACCGTGCCCCACTTGGTGTGGTCGGCGACCACCACGACCCGTCGCGCCGACTGCACCAGACGGCGGTTGGTCTCCGCCTCCGCGAGGTTCGGCGTGGACAGACCGGCCTCGACCGATATCCCGTGGACCCCGAGGAACAGCACGTCGAAGTGGAGCGCCGCGATCGCCTGGTCGGCCACCGGGCCCACCAGCGAGTCCGACGGCGTGCGCACACCGCCGGTCAGCACGACCGTGGCCGCACCCTGGCGGGGGCCCGTGGTGCGCTGCGCCGCGTGGAAGACATCGGCCACCCGCACCGAGTTGGTGACGACCGTGAGGTCCGGCACGTCGAGCAGATGATGGGCGAGCGCGTACGTCGTCGTACCGCCCGACAGGGCGATCGCCGAACCCGGGGCGACCAGCTCGGCCGCCGCTCGCGCGATGTCCTCCTTGGCCGTCAGCTCAAGACCCGACTTGGCCTCGAAACCCGGCTCGTGGGTGCTCGCCTCGACCACCGGGACCGCGCCGCCGTGCACCTTCTCCAGAACGCCCTGGCGGGCCAGCGCGTCGAGATCGCGACGCACGGTCATGTCCGACACGCCGAGCTTGCGGGTCAGCTCGTTGACCCGGACGCCGCCGCGGCGCCGGACCTCGTCCAGGATGAGGGCGCGCCGCTGCTCCGCGAGGAGGTTCTGATTCTCGCTCACGTACGCTCCGGTCCTTTCGCCTCAACCCGTCCGACACGCCCCGCGCACCTGCTCCGACGAGGACGTTCTCCCCGTTCCCGCTGCGTGGACGACCCATCCTCGCACGGCACGGTACCGGTCGCGCCACCGACCGTCACGACGCGCGCATGTCACTTCGGCCTTGTCCTGCGCCCCGACCGTCACACGGAACGGGGAGATTCCGTGACGAGAGGTGTACGGCGCAGTCCCAGCGGAGATCCTTGAGCCCGCACCGACAAAGCGGGCGGCACGTCACGGGGGAAGAGCGAAACAGTGGAACATCTGCAGAAACGTGCCTCGACGGGCGGCCCGGAGGGCTCCGCGCTGGAGCTGCTGGTCCACGGGGTGGGCGGTACGACGCCCGAGAAGATGCTCGACGATCCGCGCACCGTGCGGATCACCGGCGACGACACGGCGGCCGTGTTCCGGCGCGCCGAGGACGCCGGGACCGACGCCGGGACCGACGCCGGGGCTGACACCGGACCGGACAGCGCCCGGCGTGAGCCGGTGCCCGAGGCGTACGTCTGGTGCAACCTCACCTCCGGCAACGCCTCGCGCGCCCTGTGGCTGCTGCTGCTCCCGTTCATGGTGGTCAACCTCTCGCACTGGATGCGCCCCGCCGCACGCGGCCGCACCCGCGCGGTCCGTCTCTACGGGCTGCTGGTGCGACTCGCGGGCCTGTCCCTGACCGTGCTGCTGGTCGCGGCCGTCTGCGAGGTGGCCCTCGATCTGACGGCATGGCAGTGCGCGGGCGCGCGCGCGTGCGCCGACCGGCACTCCTGGCTGGGCTTCCTGTCGCCGACCGTCTCCGACGGCGGCTGGTGGAGCCGCCCCGGGCGCAGGCTCGCCCTCGCCGCGCTGCTCCCCGCCGTGCTCACCTGCCTGCTGTGGTACCTGTCCCACCGCACCTGGAACGCCTACGAGTCGCAGGCGCCGATGTCCCGCCCGTCCGAGCCCGACGAGGACACGGTCCGTACCGCCCTCGGCCGCCCCGGCTTCTGGTACGGCCGCCGGCTGGTGGCCCGGCTGCGCGCCGCCCACACCGCCGCGGCCCTGCTCACGGTCGCCGCGGCCGTCGGCTCCGCGGCGGCCCGCTTCGACCGCCGCCCCGACGGACCCGCCCTGCTCGACGGGCTGGGCCGGCTCCTGATGGTGTCGCTGGCCGGCGGCGCGGTCATGGTCGTCTGGGTGGTCTGCCGCCGCGGCCGCAGCGAGAACCGCCTCGACCGGGAGCTCGACGAGCATCTCGTACGACGTCTGCCGCTCGCCGCGCTCGGCCTGCTCGCCCTGACCATGCTGTACGCCGGCTGGGAGCGCCCGGGATGGGCGTCGCAGGGACGGCTGCCGGGCGACGCCACCTTCGGCGGAATCGCCCTGGTCCAGGGACTGATCGTGATCGTCATGGCTGTCGTGGCCCATACCCTGCACCGCACCCGCCCCGACCCGCGCGCCGCCATGCGCGGCCTGGGCGGGCCCGCCGTCGCGATGCTGGCCTGCGCCCTGGGCGGGGTGATGTCCGGCGGTGTGTCCCAGCGGGTGGCCGACTGGCTCGACGGCACCGGAACCACCCTGACCGGCCCGCCGGTCCTGCTGACCTGGCAGGCGTCCGTGATCCCGCCGCTGATCGTCGTCCTGCTGGTGCTGTGCGGCTGGCTGGGACGGCGCACCTGGCAGCTGCGCCGCACCGAACTGGCCGCCGTGGACACCGACTACCCGGACAAGCCCAAGGACCGGGCCCGCACCCGGCGTATCGCCAACGCCCGCGCGCTGGCCACGCTCACCGACCGGGCCCCGCTGATCGTCGCCGTCACCTCCGCCACGACCCTGCTCCTGGGCGCCGGCGCCCTGGTGGGCGCCCTCGCCACCGGGAAGACACCGGGCGCGGCGGTGGACGGGTCGTACGCCTTCGTCCAGGGCGCCGCCGAGACCGCTCAGGCACTCGGCTCCTGGCTGATCGGGTTCGGCTTCATACTGTTCGTCACCTGGGGCCGGCGCGCCTACAAGGACCCCTCCGCGCGCCGCACCATCGGCATCCTGTGGGACGTCGGCACGTTCTGGCCGCGCGCCGCCCATCCCTTCTCACCGCCGTGCTACGCCGAGCGGGCGGTCCCCGACCTGACCTGGCGGATGGCCACCTGGACACGCGCCACCGGCGGTCGCCTGGTGATCTCCGGACACTCCCAGGGCAGCGTCCTCGCGGCCGCGGCGGCCTGGCAGCTGACGCCGGCCGACCGCAGGCGGGTCGCGCTGCTGACGTACGGCTCACCGCTGGAGCGGCTCTACGGCCGCTGGTTCCCGGCCCACTTCGGCCCGGCCGCGCTCAGCGCCCTGCACCACGACGTCGCCTGCTGGCGCAATCTGTACCGGCCCACCGACCCCATCGGCGGCCCGGTCCGGCTCTCCGGCGAATGCGGCCCCGAGGTCGACCACGAACCCCTGAAGGACCCGCTGGCCTACGGCCGTACCGAGCAACACCCGCTGCCCACACCGATCCTGGGCCACTCCGACTACCAGGCCGACCCGGCCTTCGCCGAGGAGCGGGCCAGGCTGCTGGCCCGGCTGCGACCGGACGTACCGGCGCAGCGGTAGCCGCTCTGGTGCTCTGGTGCTCTGGTGCTCAGGTCAGGGAATCTCCGGCAGATCCTCCGCGTACAGCAGCGTCAGATCGTCCGTGCTGGGCTCCGCGACCTGGGCGACGCGGCTCGCGTGCCGCTCGACCATGGCCTCGAAGGTCTGGCGGGCGGTACGGCCGTTACCGAAGGCGGGGCCCTTGGGGATCGCCGTGAAGTACGTGAGGAGGCCCTCCGGGGCCCCCGACGCCAGTCGGTACTCGTGCTCGTCGGCCTGCTGCTCCACGATCCGCAGCAGCTCGTCGGGGGCGTAGTCGCCGAAGGTGATGGTCCGTGAGAAGCGGGACGCCACACCGGGGTTGACCGACAGGAACCGCTCCATCTCGGCCGTGTAGCCCGCGACGATCACCACGACCGCGTCCCGGTGGTCCTCCATGAGCTTCACCAGGGTGTCGATGGCCTCCTTGCCGAAGTCGCGGCCGGAGTCCTCGGGGGAGAGCGCGTACGCCTCGTCGATGAACAGCACCCCGCCGCGCGCCTTGTCGAAGGCCTCCTGGGTACGGATCGCGGTGGAACCGATGTGCTCACCGACCAGGTCGACGCGGGACACCTCGACGAGATGTCCCTTCTCCAGGACACCGAGGGAGGCGAGGATCTCGCCGTACAGGCGGGCGACCGTCGTCTTGCCGGTCCCGGGGGAGCCGGTGAAGACCAGGTGGCGTTTGACCGAGGCCGCCTTGAGGCCGGCCTGCTGGCGGCGCCGGCCGACCTCGATCATGTCGGTGAGGGCCCGCACCTCGCGCTTGACGCTGTCCAGGCCCACCAGCGCGTCGAGTTCACCCATGACGGCCTTGGAGGTGCGCGAGGGCTGGTCGGGCTCGGCGGGGGCGGCAGGCTGCTCCGGCTCGGTGGTGCGCTGCCCGGGGATGACGCCGAGCAGACCGGGGGCCTGGCTCGCCGTCTGCACGGCGGGCTCCGGGGCGGCCGGCGGGCGGAGCCCCGCGCTCTCGTCGCTCGTGCAGTCCTCGACGACCGGACCGACGCCGGATCCCGTGTCCGGGCCGGCGTCCGCGAACTCGTACCCGCCCCGGGCACACCGCTCCGTACGGCACTTCCTGAGCGTCGTACGGGAGCCGTCGATCACATGGAAGCCGTAGCCGCCGCTGCCGGTGACCCGGCAGTTCAGGAAGCTGCCCCGGCCGCCCGCCGACACGTAGAAGCCGGCCTCGGCGGGGGAGTCCACCGTGCACCGCTCGATCGTCGGGTCGGCGCCCTTGGTGACGATCACGCCGGTCTGGGTGCCGTCCACCGTGCAGTTGTTGAGGGTGCCGCCACTGCCGTGGTCCCGGAACCAGGCGCCGGTCGCCGCGTCCCGGATACGGCAGTCGTCGAGCTGCGCGGTGGCGCCGTCGCTCACCGACACGGCCGTGTTGCGTACCTGGGAGAGGTCGCTGTCGACGACGTCCGCGCGGGAGCCGCGGTCCAGGACGAACAGGGCGTCCGGTACGTCGTGCACCCGGCACGAGTCCAGCACCGCGGTCGCCCCGTCGCTCACCCACACCGCGGGGTAGTCGCCGGTGCTGTCGAAGATCTCGCACTGGTTGGCGTCCACGCGGGTGCCCGGATCCCACACCGACAGGCCGTTGCGCCCGAACTGGCGCACCGTAGTGCGGGTGAGGGTGAGGACGGAACGCGACCTGAGGTCCACCGCGTTCTCGGGGATGTCGTGGATACGGCAGTCGGCCAGGGTCAGCACGGCGTCCGTGTCCAGGGTGACGCCGTCGCCGGTGGTGCGGTGCACATCGCAGTCGGTCAGGTGCGCGGTGGCCTTGTTGGTGATCTGGACGCCGCTGCCACGCACCTCGTAGACCTCGCAGCCCACCGCTTCCAGCGCGGAGTTCTCGCCGGTCACCGACAGGCCCACACCCGAGGCGTGATGCACCCGGCAGCGTTCGAGACGCGGATGGCCCCCGCCGCGGACCGCGACGCCGGCCTGACCGGCCGCCACGACCTCGCACTCCTCGAACACACCGCCCCCGCCGTCGAGTACGGCGACACCGATCCCGGCCGGATTGTCGACGGTGCAGCGCCGCACCGTCGGCCGGGCGCCGCCGCGCACCTCGATGCCGGCCGCGGACCGGGTGACGATCCGGATGTCCGTCAGCTCCGGTGTGCCCTCCTCCACGAGCAGCGCCGGCGCGGCCGCGTCCTGGCCCTCCACATGCAGGTCCTGGACCACCGCCGAGGCGCGCACGGTCAGCGGCACCCCGTCGGCGGGCGCGATGCGCACCGAGCCGGGGGAGCCCTCGGGCCCGCGCAGGGTCACCGCCCGCTGCACGACGAGGTTCTCCCGGTAGGTGCCGGGGGCGACCGTGAGGACGTCGCCGTCGGCCGCGGCCTCCAGGGCGGCGGCGAGCGATGCGTACTCACCCGTGCGGCGCCGCCACCGCGAGGTGCCGGTGTGCGTCACCTGGACCGTGCCCTGTGCCATGGTGTTGCCGTGCCCCCACTGTGCGGTACTCATGGCTCGCGGGCCGTGGGGACAGCCGCACCGACGTCAACTGCCCGACACCGGCACGTCCCTGGGGCTCGCTCGCTCGCGGGTTCGTGCTGCCGAAGAAGTTCGGCCGGTCCACCGTAGCGTGCGTGCGGGCGGTGGGTTGACCAGAGCCGGAAGGCTGTCAGCTGCCGGTGCCGGTCCTGCCCCAGTCCGGGCCCGCCCGGTCCCAGGCCTGGTCCCAACGGGCGTACCGGCGACGGACCATGCGCCAGACGATCAACCGGCGGGCGCTCTCGACCAGTCCGATGCCGAGCAGGGCCGCGCCGAACCCGGCGAGCACGGCATGCGTCGTGGCGGTCGCGGAGTCCAGCGGCCGGGCCACTATGTGGCCCTGCGCGTCCGTCCATATCGCGAAGTGGTCGCCCTGATGCGGGTCCTTGAGGTTCGCCAGCACCGGGCCGTGCTGTGCGGTGCCATCCGGCGCGGTCCAGTCGGCGAGGACACGGGTGCGTGTCTCACGGCCGGTGGAGGTCTCGGGATCGACGTCCAGCGGGGACCGGTCCAGCTTGCGGGCCACCGTGGCCGTCACCAGATGACGGGCGACGCGCTGATTGCGGACCGATTCCTGGAGGGAGTCCTGGGCGAGGCCGCCGACGACGACGCCGGCCACCGGCGTGACGACCAGGATCAGCACCACGGCCGCGAGTGCGACCCAGGCCTCGGCCAGATCGGTCGCACGGCGCAGCGGATTGTGCCGCCAGCGCCAGATTCCGCTGATCGCTCGCACCGTCCGCACCCCCTTCCCGCTCCGTGATAACCCCTGGCGGAGATGTTCACGTGCAGGCCCGGTCAAAGAGAGAGCGAAATCACCAACCGGACCTCTCATGAACTTCTCACGATTATCAACGCGCGGTCCCCCACGGTGGGTTCCCGCACATCAGGCGTCGAGCGGGTCTCTACCGATCGAGGATCGTGACGGGGTCGCCGACGCGGATGGTGCCACGGGACCGGGCCACCAGGTTCTGCCCGAAGACCAGTTTTCCGCCCAGGCGCCGGTGGTGTCCCAGGGTGTGCAGAGGTTCCCTGCCGCGGGCGGCGGTGGACTGGTCGGTGGTGGTCACGACACAGCGTCCACAGGTCTTGGCGGCCCGGAAGAGGACCTCACCGATCGCGAGCCGCGACCAGTCGTCCTCGGCCCAGGCGTCGGTGCCCGACACGACCACGTTGGGCCGGAACCGGTCCATGGGCAGCGGGCCCTCGTCGGCGTGATCACCCCGCGCGATCAGGGCATTGAGGGCATCGAGCGAGGCCGTAGTGGTGAGCAGCAGAGGAAAGCCGTCGGCGAAGGAGACGGTCTCCCCCTCGAACGCGTACTCAGGGTCGACCAGCCGGCGCGTGGCGGGATCGTCCATGTGCACCAGACGGACGTCCGCGCCGAGATAGGCACTGCACCAGGCGTGCGCCGCCGAGCCCTCGGCCGGCACCGCCTCCACCTTGTCCCGGAAGATCGCCACCGGCACGGTGCCGACCGGGCGCGGCACGGGGACCTCCAGTGGCTCCATGCCGGGCGCGGACAGCCGGACACCGCCACCGGGCAGCAGCTCGGCGGCGGCAAGCGCGACCCGCGGCTCCCGGCGTTGGGAGACGACCTTTCCCCCGTCGTCGATCAGCGCCCAGCGCCTGTCCCCGGCCAGCCCCCAGGGCTCCACGTCGGCCTCCCCGGGCGCGAGGGCCCGGAACGCCTTGACCGGATGGACATGAATCGACTCGAGCCGCGCATCACCCATGAACCCATCGTGCCATCAGGCACGGAAGGTCCATGGAGCGGCTCAGTAGCCGCGGTACTGCTGGTTGTTGTACGGGTCCTGGTACGGAGCCGGAGCGGGGCGGGGAGCCGCGGGGCGCATCGCCTCGTAGCCCATGCCCTGCGGCGCCGCCGGACGGGGCTGCTGCATCTGCGGACCGGGATAGCCGCGCGGGGCGCCGGCCTGCTGCGGGATGTACGCGGCGGGCGCCTGTTGCAGGGGAGCGGGCTGCTGCGCCTGCGGGTAGCCGTAGGAGGACTGGGAGGGACCCGCCGGGAGGGCGGGGAGTGCCGACGGCAGCGCGGGCAGGTTGCTGCTGCTCGGCATGGCGTACTCGGCAGGGACCCGGATCGGGGCGATCTGCGGAGTACCCCGCTCGGCCACGAGCGAGTCGTAGATCGGAGTGTCCGGGAAGGAGGCGGAGTAGTAGCCGCCGCCATAAGTGGAGCGGGGGGAGGTCATGGCACATAAGTTAAGCCCACGATGTGCTGGTTGGGGAGACCGATAAGAGGGTTGATTTCCGTGTCGGCAGTGGCCTCGGATCCCCAATGCGAGCGAAGGTGGGAAAAAGGGGCAGCGGCAGGGGTTGAGATCCTGTAAAGGCCGAGTTCCGGGCGGGTTACCGAGGGTTGACGGGCGATCTCTCTGCGCACCGGATGGGAGTTCGCCGTCGCGGGGAATAGGTTTGCCCTGTAGGGAATCAATGGGCTGCCGGGACATGCCTGGCGCGGTGACACGTGATGGGGGCGGACATGTCGATGTCGAAGGGGTCCAATGCTCCGGTGCCGACGACGGCACTGCGGGTCGAACTGGGCTGGAACTCCGGACCGGGCGTACCCGACGCGGACGCCTCGGCTCTGCTCCTCGTGGGCGGCAAGGTCCGTTCCGACGGCGACTTCGTCTTCTACAACCAGCCGGCGCACACCTCCGGCGCGGTCCGCCACGAGGGCAAGCAGAACGCCGGTGGGCGGGTGGTCGACACCCTTCTCGTCGACCTCGCGCGCGTGGAGCCCGCCGTCGAGACCGTGGTCCTGGCCGCCTCCAGCGACGGCGGTTCCTTCGGTCAGGTGCCGGGCCTCTACATCGAGGTCAAGGACGCCGCCCAGGGCGCTGTGATCGCCCGCTTCGACAGCAGCGGCGCCAGTGTCGAAACCGCTTTCGTCCTCGGCGAGTTCTACCGCCGCCAGGGCAACTGGAAGTTCCGTGCGGTCGGCCAGGGCTACAGCAGTGGGCTGGAAGGGCTGGCCACCGATTTCGGGATCACTGTGGACGAACCCCAGCAGGCCGCCCCACCGGCACCGGTGGCCCCTGCGGTCACCGCCCCGCCGGTGGGGCGGCCTGCTGGGGTTCGTCC